>JAWRKD010000124.1:0-17866 GCA_040307135.1 Desulfovibrionaceae bacterium
ATGCTCACCGACAACCAACGCGATTTTCTCAGCCAGCTCTTCCCGGGCGACGGCCTCATCCTGGACCCGGAGCAGGCCGCGCCCCTGGCCGTGGACTCCTCGGGCCGCTTCGCCCTGCCCTGGGCCGCGGTGCGGCCGCAGACCGAGGAGCAGATCGCCGAACTCCTGCGCTTCGCCCAGGCCGAGGACATCCCCGTCTATCCCCGCGCCCGCGGCACCAGCCGGGTGGGCGGGGCCGTGCCCGCGCACGGCGGCGTCGTGGTCTCGCTCCTGCGCATGAACCGGGTCCTGGACGTGGACGAGGCGGACTTCGCGGCCGAGGTGGAGCCCGGCGTGGTCACGGGCGAGTTCCAGGCCCTGCTCAAGCCCAGGCGGCTCTACTACCCGCCCGACCCGGCCAGCGCGGGCTACTCCACCCTGGGCGGCAACGCGGCCACCTGCGCGGGCGGCATGCGCGCCGTGAAGTACGGCGTGACCCGCGACTACGTGCTGGGGCTTTCCGCGGCGCTGCCCGGCGGCAGCATCATCCGGCCCGGCGGCCGCTGCCACAAGGACGTCTCGGGCCTGGATCTGACCCGCCTCTTCGTGGGCTCCGGCGGGACCCTGGGCATCATCACCCGGCTGACGCTCAAGCTCCTGCCCCTGCCCGAGGCCCAGGCCTCGCTCCTGGCCGCCTTCGCGGACATGGACGCGGCCCTGGCCGCGGCCCGCATGGGCTTCGCCGCGGGCATCCTGCCCGTGTCCCTGGAATTCCTGGACGACGTGACCCTGGAGGCCGTGGCCCGCACCGGCTGCGACCTCTGCCCCCCGGGCGCGGGCGCGGCCCTGCTCTTCCGCCTGGACGGCTCGGAAGGGGCCGTGCTGGCCGACCTGGAGCGCCTGCGCGCGGCCCTGGAGCCGGCCCGGCCCCTGCTCCTGGAGACCGCGGCCACCCCCGGGGCCGAGGAGCGGCTCTGGGAGATCCGGCGCACCGTGAGCCAGGCCCTGCACCGCATGAGCCCGGACAAGTCCGGCGAGGACGTGGCCGTGCCCCGGGGCCGGATTCCCGCGGCCGTGGCCGCCTTCAGGGAGGCCGGGAAACGGGAGCGCCTGCGCGTGGCCTGCTTCGGCCACCTGGGTGACGGCAACATCCACGTGAACGTGCTCTACGACGCCCAGAACCCGGACCAGCTCAAGCGCGCCCACAACGTCAAGGAATCCATCCTGCGCGCAGCCCTGGACCTGGGCGGCACGCTCACCGGCGAGCACGGCCTGGGCCTGTCCAAGGGGCCCTACATCGCCTGGCGGCACCCGCCCGGGGAGCTGGCGGCGCTGCGCGCGGTGAAGGCCGCGTTCGACCCCCGGAACATCATGAACCCGGGCAAGGAGTGGGGCTAGGGACTAGCCCTCCTTGAGCTCGCGGATCAGGTCCCGCAGCCGCACGGTCTGTTCCTCCAGGCCTTCCAGGGCCCGCATGGAGTCGGCCACGCCCTGGGCCGTGGCCGCGGCGATGCCGTTGATCTCCTCCACGGCCTTGTTGATCTCCTCCGAGGCCGCGGACTGCTCTTCGGCCGCCGCGGCGATGCCCCGGATCTGGTCCGCCGAGGTCTCCACCCCGGCGACGATGGCCCGCAGCACGTCGCCGGAGCGGTTGGAAAGGTCCACGGCCTGGCTCAGGTCCGCGAGCACCTTCTGGGTGGCCTGGTTGTTCTGGGCGGCAGCGCCCTGGATGCCGCCGATGGCCTCGCCAACCTCCTTGGTGGCGGTCATGGTCTTCTCGGCCAGCTTGCGCACCTCGTCGGCCACCACGGCGAAGCCCCGGCCCGCGTCGCCGGCCCGGGCCGCCTCGATGGCCGCGTTGAGCGCCAGCAGGTTGGTCTGGTCCGCGATGTCGCTGATCACGCCCAGGATCTTGCCGATGGACTCGGCCTGGGAGCCCAGCTGGTTCATGTTCTCCTTGAGCCGGTCCGCCTCGGCGTAGGTGGTCCGCAGGGCCTCCACGGAGCGGCCCACCACCTCCGCGCCCTGCTGGGCCTGGGTCTTGGCGCCCGCGCCCATCTCCGCGGCCTCGGAGGCGTTCTTGGCCACTTCCAGGACCGTGGCGTTCATCTCCTCCATGGCCGTGGCCGTGGTGTTCAGCCGGTCGCGCTGCACGTCCGTGCCGGAGCGTATCTCCCGGATCCGGGCCGCGATGGCCTCGGCCGCGCCGGTGACGCTCTCCACGATGGCCTCCAGCCGCCGGGCCGCCAGGAGGATGCCTTCGCGCCGGGCGCTGTCGGCCCGGCCCCGGGCCTCCTCGGCCTCGGCCAGGGCCTTCTGGGCCAGCCCGGCCTTTTCCTCGGCCTCGGCGGTCTTGGCCGTGATCTGGGCGATGTTCCCGCGCAGGGTGCGGGCCATGGCGTTGAGGGCCTTCTGCAGGGCGGCGACCTCGTCGCGGCCGGACTCGTCCAGGTCCACGCCGTAGTCGCCGTCGGCGATGCAGCCCGCCGCGGCCGTGGCCTGGGACAAGGGCCGCACGATGCCCCGGATGGTCACCAGGCTCAAGGGCAGCAGGCCCAGGAAAAAGACGGCCCCGATGACCAGGAGCAGGAGCTGGGTGTCGGCGCGCACCAGGTCGCTGATGGCCTGGGCGGTGGCCTGCTTGGCGCTCTCGATGTTGTCGATGTAGATGCCCGTACCGATCCAAATGTCCGTGCCCGGGATCATCTCGGCGTAGCCCAGCTTGGGCTGGTCGCCCTTCTCGGGCTTGGGAAAGACGTACTGCACGAAGCCGCCGCCCGCAGCCGCGGCCTTGGCCAGCTCGCGCACGTAGAAAACCCCGTTCTTGTCCTTGGTCTCGGCCAGGTCCTTGCCCTGGATCTCCTTCTTGGGAGGCAGGGCCACGTTCACCGTGCCCTGGTAGGCGAAGTAGTAGCCGGACTTGTCCTCCTCGAAGCGGATGGGGTCCACGGCCCGGCGAATGAACTCCACGCGCTCATCCTGGCCGGAGATGCCCGCCAGGCCCTGGCCCAGGGACAGGGCCATGCTGTGCGTGGCCACCTGGAGCTTCTGCTTCTGGAGATCCAGCATCTGGGTCTGGACCTGGCTCACGCCCAGGTCCTCGATCCTGCCCGCGTTGTGCAGGAAGGCCAGGACGATCCCGGCCGCGAAGCAGCCGATGACGCCCAGGAGAAGAAAAATCCGCGTGCCGATGGACATGAGCCGCATCATAAAGCGCCTCCGTGACAGTAAGGAATTGCTTACACACTAGCCCACTTTCAAAAGTCTGGTCAACGCCGGGGAAATGTTTATAAGGGCAGGAACGCGGCGCAGGGTCCCCCCTTGCCGCGCCGGACACCCATGACCCAGCAACCTCCCCGGACCAGCCGACCCGAAGCCGCAGCCTGCGTGCTCTGCGGCAAGTGCCTGGAGGCCTGTCCCCTGCTGGCCGCCACGGGCCGCGAGGAGCTCTCGCCCCGGGCCAAGTTCGTGCTGGCCGAGCGCGGGCCGGCCCCCTCGGCCGAGGCCCTGGCCCGGCTCTGCCTGGGCTGCGGCCGCTGCAAGGCCGCCTGCCCCCAGGGCGCGGACATCCCGGCCCTGGTGGTCTCCCTGCGCGCCGCGCACCCGGATTTCCGCCGCTGGCTCTGGAAGGCCTGCCTGGCCCGGGGCGGGGCGCTCCAGCCCATGGCCGCCGCCTTCGCCCGGCTGGCCCCGCAGGACTTCCTGCGCCAACGCCTGGGCTCCCTGCTCAAGGGCCTGCGGGCCCTGCCGGAGCCGGGCTGCGCCCCGTTCCTCGGCATCACATCCCTGCCGGAGCAGTGGCGCGGGCTGCGCGCGGCGCTCTTCGCCGGATGCGCGGGCGCGCGTCTGGCCCCGCGCTGGCCGGACAAGGCCCGGGCCCTGCTGGACCGCCTGGGCCTGGTCCGCGCCGAGGCCGCGTTCCAGTGCTGCGGCGCGCCCCTGGGCACGGCCGGGCTCCTGCCCGAACAGGCCGCGGCCCGGGCCGCCAACGTGTCGGCCTGGCGCGGGGCCGGGCGGCCGCTGTTGGCCGTGTTCTGCTCCTCCTGCCGGGCCGGGCTGGCCGCCTACCCGGCGGAGTGCTTCCAGGACCAGGCCGAGCAGGAGGCCTGGGCCGCGGCGCTCACCCCCCTGTCCCGGATTTTGCATGGCGCGCGCTTTGTGCTAACCAGGAATCCCGGCGGCCTGGCCTGGCATTGCGCCTGCCATGCGCCGGACCCGGACCCGGACCTGGACCTGCTGCGCTCCGCCCCGGGCCTGGAGCTGGCCGTGCCCGAGGCCCGCTGCTGCGGGTTCGGCGGGGTGCTCCAGCTGGCCGCGCCGGACCTGGCCGCGGACGTGGCGGCCCGGCGCTGGGACAACCTGGGCGCAGGCCTGGCCCTCACCGGCTGCACGGCCTGCGCCATGGAGCTGGCGGCCGCCGCCCCGGCGGGCGCAGCCGCCGCGCACTGGCTGGACGCCCTGGAAACGCCCACGGAGGAAACATGAACGCCAGACCGGCCCTGATCCTGTCCCTGGGCCTGTTCCTGGGCCTGGCCCTGCTGGCCTGGGCCCAGTATTCCTCGCGCCTGCCGCGCAACACCATCGAGGCCACGGGTTCGGCCCGCGTGCGGGCCGTGGCCGACGTGGCCAAGTGGCGGGGCAGCATCTCGCGCACCCTGCCCGAGGCCCAGCTCATGCAGGGCTTCGCCCGCATGCGCGAGGACCTGGCCGCGCTCCAGGCCTTTTTCCGCCAGGCCGGGCTGCCGGAGAACGCCGTGGAGATCCAGCCCGTGACCATGGAGCCGGTCTATCAGTCCAATCCCTCGGCCCCGCCCGCCCAGACCCTGCGTCAGTATTTCACCGCGACCTCGCAGGACACGGCCAAGCTGGCGGCCCTGGCCATGGACCACCAGGCCCTGCTGGACCAGGGCGTGCTGTTGACCACCATGGCGCTGGAGTACTATGTCTCGCGCCTGCCGGAGATGCGCGTGGAGATGCTCGGCCAGGCCGTGAAGGACGCCCGCCGCCGCGCCGAGGAGATCGCCCGCAGCGACGGCCGCGGCGTGGGCCCGCTCCAGTCCGCGCGCATCGGCGTGGTGCAGGTGTTGGCCCCCGATTCCGTGGAGGTCTCCGGGGCCGGGGCCTACGACACCTCCACCCCGGAAAAGGAAGTGATGGTCACGGTGCGCGCGGAATTCGCCGTGCGCTGACCGGACCAAAGCAGCGAACGAAATGGCCATGACCGTCAAACCCATGCGCGTGCTCGCCCCGGGCCTGGCCCTGGGCGCGGCCATCCTGGCCGGAGCCCTGCTGGCCGCGGACCGGACCTGCGTCCCGGCCGAGGCCCCGGAGCAGGCCCGCGTGCGCCTGGTCTCGGCCATGGCCAAGTGGCGCGGCTGCCTGCTGCGCGTGGTGGAGTCGCGCCGGGCCGAGGACCTGGACCGCGCGACCCAGGACCACGGCCACGCCCTCCTGGTCCAAGGCGCGCCGGTTTCCTGCCAGTTTTCCGGCATCGCCGTCCGGACTCCCGAACTTTCCCCCGCCGCAAGCGTCCTCCTTCCCTGCCGCCCCGGACGCGCCCCGCCCGCCGCGGCCTAGCCTTTTCCTTCGGCGGATTCCCTTTTTTTCGCTCACGGCCCGGCCCCGCGGCCGCGCCATTTTTTGGAAGGAGTATCCCATGCTCAAGCTTCTTTTCGGCTCCAAGAACGACCGCTATCTCAAGCGCGCCCGCCCGGTGGTGGAGCGCGTGGGCGCCCTGGAGCCGCAGATGCAGGCCCTGTCCGATGCCGATTTCCCGGCTAAAATCGCGGCCTGGAAACAGGAAGTGGCCCAGGGCCGCAAGCTCGACGACCTGCTGCCCGAGGTCTTCGCCCTGGTGCGCGAGGCGGGCAAGCGGTCGCTCGACATGCGCCACTTCGACTGCCAGCTCATCGGCGGCCTGGCCCTGCACGAGGGCAACATCGCGGAGATGAAGACCGGCGAGGGCAAGACCCTGGTGGCCACCCTGGCCGTGGTGCTCAACGCCCTGTCGGGCCGCGGCGTGCACGTGGTCACGGTGAACGACTACCTGGCCAAACGCGACGCGGCCTGGATGGGCAGGCTCTACGGCTTCCTGGGCCTGACCACCGGGGTCATCGTGCACGGCCTCAGCGACGAGGAGCGCCAGCAGGCCTACGGCGCGGACATCACCTACGGCACGAACAACGAGTTCGGCTTCGACTACCTGCGCGACAACATGAAGTTCTACAAGGAGTCCCTGGTCCAGCGCGAGCTGAACTTCGCCATCGTGGACGAAGTGGACTCCATCCTCATCGACGAGGCGCGCACCCCGCTCATCATCTCGGGCCCGGCCGAGCAGTCCACCCAGCAGTACCGCCGGGTGAACAGCATCATCCCGGCGCTCAAGCGCTCCTCGCCGCGGCCGCCGAACCTGAAGAGCGGCGACGAGTTCACGCCCGACGGCGACTTCGAGGTGGACGAGAAGGCCCGCACCGTGACCCTCACCGACCGCGGCGTGGAAAAGGCCGAGAAGCTCCTCGGCGTGGAGAACCTCTTCGACCCCTCCAACATCACGCTCCAGCACCACGTGCTCCAGGGCCTCAAGGCCCACCACCTGTTCAAGTGCGACGTGGACTACATCGTGAAAGACGGCCAGGTGGTCATCGTGGACGAGTTCACCGGCCGGCTCATGCCCGGACGGCGCTACTCCGACGGCCTGCACCAGGCCCTGGAGGCCAAGGAGTCCGTGACCGTGGAGGCCGAGAACCAGACGCTGGCCTCCATCACCTTCCAGAACTTCTTCCGCATGTACGACAAGCTGGCGGGCATGACCGGCACGGCCGACACCGAGGCCGTGGAGTTCAAGGAGATCTACGGTCTCGACGTCATCGTCATGCCCACCAACAAGCCCATGATCCGCACGGACCACCCGGACATGATCTTCCGCACCCAGGCCGAGAAGTACAAGGCCATCGCCGCGGAGATCGAGGACTGCCACCGCCGGGGCCAGCCCGTGCTGGTGGGCACGGTGTCCATCGAGAAGTCCGAGCTCGTCTCCTCCCTGCTCAAGAAACGCGGGGTGCCGCACAACGTGCTCAACGCCAAGCAGCACGAGAAGGAGGCCGAGATCGTGGCCGAGGCGGGCCAGCGCGGCAAGGTGACCATCGCCACGAACATGGCCGGCCGCGGCACGGACATCGTGCTGGGCGAGGGCGTGCGCAGCCTGGGCGGCCTGCACATCATCGGCACCGAGCGCCACGAGTCCCGCCGCATCGACAACCAGCTGCGCGGCCGCTCCGGCCGCCAGGGCGACCCGGGCAGCTCGCGCTTCTACCTGGCTCTCGACGACGACCTCATGCGGCTCTTCGGCTCGGACCGCATCTCCGGGCTCATGGGCAGGCTGGGCATGGAAGAGGACGTGCCCATCGAGAACAAGCTCGTGTCCCGGGCCATCGAGAGCTCGCAAAAACGGGTGGAGGCCCACAACTTCGAGATCCGCAAGCAGCTGCTCGACTTCGACAACGTCATGAACCAGCAGCGCGAGGTCATCTATTCCCAGCGCCGCGAACTCATGTACGCCGAGAACATAGACGAGATCGTGGAGGAGTACGCCGACGACGTGCTCATGGGCATCCTGGGCCCGGCCTCCGAGGGCAAGGGCATGGACCCGGACATGGCCGAGATGGTCCGCTCCCGGCTGGTCGAGGTCTTCGACTTCGAGCGCTTCCCCGAGTTCCGCAGCGGCCTGCCGGACAAGGCCAAGGCCATGGCCTGGTTCCGGGAGATCACCGGCCTGCTCCGGGCCGCGGCCCCGGACCACTACCGCGAGATCGCCCGCTACTTCCTGCTGGAGTCCCTGGACCGCAACTGGAAGGAGCACCTGCTCAACATGGACCACCTGCGCGACGGCATCGGCCTGCGCGGATACGGCCAGAAGGACCCCAAGCAGGAGTACAAGCGCGAGGGCTTCGAGCTGTTCCGCGACATGCTGGAGAACATCAAGGAGAACTCCGTGCGCGCCCTCTGCCACCTGCGCATCAAGGCCGAGGTGCGCGAGGAGGAGTTCCAGCACAAGGAGACGGCCCGGGACCTCCAGTACACGGGCAGCGGCGAGACCAAGGCCAAGGCCAAGGAGCCCAAGCGCCGCAGCGCGCCCAAGGTGGGACCCAACGATCCCTGCCCCTGCGGCTCGGGCAAGAAGTACAAGAAGTGCTGCCGGGACAAGGGGGCATAGCCCCTTTCACGGAAAGGCGGGAAAACCCGCCTTTTCGCTTTTCTAGGAACCGGCCGCAATCCAGGCCATGACCGGCTCTTCCATGGTTTGCCGGATCATGGCCAGGTCCGCCGCGCTTTCGGCCTCGAAGCGCAGGACCAGGGCGGCCTGGGTGTTGGAGGCCCGCACCAGGCCCCAGCCGCGGGGAAAGGTGAGCCGCACCCCGTCGGTGCCGTCGTACTGCCAGCCGTGCCGCGCGGCCAGGGCGCGGAACTCCCGCCCGGCCCGCTCCACCACCGCGAACTTGCGCTCCTCGGGGCAATCCACGCGCAGCTCCGGCGTGTTCACCACCGCCGGCCAGCCCAGGAGCTGCGAAAGCGGCCGGCCCGGGTTCCGGTCCAGGACCTCGGCCAGGCGCAGGGCCGCGTAGGAGGCGTCGTCAAAGCCGAAGAAGCGGTCCGCGAAGAACATGTGGCCGCTCATCTCCCCGGCCAGGGCCGCGCCGGTCTCCAGGAGCTTGGCCTTCATGAGCGAATGCCCGGTGGCGGCCATGAGCGGCACGCCGCCGTGGGCCTCGATGTCGCGGAAGAGCAGGTGCGAGCACTTCACGTCGCCGATCACGGTCTGGCCGGGCCGCCGCTTGAGCAGGCTGCGGGCGTAGAGGGCCAGGAGCTGGTCGCCGTAGAGCAGCCGGCCGGTCTCGTCCACGGCCCCGATGCGGTCGCCGTCGCCGTCCAGGCCCACGCCGAAGTCCGCGCCTTTGGCCAGGACCTCGGCCGAGAGCTGACGCACGTTCTCCTCCACCACCGGGTCCGGGTGGTGGTTGGGGAACCGGCCGTCCGGCTCGCAGAAGAGCCGGTGCACGATGCAGCCCACGCGCTCCAGGAGCCGGGCCGTGATCTCCCCGGCCGCGCCGTTGCCGCCGTCCACCACCACGCGCAGCGGCCGCGCCAGGGTGAGCTGGGCGGCCAGCTCGTCCAGGTAGGCGGGCAGCACGTCGTGGCGCGAAACCAGGCCGGGCCGGGCCGCCTCGACGAAGGCCCGCTCGCGCATGCGCTCGTAGAGGGCGCGCACGCCGTGGCCGTGCAGGGTGGTCTCGCCGCACCAGATCTTGAAGCCGTTGAACTGCGGCGGGTTGTGGCTGGCCGTGACCATGACCCCGGCGGCCAGGCCGAAATGCTTCACCGCATAGTAGAGCACGGGCGTGGAGACCTGGCCGATGACCAGCACGTCCAGGCCCGAGGCCGTGAGCCCCAGGGCCAGGCGCTCCAGGTACTGCGGCGAGCTGGCCCGGCAGTCGTGGCCCAGCACGGCCCGGTCCAGCCCGCGGGAGGCGAAGAGCGCGCCGCAGGCCCGGCCCAGGTCCTCGGCGAAGTCGCCGTCCAGGTCCTGGTCCACCACGCCGCGGATGTCGTAGGCCCGGAAAACGCCGGGATTGATGTCCTTCATGTATCGTCCTTGCACATTCCGGCCCCGTGGACCGGCTTTTCTTGACCTTTGCGCCGTTCCTTGCGTATGCAAGGGGAATATGAACTGGGATTGGGAAAAACTGCAAGAGCAGCAACGCCGTCAGCGCGGCCCCGGCCAGGTCCCGCCGGACCTCGGGGACATCGCCGACAAGTTCAAGCGCATCAAGGGCCTCCGCCTGCCGCCCGGACGCGTCCTGGCGCTCCTCGTGGCGGTCCTCTGGGCGCTCTCCGGCATCTACATCGTGGAGCCCGACGAGGTGGGCGTGGTCCAGCGGTTCGGGGCCTTTGACCGGACCACCGGGCCGGGACCGCACTACCACATTCCCTTTCCGGTGGAAAGCGTGACCACCCCCAAGGTCACCCGCATCCAGCGCATGGAGTTCGGCTTCCGCACCGTGGGCCGCCAGGGCGACTCCCAGGCCGCCACCCGGCCGGTGCCCGAGGAGTCGCTCATGCTCACCGGCGACGAGAACATCGTGGACGTGCAGTTCACGGTGCAGTTCGTGGTCAAGGACGCGGAGGACTACCTCTTCAACGTGGCCGACCCCGAGGGCGCGGTGCGCGGCTCGGCCGAGGCGGCCATGCGCGAGGTCATGGGCAAGAGCAAGATCGACGCCGCGCTCACCTCGGGCAAGGACGAGATCCAGGTCCAGACCCGCGACCTCATGCAGTTCATCCTGGACCGCTACCAGGCCGGGATCAAGGTGGTGGCCGTGCAGATGCAGTACGTGCACCCGCCCAGCGAGGTCATCGAGGCCTTCAAGGACGTGGCCAGCGCCCGCGAGGACAAGAGCCGCTTCATCAACGAGGCCGACGCCTACCGCAACGACATCCTGCCCAAGGCCCGCGGCCAGGCCGCGGTCATCATCAACGAGGCCGAGGCCTACCGCGAAAGCCTGGTGCGCAAGGCCCAGGGCGAGGCCTCCCGCTTCCTGGCCGTGCTCGGGGAGTACAACCGGGCCAAGGACGTGACCCGCCAGCGCCTGTACCTGGAGACCATGGAGCGCGTGCTCGGCAACCCGGCCACGGAAAAGCTCGTGCTCACGGACAAGGCCCTGGAGCGGGCCGTGCCCTACCTGCCTCTCCCCGCCCTGGAGCCGCCC
Organism: Desulfovibrionaceae bacterium; assembly: GCA_040307135.1. GTDB lineage: Bacteria > Desulfobacterota > Desulfovibrionia > Desulfovibrionales > Desulfovibrionaceae > Aminidesulfovibrio. Next base: position 10,743 of record JAWRKD010000124.1, read on the forward strand.
AAGCCCGCCGAGGGGGCCAAGAAACCATGACCCGCAAACAGATCTTCCTCGTGGCCGGGGCCGTGATCCTGGCCCTGCTCCTGGCCCAGAGCCTGTTCATCGTGGACCAGACCGAGACGGCCATCGTGCTCCAGCTGGGCAAGCCGGTCGCCGGCCCGCTCAAGCCCGGCCTGCACGTCAAGGCGCCCTTCATCCAGGCCGCCATCTTCTTCGACGCCCGGGTCCTGGACTACGACGCCAAGCGCGCCGAGATCCTCACCCAGGACAAGAAGGCCATGGTGGTGGACCACTACACCAAGTGGCGCATCAGCGACCCGCTGCGATTCTACCAGAGCGTGCGCGGCATCCCCGGGGGCCAGGCCCGGCTCGACGACATCACCTACGCGGCCTTGCGCGAGGCCCTGGGCCGCCACACCCTTATCGAGGTGGTCTCGGAGAAGCGCACCGAAATCATGGAGCAGGTGGTGAAGCGCTCCCAGGAGCTGCTCTCGCCCTACGGCATGACCGTGGTGGACGTGCGCATCAAGCGCACCGACCTGCCGCCCGAGAACGAGCGGGCCATCTTCGGCCGCATGCAGGCCGAACGCGAACGCCAGGCCAAGCAGTACCGCTCCGAGGGCCAGGAGGAAGCCGCCAAGATCCGGGCCCAGGCCGACAAGGAGCGCACGGTGCTCCTGGCCGAGGCCGAGCGCCAGGCCTCGACCATCCGCGGCGAGGGCGACGCCAAGGCCACCCGGACCTACGCCGAGGCCTACGGCCAGTCGCCGGAGTTCTACGCCTTCAAGCGCAGTCTCGAGGCGTACGAGTCCTCGCTCAAGGACAACACGCGGCTGGTCCTGACTCCCGGCAGCCCGTTCCTGCGCTACTTCCAGTAGCCGCACGAACACGCATTCCAACACCTCTCCGCCGCGCACCGTGCTCACCAAAGGACGGTGCGCGGCTTTTTTCAACCCTTCCCAGCCTCTCTCCATCAAACGCGGGCATCCCTGCCCTCGCACGGCATGAATGTAGGCGCTCCCCCCGCCCCGCGCGCGGGCGGCGCGGCCCCCCCTCCGACAGCACGGTTCGGCCCCCGCGCCCTGGCCGGGCTCATTTGCCACGTATTTCCCAGCAACTACCGGGGACATTATTTTTTCATGAATTTGAGCGGGTGCTCACTTCCCTCTTCAAAAATCTGCTATATTCTTTCTCATGGGAACGGCTCGAGCAAGGCGCGCCGCCGGTTCCCGAATGCTTTCTTGACATTCGGACAGGCTCTGTCTACTAGACCTCTATTTTCGCGAAGGAGAACACGAAGCAGACAAAAGATTCGGATGGAAGCAGAGGCGCGAGGGGATCACAGTGAAGGGGTTTGCTGTCTCGCGTGAGCTCATTTGCTGGGAATCAACAGAGGGGGAAGCATTCATATCGATGGAACAACGGGCTTCAACCAACAGAGAAGCACTATAAGTTGGTAGATATAACAACGCATTTAGTTGTGACCAAGTATTCACCACCTGATAAGGGAGCGCATATGCCCAAGAACAAGAAGAAGTGCGACGAAAACCTCGAGCGCTGGTTCAACGAGGTTCTCGAACGCATCAAGAAGGCCACCGGGGCGCGGACCCAAGTGCAGCTGGCGGAGGTTCTGGACGTCCGGCAGTCGAGCATATCGGACGCCAAGCGCCGCTGCTCGGTGCCCGCCGACTGGTTCCTCAAGCTCTTCCGCAGCCACGGGCTCTCGCCCGACTGGCTGGCCCAGGGCACGGAACCGGTCTACCTGAACCCCACCCGCGGCAAGGTGGCCGCCGACACCCTGCTGCGCGAAGCTCCCGCTCCCTACGGCAAGCCCCATTCCCGCAGCCGCGTTGTGCCGGTCTGCTCCATGGCCGCGCCCAAGGACGGCGGCCCGACCTGGGAGCCCATGCCCGTTGACGACCTGGCCATTCCCGAGAGCTTCCACCGCGACAGCCTCGTGGTCATCAAGATGGACTCCACCGGCATGGAGCCGATCATCTGCCGGGGCGCCTTCGTGGGCATCGACACGGCCCAGAAGCAGTGCCCGGACGGCGACTTCAGCGCCGTCTACTTCCCCAAGCAGGGCCTGCTCGTCCGGCGGGTCTACTTCCAGAACGGCGAGTACGTCCTGCGCGCCGAGAAGGACTATTCCGACATCGTCATCCCGGCGGGAGACATGAAGGACCGCATCGTGGGCCGCGTGGCCTGGGTGCTCCAGAACATCACCCCCATGTGACCTTCAGGGCTGTTTCCCAGCCCCCACAGGCTCGGACGCGCGGCGTTCGGGCCTTTTTTGCGCCCTCCGCCCGCTTGACGCGGGGTTTCCCAGGACCTACGCTTCGGGTCCGGCCTTCAGGCCGAAGGAGAACGCCACATGTCCAAGCAACTCACCGCACCCGACATCCAGGCCCTCAAGGGCCGCAAGAAAATCGTCGCCGTCACCGCCTACGACTACGCCACCGGCTGCATCGCGGACGCCGCCGAGCCGGACCTCGTGCTCGTGGGCGACTCCCTGGGCATGGTCGTCATGGGCCTGCCCGACACCCTGGGCGTGACCATGGAGGACATGCTCCATCACTGCCGCTGCACCGCGCGCGCCGTGCGCCACGCCCTGCTTGTGGGCGACATGCCCTTCCTGTCCTACCATGCGGGAGTGGAGCAGGCCGTGCTGAACGCCGGGCGCTTCCTCAAGGAAGGAAACACCCGGGCCGTGAAGCTGGAGGGCGGGCGGGCCGTGCTGCCCCAGGTGCGGGCCATCGTCGCCTCGGGCATCCCGGTGGTGGGGCACATCGGACTCACGCCCCAGCACGTCGCCGGTTTCGGCGGATTCAAGGCCCAAGGCAAGACCGCCGAGGCCGCGCGCATCCTCCTGGAGGACGCCCGAGCCCTGGCCGACGCGGGCTGCTTCGCCCTGACCCTGGAGGCCATGCCCCGGGAGGTGGCCGCGCGGATCACCGAGGCCGTGCCCATCCCGACCATCGGCATCGGCGCGGGTCCGGACACCGACGGCCAGGTTCTGGTCTTCCACGACCTGCTCGGCCTGTTCGACCGCTTCGTGCCCAAGTTCGTCAAACAGTACGCCCAGCTCTTCGGGCCGGCGGTGGAGGCCGTGCGGGCCTACGCCGAGGAGGTCCGCCGGGGAACCTTCCCGGGCCCGGAGCAGACCACCGGCATGGACCCCAAGGAGCTGGAACGGCTCACGGACTGACCCGCCGCGCATGGAACTGAACGCACACGTCCTCTGGAACGGGCTGGCCTGGCCGCTCCTCCGCCTCTGCGCCGCGGTGAGCGTGGGTCTCTTCGTGGGCAACCTCATCGAGTCCCTGAACTGGACCCGGGCCGTGGCCAAGGTGGCCGCGCCGCTCATCCGTCTGGCCCGGCTCCAGGACATCTCCGGGGCCAGCTTCAGCATGGCCTTCTTCTCCGGCGCGGCGGCCAACTCCATGCTGGCGGAAGCCTACGAGCAGGGCAAGATGACCGAGCGGGAGGTGATCCTCTCCAACCTCTTCAACAGCCTGCCCACCAACTTCCTGCACCTGCCCACGGTGCTGGCCCTGGCCGTGCCCTTCCTGCGCGAGGCGGCCTTCGTCTACGTGGGCCTGACCGTGCTCTCGGCGCTCATCCGCACGGCGGTCATCGTGGGTTGGGGACGGCTCACCCTGCCCCCCCTGCCCGAGGGCTGCGTGGTCTGCCTGCTCAACGACGGCGGCTTCAAGGGCCTGGGACCGGCCCTGCGCAAGACCGTGGAGCGCTTCAAGAAGCGTCTGCCCCGGCTCATCTTCATCACCGTGCCGGTCTACACCCTGTTCTTCTTCCTCAAGCGTTGGGGAGTGTTCGACATGGTCGAGTCGGCCATGAGCCACAGCGCGCTGCTCTCCTGGCTGCCGCCAGAGGCCGTGGGCGTGGTGGCCTTCCAACTGGCGGCAGAGACCACGGCGGGCTTCGCCGCGGCCGGGGCCCTGCTCACCGCCGGGGCCCTGAGCGTCAAGGAGATGGTCCTGGCGCTCCTGGTGGGAGCCATCCTCTCCACGCCCATGCGCGCGGTGCGCCACCAGTTCCCCTACTACGCCGGAATCTTCAAGACCCGCCTGGCCGTGCGCCTCATCCTGCACAACCAGGCCCTGCGCGCCGCGACCCTGGCCCTGGTGGCCGCGCTCTACGCCCTCCTGGGTTGACGGCCCGTCGGCCGTGCAACGAAGCCGATCCCGTTGCACATATGTGCAGACACAAGTGCAACACTTGTGCAGCACATTGCACGCGCAGCGCAGGTCGACAACACACAATAATTTGTGAAATCCAATGATTCCAGTGTGTAGTATATTTTGGCACGGGACTCGCATATCTTCGAATCAACAGGCACAGCACAGCGAGCCTCACCCAGTCACACGTTTCCTTCCCAAACTCCTCTCTCTCCGTAAGAAGGGGCCCCAAAAGGGCCCCTTCTTATTTGTGCAACCAGTCTCGGCGGGACCGGATCATCAGCCCGCGCCCAAGGCCTCGGCATCGCGGTCCGCCGGGGACCAGACCCCGCCCAGGCGCTCGATCTCGCGCAACAGGAGCCGGACCAGGTCCGGCAGGCGGCGAGCCACCACCGGGGTCAGTTCCAGGCCCACGCCGTCCATGTCCTGGGGCTCCACGCCCAGAACCACCAGTTCCGGCAGTGCGCCGAGCACGTCGCAGTAGGTCAGGGTGTCCAGGAGGTCGGCCTGGTGCGGGGATTTGCCCGGGTCGATGCGCAGGGGCAGGTCCGCGCCCGTGAGCCGGTAGATGGAGCCGGGCTCCCCGCCGCCGAGCACGGCGTCGGCCACCACCAGAACGTCGGCCTCCATGATCGGGCCCATGAGCAGCATGCCCTGGGTGCCGCCGTCCAGAAGCGTCACGTTCTCCGAGAAGACATACTCCCGCGCCAGCTTCTCCACGGCGCGCACGCCCACCCCTTCGTCGCTGCGCAGGATGTTGCCCACTCCCAGCACCAGGATACGATTATTTGTGTTTTTCATGCGCAATTTTCGTATACGAATTTTCAATTCGTAGCAACAATGCCGCCGCCGTCCGCTCCGGAATATCGCCTCCACGAGCCTCCGTATCGATTTCCAAATTTTCTCTAGAAAATTTGCGGCCCGCAACCGTGAAGTCCGACAAGCCAGGAGCCGAGCCGCTCGGAGGGGCTTTTCCACTGCTCTGGTGATAAAAATTAATTCTACAATATAAGCATGTTAAATAATTAGTTAGGAACCAGTCTCAGTTGACAAAAACCACGTCTCCTTCCATACTGCGATCCGAATCGGTGCCCGGATGACCTCCGGGTGAAAAGGGAACCCGGCGCAACTCCGGGACTGCCCCGCAGCGGTGAACGGGAACGACTCCCCGCTCGAACGACACTGGCCTTGGCCGGGAAGTCCGGGGAGGAGGAAGGCGGCGGAAGGCCGCAACGCCCGCGAGTCCGAAGACCTGCCGGTTTCCGTTCGCGCCCGGCGCGGACGGCGCGGCGCGAAGGCCCGAGGGGGCGTTGCGGCGGACGAACCGCTTCCGGCGGCCACCCTCCGTCACCTCCTCCGACCTTCCGGCCGAGTCCGCGCCCGGTCCGCCGACCGACACGAACAGGCATCCTCATCGCACGAACAACTTGGAGCTGTACGAATGCCGCAATCCGCTGAAATCCTCGCCTCCGACACCCCCAACCTCGAAGCCGTCCGCGCGGCCGGGCTCGTGCCCCTGCGCCCGGTGACCCCGCCCACCCACGTCCGCAAGCGCAACGGCTCGGTGATCCCCTTCAACGCCGACAAGATCGTCTCGGCCATCCGCCGCGCGGGCGCGGCCACCGGCGAGTTCGCCGAGGACGAGGCCCGGCTGCTCACCGCGCAGGTGGTCAAGGTGCTCTCCCACCGCTACGCGGGCGGCACGCCGGACATCGAGCGCATCCAGGACGCCGTGGAGCAGGCCCTCATCTCGGCCAACCACTTCAAGACCATGCGCTCCTACAGCGTCTATCGCGAGCAGCGGGCCAAGCTGCGCCAGGACAAGAAGACCGTGGTGGACGTGGCCGCCTCGGTGAACGAATATCTCGACCGCCACGACTGGCGCGTGAACGCCAACGCCAACCAGGGCTATTCCCTGGGAGGGCTGATCCTGAACGTCTCCGGCAAGGTCACGGCCAACTACTGGCTGAACCACGTCTATCCCCCGGAGGTCGGCCGGGCCCACCGCGAGGGCGACCTGCACATCCACGACCTGGACATGCTCTCCGGCTACTGCGCGGGCTGGTCCCTGCGCACCCTGCTCACCGAGGGACTCAACGGCGTCCCGGGCAAGGTGGAGGCCACCGCTCCCCGGCACCTCTCCAGCGCCGTGGGCCAGATCGTCAACTTCCTCGGCACGCTCCAGAACGAATGGGCCGGGGCCCAGGCCTTCAGCTCCTTCGACACCTACATGGCCCCCTTCCTGCGCAAGGACAAACTGCCCTACGACGACGTGCTCCAGTGCATCCAGGAGCTGATCTACAACCTGAACGTGCCCTCGCGCTGGGGCACCCAGACCCCGTTCACCAACCTGACCTTCGACTGGACCTGTCCCGACGACCTCAAGGACCAGCACCCGGTCATCGGCGGCCAGGAGATGCCCTTCACCTACGGCGAGCTCCAGCCCGAGATGGACATGATCAACCGGGCCTACATCGAGGTCATGACCACGGGCGACGCCAAGGGCCGGGTCTTCACCTTCCCCATCCCGACCTACAACATCACCAAGGACTTCCCCTGGGACGGCCCCAACGTGGACCTGCTCTTCGAGATGACCGCCAAGTACGGCCTGCCCTACTTCCAGAACTTCGTGAACTCCGACCTGGAGCCGAACATGGTCCGCTCCATGTGCTGCCGCCTCCAGCTCGACCTGCGCGAACTCCTCAAGCGCGGCAACGGCCTCTTCGGCAGCGCCGAGCAGACCGGCTCCCTGGGCGTGGTCACGATCAACTGCGCGCGCCTGGGCTACCGCCACAAGGGCGACCGCGTGGGCCTCTACGCCGCCCTGGACGCCCTGCTGGAGACCTCCCGCGTGAGCCTGGAGATCAAGCGCAAGGAGATCCAGCGCCGCATGGACGCCGGGCTCTTCCCCTACACCAAGCGCTACCT
>JAWRKD010000125.1:0-16485 GCA_040307135.1 Desulfovibrionaceae bacterium
CCAGGCCACCAAGGACGCGGGCAAGATCGCGGGCCTGGAGGTCAAGCGCATCATCAACGAGCCCACGGCGGCCTCCCTGGCCTACGGCTTCGACAAGAAGCGCAACGAGAAGATCGCGGTCTTCGACCTGGGCGGCGGCACCTTCGACATCTCCATCCTGGAGGTGGGCGACAACGTGGTGGAGGTGCGGGCCACCAACGGCGACACCTTCCTGGGCGGCGAGGACTTCGACCACCGCGTGATCCAGTACCTGGTGGAGGAGTTCCAGCGCGAGAACGGCATCGACCTCTCCAAGGACCGCATGGCCCTCCAGCGCCTCAAGGAGGCCGCGGAAAAGGCCAAGAAGGAACTCTCCAGCTCCATGGAGACGGAGATCAACCTGCCCTTCATCACCGCGGACCAGAACGGCCCCAAGCACCTCATGATCAAGCTCACCCGGGCCAAGCTGGAGAAGCTCGTGGAAGACCTGGTGGAGCGCACAGTGGATCCTTGCCGCAAGGCCCTCAAGGACGCCGGCTTGGCCGCCAAGGACATCGACGAGGTGGTCCTGGTGGGCGGCATGACCCGCATGCCGCTGGTGCAGCAGAAGGTGAAGGATTTCTTCGGCAAGGAGCCCAACCGCTCCGTGAACCCGGACGAGGTCGTGGCCATGGGCGCGGCCATCCAGGGCGGTATCCTGGCCGGCGACGTGAAGGACGTGCTCCTGCTCGACGTGACCCCGCTGTCGCTGGGCATCGAGACCATGGGCGGCGTGTTCACCCGGCTCATCGAGCGCAACACCACCATCCCCACCCGCAAGAGTCAGGTCTTCACCACGGCCGCGGACAACCAGCCCTCGGTCTCCATCCACGTGCTCCAGGGCGAGCGGCCCATGGCCGGGGACAACATGACGCTGGGCCGCTTCGAGCTCACCGGCCTGCCCCCGGCCCCGCGCGGCGTGCCGCAGGTGGAGGTCACCTTCGACATCGACGCCAACGGCATCGTGAACGTGGCGGCCAAGGACCTGGGCACAGGCAAGGAGCAGTCCATCCGCATCACGGCCTCCAGCGGCCTGTCGGATTCGGACATCGAGCGCATGGTCAAGGACGCCGAGTCCCACGCCGAGGACGACCGCAAGAAGCAGCAGGTCATCGAGGCCCGCAACCAGGCCGACAATCTCATCTACACCACGGAAAAGACCCTGCGCGACGTGGGCGCGGGCGTGGACGCCGTGCTCAAGGGCGACATCGAGAACCGCATCCAGGAACTCAAGAAGGTCATGGAGAGCGACGACGCCGAGACCATCAAGCGGGCCACCGAGGCCCTGGCCACGGCCTCGCACAAGCTGGCCGAACAGCTCTACGCCCAGAAGACCCAGGCCCAGGGCGGCGGCCAGCAGGCCCAGCCCGGCCCGGGCGCCCAGGAGTCCAAGGGCCGCAAGGACGATGACGACGTGGTGGACGCGGACTACACCGAGGTCAAGTAGCCCCGCGGCCCAGGCGCCGCTTGCCTTGCCGGGCCAACCGGTATAGCCTGACCCGGCCCGCGTGTTCCGCGGGCCGGGTTTTTTTCTGCAACGCGCCGGACCTCCGGCGCCGTCTTGTCCGGAGTTGGGCCTTCATGAGCATCCGCCGTCCTTTCCCCGCCCTGCTGGTCCTCTGCGTCCTGCTCCTGGCGGGCTGCGCCGCCCCCCGCCTGGGCGGCCCCAGTGCCGAGTCCGTGAACCTCATGGCCACCCCGCAGCTCACGGCCGAGGCCGACAAGGCCTATGCCAAGCGCGACTGGGCCCGCAGCGAGCTCTACTACGACCGGCTTCTGGCCCGCGCCGACCTGCCCCCGCAGGCCCGGCCCCTGGCGGCCAAGCGCCTGGCGGCGAGCGCCTTCGAGAACCGCCACTACAACCAGACCCGCGCGGCCCTGGAGGCATGGGCCAGGGCCGACCAGAAGGCCCTGGACGACTGGCAGTGGCACGACCTGAACATCCGCTCCCTGGCGGCCCTGGGCAAGCAGGCCGGGCTGGAGGAGCAGCGGGCCTGGCTGGCGGCCCACCCGGAGGTTTCCTGGGAGGTGCGCCAGCGCTCGGCCCTGGCCTTCTTCGATGTGTTCTCTGCCGAGGGCAGCGACCTCCAGGCCCTGCAGGCCCTGGGCGACGCCTACCGCCTGGCTCCGGACGCCAAGTCCCGCGCCGGGCTGGAAAAGGAATTTCAGGCCCGCGTGACCAAGCTCGGCGACCGCGATCTGAAGCGTCTGGTCCAGGCCGCGCCGGCCGAGACCCGCACGGCCTTCCCCGCGGCCCTGGTGGAGTTCGAGCAGGCCCGCCGCGCGGCCAAGGACAAGGACGACTGGGCCGAGAGCTGGCGCTCCATGCGCGCGGTGCTGGCGGCCTCCCAGCTGGAGTCCAAAGACTCCCTGGGCCGCGAACTGCGCGACCTGGAGAAGAAGCGAGGCGTGCCGCGCAGCGGCGTGGCCCTGGCCCTGCCGCTCACCGGCCGCTTCGGCGACGTGGGCCGGCGCATCGCCCGCGGCGCGGCCGTGGCCCAGTGGGCCCTGGCCAACACGGGCCAGGACGTGGAGGTCCGGGTGGTGAACACGGACGCCCCGGGCTGGCCCGGGCGGCTCAACGACCTGCCCGGCTACTTCAATGTGGTGGGCGGCCCGCTCCAGACCGAATCCTTCAAGGAGATGGAGGCCGCGGGCCTTCATTTCCGGCGCTCCTTCTTCGCCTTCGTGCCCAGCCTGGGCGAGCTCAAGGAGGGCGCGCAGGCCTGGCGCTTCTTCCCCAGCGCCCGCGACCAGGCCCGGGCCGCGGCCGCGCTGGCCGTGGATTCCCTGGGCATCCGCAACGTGGCCGTGCTGGCCCCGGAAGAGAAGTTCGGCCGCCTCATGGCCGGGCTGTTCAACGAGGAGGTCACGGCCCGGGGCGGCCGGGTGGTGGCCTCGGAGTCCTATCCGCCCGCGGATCATCCAGAGTGGAGCAAGAGCGTGGCGCGGCTTCTGCGCGTGCCTTTCAGATCCTCGGGCGACATCGCGCCCAAGGCCGATTTCGGGGCGGTCTATCTGCCGGACGGCTGGACCCAGGCCCAGGCCCTGATCCCCAACTTCTTCTTCCACGAGTCCGGCTACCTGGTCTTCCTGGGGCCGGAGATGTGGAGCCGCGCCCTGGACGAGTCCCGCGACCTGGAGGAGCAGTACTACCGGATCACGGCCTGCCCCGGCGCCTGGAGCGCCGAAACCGCGGCGGCCAAGACCCTGCAGGCGGCTCTGGACGAACAGGGCCTGGGGACCGCGGACTTCTGGGTGGCCCTGGGTTACGATTTCGTGCGCTTCGCCCTGGCCCTGGGGCTGCCCGAGGGGGCGGGCGCGGGCGAGGTCAACGCCCGGTTGAACCAGATGTCCGGTTTCGCCTTCACCCTGGCCCCGTTCACCTGGAGCGCCGACGGCCTGGCCCGCGAGGACCTCTATCTGTTCCAGCCGGTGAAGGACGGCAAGATCACGGCCGATCCGGCCCGGATGCGCGAAAGCGTCTCCAAGGCCCTGGCCCGGCGCGAACTCTGGATCAAGGCCGCCAATACCAGACAGCAGCCCAAGCCCGCGGCCGTCCCGGCGACGGCCCCCGCCGCGCCTGCGGGCGGCGGCCGCAGCACGCCCGGTGAACTGGACCGGGACTAAAGGAGCAGCCATGAAGATCAGCCGCGAGGAAGTGGCCCGCGTGGCCCGTCTGGCCCGCCTGGACCTTTCCGAGGACAAGCTTGAACTCTTCGCCGGCCAGGTGGGCGACATCCTGGCCTACATCGACAAGCTCAACGAACTGGACACGGCTGGTGTTGCGCCCATGTACGGCCCGCACGCCACAAGCACCCTCCAGCGGCCCGACGAGGTGCGCCGGGAGCACACGCGGGAACAGGTCCTGTCCAACGCTCCCGAGAGCGACGGGGTCTTCTTCGTGGTCCCGCGCATCGTGTCCGCGGGGCATTGATTCTGTTGCATATGCAACTATTCAGCGCACAGAAAGAAGCGAGAGCATGATGTCCGAGCTGCACGAGAAAAGCCTTTCCGAGGTCCGGGGCCTGTTGGCCTCGCGGGCCGTTTCCGCGGAGGAGACCGTGGCCGCCTGTCTGGCGCGCACGGAGGCCACGGAGCCCACGGTCCACGCCCTGCTGCACGTGGCCGGAGAGAGCGCCCTGGCCCAGGCCAAGGCCCTGGACGCCGCGGGACCCGACGCCTCCAAGCCGTTGTGGGGCGTGCCCCTCGTCATCAAGGACGCCCTGACCACCAAGGGCCTGCCCACCACCTGCGCCTCGCGCATCCTGGAGAACTTCGTCCCCTTCTACGACGCCACGGCCGTGGCCCGGCTCAAGGAGGCCGGGGCCATCGTCCTGGCCAAGGCCAACATGGACGAGTTCGCCATGGGCTCCAGCACCGAGAACTCGGCCTATTTCCCCACCCGCAACCCCTGGGACCCGGAGCGGGTGCCGGGCGGCTCCAGCGGCGGCTCGGCGGCCTCCGTGGCCGCCTGCCAGGGATACGGCGCCCTGGGCACGGACACCGGCGGCTCCATCCGCCTGCCCGCCGCGTTCTGCGGCATCGTGGGCCTCAAGCCCACCTACGGCCGCGTCTCGCGCTACGGCCTCATCGCCTACGGCTCGTCGCTGGACCAGATCGGGCCCATGACCCGCACGGTGGAGGACGCCGCGCGGCTGCTCCAGGTCATGGCCGGGCACGATGGCCGCGACTCCACCTGCGCGGACGTCCCCGTGCCGGACTACCTGGCCGCCCTGGAGCGCGCCGACCTGAAGGGCCTGACCATCGGCCTGCCCGAGGAGTACTGGGGCGCGGGCGTGGACCCCGAGGTGGCCGAGTCCTGCCGGGCCGCCGTGGCCCTGGCCGAATCCCTGGGCGCGCGCACGACGCCGGTGTCGCTCAAGCTTTCGGAGTACGCCGTGGCGGTCTATTACGTCATCGCCACGGCCGAGGCCTCCTCCAACCTGGCCCGCTTCGACGGGGTGCGCTACGGCCACCGCGACAAGGGCGCGGCCGAGCTCATCGACATGTTCACCCGCTCGCGCACCCAGGGCTTCGGGGACGAGGTCCAGCGCCGCATCATCCTGGGCACCTATGTGCTCTCGGCCGGGTACTACGACGCCTACTACCGCAAGGCCGCCCAGGTGCGCGCCCTGCTGCGCCGGGACTTCGACGCGGCCTTTGAGGAATGCGACGTGATCGCCGGTCCGGTCTGCCCCACCACGGCCTTCCGCGTGGGCCAGATGACCAGCGACCCCCTGCAGATGTACCTCATGGATATCTTCACCATCTCCACCAACCTGGCCGGCCTGCCGGGCCTGAGCCTGCCCTGCGGCCTGGGCCGCGACTCGGGCATGCCCGTGGGCCTGCAGCTCATGGCCCCGGCCTTTGCCGAGGACCGGCTCCTGGGCCTGGCCCGGGTCCTGGAGCGGAACCTGCCGCCGCTGCCGCGGCCCGCGGGGCTGGCCTGAGTCCCGGAGATTCCATGCGCGTGGCTGTGGCCGTGAGCGGGGGCCTGGACAGCCTGCTGGCCCTGGTCCTGCTGCGGGAGCAGGGCCGCGAGGTGCTGGCCGTGCATGGCCGCTTCCTGGACGCGGACCGGAGCGGCGCGGCCCTGGCCGACCTCTGCCGCGATCTCGGCGTGCCCTTCCTGGAAGCGGACCTGCGCCGCGAATTCGAGGAGCACATCGTCGCCCCGTTCGTGCGGGCCTACCTGGCGGGCGATACGCCCAATCCCTGCGCCGCCTGCAACCCGGGCATGAAGTTCGGCCTGCTTTTCGGCATGGTCCGCGAACGCGGAGCCGAGGCCCTGGCCACGGGCCACTATGCCCGGCTGGAGCAGGGCGGCCTGTGGCGTGGCGCGGACCCGGTCAAGGACCAGAGCTATTTCCTGAGCCTGGTGCCCCTGGAGCGCCTGACGCGCGCCCTGTTCCCCCTGGGCGGCCTGACCAAGGCCGCGGCCCGGGCCGAGATCGTCCGCCGCGGGCTCACCCCGCCGCTGCCCCGCGAGAGCCAGGAGATCTGCTTCGTACCGGACGGCGACTACCGCGGCTTCCTGGAGTCCCGCGGCCAGGACCTGCCCGGCCCCGGCCCGGTGCTCCTGGCCGACGGCCGCAGGCTGGGGGAGCACCGCGGGCTCTGGCGGCACACCCAGGGCCAGCGCAAGGGCCTGGGCCTGAGCTGGCCCGAGCCGCTCTTCGTCCTGGACAAGGACCCGGCCCGCAACGCCCTCATCGTGGGCCCGCGCGCCGACCTGGCCACCTGGGGCTGCGTCCTCCACCGGGTGAACCGGCTGGCGCCTCCGGACCAGTGGCCGGACACCGTGCTGGTGCAGACCCGCTACCGCCAGAAGGCCAAGCCTGCCCGGGTCGAGGCGCGCGGCGAGGGCCTGGTCCTGCATTTCCTGGAGCCCCAGACCCGGCCCACGCCCGGCCAGATCGCGGCCGTGTACACGGACCAGGGCCGGGTGCTGGGCGGCGGGGTCATTCGTGTCGGCGGGGTGCGGCCATGACCACCTTCGCCACCCTGACCCTGGGCTGCAAGATCAACCAGTACGAGACCCAGGCCATCATCGAGGCCTTCCAGGCTCAGGGCCGCGTGCTGGTGGACGACCCGGCCCGGGCCGGGCTCATCCTGGTGAATTCCTGCGCCGTGACGGCCAATGCGGTGAACGACCTGCGCCAGGCCGTGCGCCGCCTGCACCGCGAGAATCCCGCGGCCGAGATCGTGGTCACGGGCTGCGCGGCCCAGGTCTTGGGCCGGGAGCTGGCCGACCTGCCCGGCGTGGCGCGCGTGGTGGCCCAGGAGCGCAAGGCCGAACTCCTGGGCCGGGCCGTGGTCCCGGGCTGGCAGCCCTTCGCCATCAGCGGCTTCGGCCGCGCCCGGCCCGTGCTCAAGGTCCAGGACGGCTGCTCCCACCGTTGCACCTACTGCGTGGTGCCCCTGGCCCGGGGCCGCAGCGTGAGTCGCGAACCGGGCGAAGTCCTGGCCGAGGCCGCGCGGCTCCTGGACGCGGGCTACCGGGAACTCATCCTGAGCGGGGTGAACCTGCGCCAGTACGGCGCGGACCTGGCCGGAACGCCGGATTTCTGGGACCTGCTGGCCGCGCTGGAGCGCGAGCTGGCCCCGCGCTGGGCGGACCGGGCCAGGCTGCGCCTGAGCTCCCTGGAGCCGGGGCAGCTGGGGGACAAGGCCCTGGAGACCCTGGCCGGGTCGCGGCTGGTCTGCCCGCACCTGCATCTCTCGCTCCAGAGCGGGGACGCGGAGGTCCTTCGGCGCATGGGCCGCGGCCATTACCGGCCCGGCCAGGCCCTGGAGTTCGCGGCGCGGCTGCAGGAGGTCTGGCCCGTGTTCGGCCTGGGCGCGGACCTGCTGGTGGGCTTCCCGGGCGAGAGCGAGGCCCACTTCGCCAACACCCTGTCCCTGGCGCGGGACCTGCCCCTTTCCTATGCCCATGTTTTCCCGTATTCTCCAAGGCCGGGAACGGCCGCCGCGGAGATGCCCGGCCAGGTCCCCCCGGAGGAGAAGAAATCCCGGGCGGCCCGGTTGCGGGCCGTGACCTCGGCCAAGAAGCGGGCCTTTGTGAAGGCCCTGTCCGCGGGCCGGGAGTTTTCCGTGCTGGTGGAGGAGGCGGGCGGCGAAGGACTCTCCGAGCACTACGCCCCCTGCCGGGTCCTGGGTCCTGCGCCGGTGCGCGCCCTGGTGCGTGTGCGGGCCGCGGGACTGGAGGCCGGGCGCGTGCTGGCCGAACCCCTGGAGGGCGCGTGAGCCGATTGCGGATTCCGGAGCCCGGCCTGTTCCTCCTTTCGGCCCTGGCCGCGGAGTGGGAGCAGTGGCCTGCGCTGCGGGAGCGGATTGAGGCCCGTTTCGGCCCGGCCTGCTTCGTGTCCGAGGCCCTGGATTTCGGGCACACGGGCTACTACGACGCCGAGCTGGGCCGGCCCATCGCCCGGCGGCTTCTGGCCTTCGAGAATCTGGCGCCCCTGGACTGCCTAGTGGCGGCCAAGCACTGGACCCTGGAGCAGGAGGCCGCGTTCGCCCGGCCCGACGGGCGGCGTCGCTTCAACCTGGACCCGGGCCTGCTCACCCAGGAGCGCCTGGTCCTGGCCACGGGCAAGAATTTCACCCACAGGGTCTATCTCGGCCAGGGCGTCTGGGCCGACCTGACCCTGGTATATACCGGCGGCGACTGGCTGGTCCTGCCCTGGACCTTCCCGGATTACGCCGCCGAGGACATGCTGGAACTCTTGACCGCCCTGCGCGAGGAATACCGCCGCAGACTCTTCGCAGCGCGCGGTTCCAACCCGGAGCCCGAGGCTCCGCACGAGGAAAGGAAGGCAACATGCCCGCGAGCATGACCGGATTCGGGCGCAGCGAAAGCGCCGCAGAGAAATGGGTGCACAGTTTCGAGGTGAAGAGCGTCAACGGCCGCTTCCTGGACATCAAGTGGCGCATCCCCGCGGCCCTGCGCAACCTGGAGACGGCCTGGGAAAAGGTGGTGCGGGACTATGGCGCGCGCGGCCGGGTGGAGATCGCCCTGAACCTCGAGGTGAAGAGCCCGGAACTGCTCGGCGTGAGCCTGAACCTGCCCCTGGTGGACGGCATGCTCGGCCAGGTGGAGCGTCTGGCCCGCACCCGCGGCCATGCCTTTGAGCCGGACTACAACCGGCTTTTGTCCATGTCCTCGCTCTGGCGCGACGATTCCAGCCGCCCGGACCCCGAGCTGCTCACCAGCCTGGAGCGGGGTCTGCGCGCGGCCCTCGACGACTGGCGCGCCTCCCGGCGGCACGAGGGCCAGGTCCTGGCCGAGGACCTGCGCGCCCGCATCGCCAAGCTCCAAGGCCTGGCCCAGGCCATCGGCGGCCGCATCCCCCAGGTCCTGGCCGAGAAACGCGCCTCCCTCTGCCAGCGCGTGCGCGAGGCCCTGGCCCAGGTGGGCGCGGAATACTCCGAGGATCGCATGCTCCAGGAGGTGGCCGTGATCACGGACCGCCTGGACGTGTCCGAGGAGCTCACCCGCCTGGCCGCGCACCTGGACCGCTTGGTCCACACCCTGGACGGCGCGGCCGAGGAAGGCAAGCGCCTGGACTTCCTCATCCAGGAGGCCTTCCGCGAGATCAACACCTGCGGCAACAAGGCCCAGGACGTGGAGGTGAGCCGCCTGGTGGTGGACTTCAAGACCGAGCTGGAGCGCTGCCGCGAGCAGGTCCAGAACCTGGAGTAGCCATGAGCAGGCAGACGCCCCGCCAGGGGCTTCTCAACATCGGCTTCGGCAACTTCGTGGTCCTCTCGCGGGTGGTGACCATCGCCACCCCGTCCTCGGCCCCCATGCGCCGCCTGCGCGAGGACGCGCGCCAGGAGAGCCGCCTGGTGGACGCCACCCAGGGCCGCAAGACCCGGGCCATCATCGTCACGGACTCCAACCACGTGATCCTCTCGGCCATCCAGGCCGAGACCATCGGCCAGCGTTTCCTGTCCGAGGCCCAGGACACGGCCGGGGAGGCCGAACGTGAGGACTGAGACGCGGCGGGGCGTGGTGCTCGTGCTCTCCGCGCCCTCGGGAGCGGGCAAGAGCACCCTGGTGGCGCGGCTGCGCCGGGAGTTCCCGGACATCGCCTATTCCGTGTCCTACACCACCCGCGCCCCGCGCGGACAGGAGCAGGACGGCCGCGACTACCACTTCGTGGACCGCGAGCGCTTCCTGGCCATGCGCCAGGCCGGAGAGTTCGCGGAATGGGCCGAGGTCCACGGCAATTTCTACGGCACGGCCAAGGCCCCGGTGCTGGACCTGCTGGGACGGGGCCGGGACGTGCTCTTCGACATCGACGTGCAGGGCGCGGCCCAGCTCAGAAAGGCCTTCCCCGATGCCGTGCTCGTTTTCATCCTGCCGCCGTCCCTGGCCGAGCTGGAGCGCCGGCTGCGGGGCCGGGGCACGGACGCGGCCGAGGTCATCGCCCAGCGCCTGGCCAACGCCCGGGGCGAGGTGGCCGCGGCCCGGAACTTCGACTACCTGGTGGTGAACGGCGACCTGGAGCGGGCCTGCGACGAGCTGCGGGCCGTGTACCTGGCCGGACGCCTGCGCCCGGCCCAGCGGCCCGGGCTCCTGGAGGGGCTGCTGGCCCAGTGGGGGAGCCATGGCTGAGCTGGTGGTGGCCCTGGATTACCCGGATTCCGGGCAGGCCCTGGCTCTGGCCCGGACCCTGGCCGGGAGCGCGCCCTGGCTCAAGGTGGGGCTGGAGCTGTTCACGGCCGAGGGCCCGGCCCTGGTGGCCGAGCTCAAGGACCTGGGCTTCAAGGTCTTCTTGGACCTCAAGTTCCTGGACATCCCCAACACCGTGCGCGGGGCCGTGCGCTCCGCGGCCCGGCTGGGTGCGGACATGGTGAACATCCACATCGTGGGCGGGGAGCGCATGGCCGAGGCCGCGCGCCAGGGCCGCGACGAGGGGGCCGCGCCCGGGACCGCGGGGCCGCTCCTGCTGGGGGTCACCGTGCTCACGAGCATGGACGACGGGGACCTGCCCCTGCCGTTTCCCGGCGGGGCGCGGGCCTTTGCCCTGGAGCTTGCCCGGCGCGGCCGCGCATATTATCTGGACGGGGTGGTCTGCTCCGGCCAGGAGGCGGCCCAGGTCAAGGCGGCCTGCGGCAGCGGCTTCCTCTGCCTGACCCCGGGCATCCGCCCGGCGGGCGGGGAGGACGACCAGCGCCGCACCGTGACCCCGGCCCAGGCTCTGGCCGCTGGCGCGGACTTCCTGGTGGTGGGCCGCCCCGTGACCCGCGCCGCAGACCCCCGGGCCGCTGTCCGGGCACTGCTGGAGCAGATGGCCGTCCCGTGCTGACGGGCCGGGACCCCAAGGAGTGGCCATGACCCACGAGATCGCCCAGAAGTTTCTGGCGGAGCTGCCCGGCATCCGCAACGACCTGCCCTTTTCCCCGGTGCTTCTTCAGAAACTTTTCATGCAGACCGGCGAAGGGGCCATGGCCTCCATGCACGAGATCGCCGAGACCATCGCCAAGGACCAGGGCCTCACGGCCAAGCTCCTGGCCGTGGCCAACTCCGCCTTCTACGGGCTCCAGGCCCAGGTGACCACGGTGCAGCGCGCGGCCACGGTTCTGGGCCTGCGCGAGATCCGCAACATCGTCCTGGCCGTGGGCATCCGCGCCCTGGGCCGCAAGCGTCCGGTGGCCAAGGATTTCGACCTGGACGGCTACTGGCGGCACCAGTTCCACGTGGCCATGGCCGCCCGCGGCCTGGCCCGGCGCATGGGCGGGCTGGACGCGGACCTGCTTTTCACCGCGGGCCTGCTGCACGACCTGGGCAAGCTCATCGTGGCCATGCTCCGGCCCGAGGTCCTGCGGGCCGTCGCCGAACTGGCCGCGGTCAGGGGCCTGCCCGATGCCCTGGCCGAGAACGAGTACTGGGGCGTGGAGCACGGCGTGGTGGGGGCCCTGGTCCTGGGCTCCTGGGACCTGCCGCCGGAGATCGTGGAGCCGGTGAACTGGCACCACGCCCCGGAGCTGGCCCCGGCCTCGGCCCGCGAGGCCCTGGTACTGTCCCTGGCCGACGCCCTGGTGCACGGAGCCGCGGACCCGCAGAGCCCCTGCGCCGCGCCCGCGCCCGGCCTGGCCCAGACCCTGGGCCTGCCCCTGGAGGAGATCCGCGCCCTGGCCGCGGAGGTGCTGGCCGACGAGTCCGTGGACCAGTTCGTGAGCAACCTGGTCTAAAGGACGCAAACGCCCGTGCCCTGTCTCTGGAAACCGCGCAGCGCGGAAACGCCGCCGGGCTCGCTGGCCGGGCTGGCCGAGTCCCTGGGCGTCTCGGCCCTCACCGCGGGCATCCTCTGGACCCGCGGCCTGCGCGACGCAGCCGAGATGGATCGCTTCCTTTCGCCCGGCCTGCGCCATCTGGCCGACCCGGCCTCCATTCCCGGCCTGCAGCATGCCGCGCAGACCCTGGCCCAGGCCCTGGCCGAGGGCCGCAAGCCCGCCATCTGGGGCGACTACGACGTGGACGGCATCACCTCCACGGCGCTCATGAGCGAATTCCTGTCCCTGCGCGGGTTCCCGGCGCGCGCCTACCTGCCCAACCGGCTCAAGGAAGGCTACGGCATGAACGTCGCGGGCGTGGGGCGGCTGGCCGACGAGGGCGTGGGCGTGCTGCTTACCGTGGACTGCGGCGTCTCGGACTTTGAGGCCGTGGCCGCGGCCCGCGAGCGCGGCCTCGTGGTGGTGGTCTCGGACCACCATCTGCCCGGCGAGACCCTGCCCG
The DNA here is from genome assembly GCA_040307135.1 of Desulfovibrionaceae bacterium. Classification (GTDB taxonomy): domain Bacteria; phylum Desulfobacterota; class Desulfovibrionia; order Desulfovibrionales; family Desulfovibrionaceae; genus Aminidesulfovibrio. The sequence goes on from JAWRKD010000125.1 coordinate 12,266, forward strand.
GGGCCCAGGCCGTGTGCAATCCGCGCCTGGACGAATCCTGCGCCTGCCTGGACCTTGCCGGGGTGGGCGTGGCCTTCATGCTGGCCTGCGCCCTGAACAGGATGCTGCCGGGCCAGCCGCTGGACATGCGCCGCTTCCTGGACCTGGTGGCCCTGGGCACCGTGGCCGACGTGGTGCCGCTCACGGGCCAGAACCGCATCCTGGTGAAGAACGGCCTGCTGCTCATCAAGGAGGCCAGGCGGCCGGGCATCGCGGCCCTCAAGATGGTCAGCGGCCACGACCGTTTCGCCGACCTGGGGGCCGGGCACATCGGCTTCGGCCTGGCCCCGCGCATCAACGCCGCGGGCCGGCTGGGCGACCCGGACAAGGCCCTGCGCCTGCTCCTGGCCCCGGACGAGGACACGGCCAAGCCCCTGGCCCTGGAGCTGAACACGCTGAACAGCGAGCGGCGGCGGGAGGAGGAGGCCATCCAGGCCGAGGCCCAGGCCCAGGCCCGGGAGCTTCTGGCCGCGGACCCGGGTCTGCGCGGGCTCGCGCTCTTCGCCCCGCACTGGCACCCCGGGGTCATCGGCATCGTGGCCTCGCGGGTGGTGGAGGAGTTCTACCGGCCCACCCTGATCCTCTGCCGCGAGGGGGAAAAGCTCAAGGGCTCGGGCCGGAGCATCGACGAATTCGACCTGCACGCCGGGCTGGTCTCCATGGCCGACCTGCTGCTGGGTTTCGGCGGCCACCGCCAGGCCGCCGGGCTCTCCCTGGCCCCGGACAACCTGGAGACCCTGCGCAGGCGCTTCCACGAGTCCGTGCTGGCCCAGGTGGGCCAGCGCGAGCTGCGGCCCGTGCTCAAGCTGGACCGCGAGCTGGGCTTTGCCGATATCAGCAACGTGCTCTTGAAGGAATTGGAATTGTTGCAGCCCTACGGGGTGGGCAATCCCGAGCCGGTGTTCCAGTCCCCGCCCGTGCTGGTCAAGGACCGCCGCGTGTTCGGCAAGGACCACGTGAAGCTGACCCTGGCCGATCCCGAGGCCCGCGCCACCATCGCGGGCAAGGCCTGGCGCCAGGCCTCCAACCTCACCCCGGCCGTGGTGGGCCGGACCATGCGCTTCGCCTACACCCCGCGCATCGACGACTGGGACGGCGTGCCGCGCATCGAGCTGAACATCCGGGATTGGTGCGGCTAGCCCGCCGCCTCTCTGGCCTCGGCCGCGTGGTAGCTGGAACGCACCAGGGGCGCGCAGAACATGTGCCGCACGCCCAGGCCCTTGCCGTACTCCGCCAGTTCCGCGAATTCGTCCGGATGCACCCAGCGCGCCACCTCGGGGTGCTTGCGGCTGGGCCGCATGTACTGGCCCACGGTGATGATGGCGCAGCCGATGCCCGCCAGGTCCCGGATCACGGCCCGCACGTCCTCCATGTCCTCGCCCAGGCCGAGCATGAGCCCGCTCTTGGTGGCGATCCGCGGGGCGGCCTCGCGGGAGCGGCGCAGGAGTTCCAGGCTCCGCTCGTAGCGGGCCTGGGGCCGGATGCGGGAGTAGAGCCCGGGCACGGTCTCCAGGTTGTGGTTGAGCACGTCGGGCGCGGCGTCGAGCACGGTGCGCAGGGCGGCGTCATCGCCCTGGAAGTCCGGGATGAGCACCTCCACCCCGCAGCCGGGGTTGCCCCCGCGGATGGCCCGGATCACGGCCGCGAAGTGACCGGCCCCGCCGTCGGCCAGGTCGTCGCGGGTCACGGAGGTGACCACGGCGTAGGCCAGGCCCAGCCGGGCCACGGCCTCGGCCACGCGGCGCGGCTCGTCCGGGTCCAGGGGCGCGGGCCCGCCGGGCGTGATGTTGCAGAAGGCGCAGTGCCGCGTGCACACCGGCCCCATGACCAGAAAGGTGGCCACGCGGCGGGAGTAGCACTCCCACTTGTTCGGGCACTTGGCGTTGGCGCAGACCGTGTGCAGGCCCAGGTCGCGGGTCAGGGCCTCGGTGGCCGAGAAATTGGCGTCACGCGGCAGGCTGACGCGCAGCCAGGGCGGAATCCGGGAAGACTTGCCGGAAGTGTCCTGCGAGTGCATCCTTCACGTCCTTCATGGGGATGTCGCGGCCGGTCTCCAGGCTGAGCGAGGTGGGCCGCGCCCCGGCCAGGCCGCAGAGGGTGATGAGGTCGAACAGGGCCAGGTCGCGGGCCACGTTCAGGGCCAGGCCGTGGAACGTGATCCAGTGGCGCACGCCGATGCCCATGGAGCAGATCTTGCGCCCGTCCACCCAGGCCCCGGGACGGCCCTCCACACGGGCGGCGGGCACGCCGAAGTCCCGGCAGGTGCGGATCACGGCCTCCTCCATGTCCTCGAAGAAGCGGCGGATGCCGCCGGGCCTGCGCTCCACGCGGAACACCGGGTAGCCTACGAGCTGGCCCGGGAAATGGCAGGTGATGTTGCCGCCGCGGCCGATCTGGCGCAGGGCCACGCCCCGGGCGCGCAGGAACTCCTCGGACACGTGCAGGTTCTCCAGCCCGCCCTGGTGGCCCAGGGTGATCACCGGCGGGTGCTCCAGGAGGAAGAGGGTGTTCTCCTCCCCGGCCCGCACGGCCTCCAGGGTTTCCAACTGCAGGGCCTCGGCCTCGGCGTGGCCCAGGAGCCCGAGATCGATGATCCTCATGGTCTTTTCTGCTCCGCGGGCAGGTCCAGGATCACGGCCCCGGACTTGCGGTCGCGCGCGGGCTGTTCCGGGAAGTCCAGGCGCAGGGCCTTGCCCGGGGCCAGGCCGCGGGCCCCGGCCGGGTGGCGCAACAGGGTCAGGCCCAGGGCCGAGCAGGCGTACTGGCCGCGCAGGTTCTCCGGCAGGTCGAAGGCCTCGGACACCCCGCGCACGTAACCTTGGGGCGGCTCCGCGCCGCGGGCCAGGAAGAGGAAGCTCAGGGACAGGTTGCGCTTGGTCAGGTCGGCCTGGGCCGTGAGCCGGGCCAGCCATTCCGGGGCTCCGGCCGTGTCGAAGTTGAAGTGGCACCAGGGGCCGGGCTCGCGGCCGGGCATGGGGCAGCGCCGCAGGTGCGGGCAGGGGGCCAGGGGGTGCAGGCCCAGCTCCAGGCAGGCCGCGCGCAGGGCCGAGAGCACCCGGCCCGCCCCGCGCGTGCCCGGCTCCACCAGGAAGACGCGGCCCGTGGGCGAAAGCCCGCGCAGCAGGGTCTGAGCCAGGCGGGCGGAGTCCTCCTCCAGGTCCTGGCGGCGGGTCCAGGAGAGTTCGTTCACGGTGTTGGCCAGCACGAGCAGGTCGGCCTTCTCGCGCAGGGCCATGCCGAGCGCGCCCTTGACCAGGGTGATTTTCCAGGGCGCGTCCTGCCCGGCCACGGCGCGGAACAGGTCCAGGCCCTCGCGCATGGGCTTGGGCGAGCGGTCCACGCAGACCAGGTTCAGGCGGCGGGTGCGCAACGCGGGCCGTGCCGTCCAGAGGGCCAGGGCCAGGGTCAGGGGACCGGCCCCGAAGTCCGCCACCGTGGCCCCCTCGGGCAGGTCCAGGTCCAGGCCCGTGAACAGGCGGCCCAGGCGGTAGAGGTTCCAGGGCAGGAAATAGCGCAGATAGGCCGAGAGGGTGCGCGGGTCGCCCATGTAGTCGCGGCCCAGGTCGTCGCGGTCCTCGGTGAGCAGGCCCGAGAGCAGGCGGATGTTGCCCGGCAGGTCGGCCCGGTGGCGGGCCTTGAGCGGCTTGGCTTTGTCCAGGATGCGGCCCAGGTCGGCCAGGTCCCGGTTGATGGGGCCGGGCAGAGGGGGGAGCAGGTTTTCAGGAAACATGGGCAAAGGTCATACGCTCCAGGTAGCGGGCCTGAAACCCGGTCTCAGCGGTGAGGTCGATGGCCCGCACGCGGGCGGACAGGTCCAGCACGGCCCGGCGCGCGTTCGGGTCCGTGGCCAGGAGTTCTGCCCCGGCCAGGGAGGTGTTGCCGGCCACGTGCACGCGGGGCAGGAGCCCGGCGGGCAGGAAGCCCAGGCGCTCCAGGTCCGAGGCCCGGGTATGCTCGGCCACGGCCCCGGCCAGGCGCACGGAGGCCAGGTCCGCGGGCATGAGCCCGGCCTCGGCCAGGAGCCGCGAAAAGGCCAGGTTGAAGGCGGCCTTGAGCTTGAGGATCTCCTCGATGTCCGAGGCCAGGAGCAGCACCCCGTCCATGGCCTGGAAGGCCGGTTCCCCGTTCAGGCTGGTGAGCCTCTCGGCCAGCTTGCGGGCCAGGGGCGTGGCCGGGGCCGC
>JAWRKD010000126.1:0-50652 GCA_040307135.1 Desulfovibrionaceae bacterium
ACGGCCAAGGCCCTGCTCGCGCCGGGCTCCAGTCTCAAGGGCTGAACGCCCTCCTCGCTTTTTTCCGAAGGATCAGGCCGAAAGGCGCTCAAGAGTGGCCGCGATCTGACGGCCCAGAGGCGTCTGCAGGGAGAGTTCGCGCTCCAGGTTGGTGATGCCCTTGAGCACGGTGGAATGCTTGCGTCCCAGCCGCTGGCCGATGGCCGCCAGGGACAGGGGCGTGTGCTTGCGGGCCAGGTAGAAGGCCGCGTTGCGGGCCAGGACCACGCCCTGCTTGCGGCTCTTGGAGGCCAGCTGCTCGCGGGTCAGGCCGTAGCTCTGGCAGATGAAGTCCAGGATGCGCTCGAAGTCCGGGGCCGCGTCGGGCACGGCGTAGTTGCCGAGCACCTCCCAGGCCAGGTCCAGGGTGACCATGCGGTTGAGCAGCCGGGCCTTGAGCACCAGGTTGCGCAGGCAGCTCTCCAACTGGCGGATGTCCGAGGTGACCCGCTCGGCCAGGAGCTCGGACACGGCCTCGGGCACGGCCACCTGGAGGGTCTTGGCCTTGCGCTCCACAATGCGCCGCCGGGTCTCGAAGTCGGGCTTCTGGATCTCGGCCAGGAAGCCCGAGCAGAACTGGGACACCAGGCCGGAGCCCAGGCCGTCCAGTTCGCGGGGCAGGAACGAGCTGGTGCAGACCACCTTGCAGCCCCGGGCCTGGAGGGCCTTGAGCGTGCACAAAAGCTCGTCCTGCATCTTCTCCTTGCCCTGGAAGAAATGGATGTCCTCCAGCAGGAGCACGTCCACGGCCTCGCGAAACTCGGCCTTGAACCGGCTCACCTCCCGGGCCTTGATGGCCAGGACCAGGCGGGTGGCGAACTCCTCGGCCGTGAGGCAGGCGATGGCCGGGTTCCGGCGGTTGGAGCGGGCGGACAGGCTCTGGCCGATGGCCTGGAGCAGATGGGTCTTGCCCAGGCCCGGCCCGGCGCTCAGAAAGAGGTGGTCCGAGGCCAGGGCGTCGCGGCACAGGCTGGTGGATGCGGCCCAGGCCAGCTCATTGCTGGGGCCCACCACGAAGTCGTCGAAGCTGAAGCGCCAGCGCGTGGCGGGCAGGACCCTGGGCGGCTGGCTCAGGGGCAGTCCCAGCTGGGTTCCAGCGGGCAGCGCGGGGACCTCTGCCGGGGCCGGGGCCGCGGGTTGCGGGCTGGCTGGGCGCACCGTCACGCGGATCTTGGGCTTGCTGCCCAGGACCCGGGCCGCGGCCTCGGCCACGACCTCCAGGAGCCGGTCGCGCACCCAGGCCGCAACAAAGTCGTTGGGCGCGGTGAGCCGCAGGGTCGTGCCGGAAACCTCGCCCTCCAGGGGCTTGATCCAGACGGTGAAGATGCTGGGGGAGAGATCCTTGGCCAGGGCGTCGCGGATCTCAAACCAGGCGTTGGTGACCATGTCCGGCGTTGTAGGTTAGAGGCCGTTGCCGGACAACGCGAAGAATCCCTGCGCAACGGGTCTGGCCCGGCCCCTTTCTCTACAGCGCAACCACTTGAATTCAAAGACGTTAACTATATCTGCCGTACCTGCACGGGGGCTGCTTTCCCCATGCCGTAACCGGTGCGTCACAAGGCCTGGCCGTTCTGCAACAAGTTTTTTTCAACAACATGGTGAAAAAGTTTTCAACAAATTAGAATCAATTTTTCAGCGAAAATCGGACCGAAATAGCTTGTTTCACCTACATGAAAAACAATTCGTTTACACTTTTGTCGAGATGCAAAACTGGATGGCATGGGTAAAAGCAACACAACCTATGGAATTTCAAAAACTAAAATATGAAAAAGAAGCGGCTGCCCCAGATCCTGCTTTCCACCCCGAGGCGGCCGGCAGCCGTGAAGCCAAGGCCTGGGCCGCTCCCGGGAAACTGCACAAGGAACAGACACAATAGTCCGAGATACAAGGACAATATTTTACGGGCAGGCCGGGATCCGGGGCCTGCCTGCACAAGCGCAGCCCCTGCCCTGGGGCAGAAGAGGGGAGCCGTTTTCGGCGACTACGCCCCGTTATCGCGAAGCGGATAGCGGCCGCAGGTGAAGCGCTCCGATTCCGGGCAGTAGCCCAGCCGCTCGCAGCGGGCTCCGGCCGTGGCGAAGATGGAGGGCAGGCGTTCCCGGCACAGGGCCAGCATGGCCAGCGCCATCTCCCGGATCTCCCACTGGGCGCGCGCGCAGCAGCGCAGGCTGAAGAAATGGAGGAGGCTGCGGCAGTTCATGGTCAGGACGATCTTGGTCTCCGCGGCCTGGGGCAGGACGAACCGGGCGTCCTCGTTGGATTTCTTGGCCCGGCCATGCTCGGAGAGGATCGCCTTCAGGTCCCGGTAGGTCCGGGATATCTCCTGCATGAGCCCCTCGAAGCGCTCCCGGGCCTCGGGGATGCGGGCGATGGCCGGAGGCAGGATGTAGTCCATGTCGGACTCGTCCACATAGCGCTGGCTCTGCTGGGAATAGGAGGCGATGCGGTGGCGCACCAGCTGGTGCGAGCAGGCCCGGGAGATGCCCTCCACCGCGAAGGTGAAGCTTACGTGCTCCACCGGGCTGTCGTGGCCGGACTCCAACACGGACTGGACGAATTCGGCCTGTTTCTCCCGGGGTATCTCGCCGGACACCAGCCGGGGCCACATATCGGCCACGAACCCGGCGTGGTAGCACTGACGGAAGGCGGCATAGATGAGCGGCAGGGGGTCGGGGGTCATGGCCAACAGTTCGACCCGCAGCGTCTTGAGCGGCATGAAGGGGCTCCCTTGGCTTGGATTCTCTCGCCGGACTTACTGGAAAGCGCGGCCTCGGGCAAGGCCGCCGGGAATCAGAGGCACAACCGTTCCAGCACGTCCGCGGCCATTTCCTCCAGGGGGCGTTCCCCGGGCAGGAGGAAGTGCAGGGCCTGCATGAACACGGGTTCGGCAGCGAAGAAACGCTCGGACACGGCCCGGCGCAGGGCTGCCGGATCCGCCCCGGGATCTTCCCGGAGCAGGCGCTCGAAAATGAATTGCGGCGCGGCCACCAGATAGAAGACCCGGCCCAGTCTGTGCAGGGCTGCCGGCCCGCCCGCCGCGGCCACGTCCCGTTCGTCCGCGGCCACCACGGCCTCGGGACGGCCCGCAGCCGTCCATTCCCCATATGTAAGGAAGGGGAGCCCCCGGCGGGTGGCCACCTCCCGGCCCAGGACGCGGCGGCCCGACCCGGGAATCCCGGCAAGGACGACCGCCCCGCACGGGAGGTCCGGCCTTTCGGCTCGGGGGCCGTGCACGCGGGCCTTGTCGGCCTCCTCCACCATGACCTTGCGCTGAATCGTGTGTTTGGGTTGCATGCCCCCTCCTACCCCGGGGCCGGAAGCCCCGCAACAGGGACGCGGCCCGGTCCGGCCCGGTTTCCTAAACACGGACCTTTCCTCTCGAAAGTTTTCTCCAGAAACCTAAAGTTTTCGTCATGGACGCCGATCAGGTAGGCGTCACCAGCGGAGAACAGCGGCGGGCAGGGTGTCCGGCGCAATTCCGCACAGGCATGGAAGCCGAAAAACTTTCAAGGAGGAAATCATGTCCCTGGTCATCAACCACAACATGATGGCGATGAACGCCGCCCGGAACCTGTCCTCTTCGTACAGCGCGCTGGCCACCTCGACCCGCCGCCTGTCGTCCGGCCTTCGCGTGGGCACCGCGGCCGACGACGCCGCCGGTCTGGCCGTCCGCGAGCTCATGCGCGCGGACATCCGTTCGCTGCAGCAGGGCATCCGGAACGCCAACGACGGCATCTCGCTCATCCAGACGGCTGACGGCGCGCTCCAGGTCATCGACGAGAAGCTGATCCGCATGAAGGAACTGGCGACCCAGGCGGCCACCGGTACCTACAACTCGGACCAGCGCCTCATCATCGACTCGGAGTACCAGGCCATGGCGTCGGAAATCACCCGAATCGCCAACGCCACGGACTTCAACGGCATTCACCTGCTCAACGGCAACCTGTCCGGCGAGAACTCGGCCCACAACGGCTCCGGTCTCGTCAGCACCGGCCCGCTGAAGGTCCACTTCGGCACCGCCAACGACTGCGCGGAAGACTACTACTACATCTCCATCGGCACGGCCACGGCTTCGGCCCTGGGCCTCGGCCACGCCACCGGCACCAAGGCCGGCACCGGCACGGCGGCCAACGCGGGCAAGTCCATCTCCACCCAGGCTCTGGCCCAGGCGGCCCTGGACGCCCTGCAGAACGCCATCGTGTCCAAGGACAAGATCCGCGCCAACCTGGGCGCTCTCCAGAACCGTCTGGAGAACACCGTGACCAACCTGGAGATTCAGGCCGAGAACGTGCAGGCTTCCGAGTCCCAGATCTCCGACGTGGACGTGGCCACCGAGATGACCGAGTTCACGCGCCAGCAGATCCTGACCCAGGCTGCCGTGGCCATGCTCTCCCAGGCCAACTCCCTGCCGCAGATGGCCCTCACGCTCATCGGCGGCTAGTAGAAGACGGGAGCGAACGCTGCGAAACCTCAACGGAAAGCCGGGCCGCCCCAGGGCCCGGCTTTCCTGCTTCCTGGCACCAGCCTTGCATACTCTCCGGAGGATTGATCCCGCTGGAAAATCTTTCCCGGAGGCCGCATGTCCGACAGCACCAGTGACCTGATCTCAAAGATCACCAGCACCTACTCCTCCGGCAACGTGACCTTCACGGGCCTGAGCGGTACGGACTTCGACACCCTGATCGAAGGGATGGTGGAGGCGGAAAGCGCCCACCTCAAGCAGCTGGAGGCCTGGAAAAGCACCTGGGAAAACAAGATCACCGCCTTCCAGGAGCTGAACACCGCCATGCTCTCCCTGAAGACCACCCTGCAGGGCATGGACACCATGAACGAATTCCTGACCAAGGCGGTGACCAGCACGGACACCTCCCTGGTTTCGGCCACGGCCGACAGCAGCGCGGAGACCGGCACCCACAAGATCCTCGTGAACCAGCTGGCCCAGAACAAGGTCATGGTCAACAACACGTCCTACTCCGCCGGGACCTCGGTGGTGAACGCCTCCAGCGCGGGCAAGGTCCTGCAATACATGTACAAGGGCACGACCTACAACATCGACGTGCCCAGCGGCACCACCCTGGAGGGCCTGGTCAACCTCATCAACAACCAGCCCGCCAACCCCGGCGTGCGGGCCATGATCCTCAACGACGGCACCAACTCCTATCTCCAGTTCCGGGGCATGGACCTGGGCGAGAACGCCACCCTGACCATCGGCGCGGGCACCACCCTCACCGGCTTCACCGCCGCAGGCTGGAGCACCACCCAGACCAACCAGAACTCCCAGATCCGGGTGGACGGCTGGCCCACCGCCAGCTGGATCAGCACCGCCAGCAACACGATAACCGGGGCCATCGCCGGGGTGACCCTGAACCTCAAGGACGCCGACCCCGGCAGCACCGTGACCCTGACCACGGACGTGGACCGGGAGGCCGTGCTGAAGAACGTGCGCACCTTCGTGGAACAGATGAACGTGGTGCGCTCCAAGATCCTGGACCTCACCAAGATCGACAGCACGCAGATCTCCCAGGTGAGCACCAGCCAGACGAAGACCACGACCACCGGCGGCTCCCTGCTCACCGGCAACTACGGCGTGAGCATGATCTCCCAGAACCTCAAGGACATCGTGGCCAGCAAGGGCCAGGGCTTTGTCAGCTACAACACCCTGGGCCTCCGCGAGGACCCCTACTCCTCCCTGGCCCAGATCGGCATCACCACGGACGCCGACGACGGTTCGCCCACCTTCGGCCTGCTGGTGCTCGACGAGGACAAGCTCACCGCGGCCCTGGACGCCGACTCCAACGCCGTGGCCAAGCTCTTCTCGGCCAACGGCCTGGGCGAGAGCAAATCCTCGAACTTCACCTACCTCTCGCACATCGACGGCACCACCCAGCCCGGCGAATACCAGGTGAAGGTGAAGGTCAAGGCCGACGGCTCGGGCATCGAAAGCGCCACCATCAACGGCCACGCGGCCCTCATCAGCGGCGCCTGGGAAATCACCGGCGCGGGCGGCCTGCCCGAGGCCGGTATCGCCATCCAGCTGGAGACCCGCGCCGCGGGCAGCACCTACCAGGGCGTGGTCACCCTCAAAAAGGGCAAGACCGGCGAGCTGATCGACGAGCTCAAGACCCTCACCGACAGCTCCAACGGCCCCCTGGCCATTCTCCAGGACAACTACAAGGACATCACCCAGTCCATCGACGACAAGATCGCCTATGAGGAGTCCCGGCTGAGCCGCCTGGAGACCACCCTCAAGGACAAGTACTCCCGGCTGGACACCCTGCTCACCTATTACCAGAACATCCAGACCCAGCTGAACAGCTCCATCGAACAGCTCACGAACAAGTCATCCTAACCAGCCTCCGGAGGACACGGATTCATGCGCACAGGAGCCAGGGCCTATCTCGCCACCCAGGTCACCACCACCACGCAGGGCGACCTTCTGCTCATGCTCTATGACGCGGCCATCAAGTTCCTGAAGCAGGCCAAGGTCAAGATCGTGGAGCGCAACTACGCCCAGAAGGGCATCCTCATCTCGCGGGCCCTGGACATCGTGAGCGAGCTGGCCGAAAGCCTGAACAAGGAAAAAGGCGGGGACCTGGCCAGGAACCTGCACAACCTCTATTTCTATTGCAGCGCCCGGCTGGCCAAGGCCAACCTCAAGATGGACACGGCCCTGGTGGACGAGGTCATCGGCATCCTCTCGGGCCTGCGCTCGGCCTTTGCCCAGATCATCCCGATCCACGAAGGACGCCCCAGCTCGTCCCTGCCCAAGGCCACGGATTCCGAACCCGAACCCATGCCCCGGCCCGCGCTCAAACCGCCCCAGGTGAGCCACCTGGACCTCATGGGCAGCCCGGCCAAGCCCCTGCCCACCCTCGTTCCCCAGGCCGCTCCGGCCCAGGCCGCCGCGGCCCCCAGACCCGGCCCAGCGCCGCTTCGGCCCCCGGCCGGGGTCCAGGTCCCGACGCCTCCGGCCGAAGCTCAGCCCGCGGCCCAGTCCGGCGCTCCCGCCGGCGGCAACATGGCCCGGCTGCGGGCGGCCGCCGCCTACTCGGCCAACAAGCGCTGATCCGGTTTACATCCCGGGCCGCCTGTGTCACCAAGCGCCATGGCCCTCCCCATCCGCGTGCTCCACGTGGCCAAGTCCCTGGGCCTTGGCGGCACGGAAAAGGTCATGCAGCTGTTGGCCGCGCACCTGGAGCGGGACCTGTTCCAGGCCGCGGTCCACAGCCCTGAGGACGGTCCGCGCGGGCCCCTGCTGCGGGCCGCCGGGGTGCCCACGCACATCGGCCCGGACCTCTACCGGACCCTGGCCGCGTTCCGGCCCCAGGTGGTGCATCTGCACCGGGCGGGCTGGCCCGAGCCCGGGCTCCTGCGGCCCGTGCAGTCCGCGCGCCCGGCCGTGGTGGTGGAGACCAACGTCTTCGGCCGCCACGACCCCAGCCCCCAGGCCCGGATCATCGACCGCACCCTGTTCGTCTCGCACTTCTGCGCCCGGCGCTTCGCGCAGGAAACCGGCATCCCGGCCGAAAAGCCGCGCTACGGCGTGCTCTACAACCCCGTGGACACGGACCTCTTCGCCCGGCTCTGCCCGCCGCGCGGCCTGCGCGCCCCGGCGGCCGGGCGGCTCTCCCGGCCCGATCCAGGCAAGTGGTCGGACCTGGCCCTGGACTTTCTGCCCGAGGCGGCCCGCAGCCTGCCCGGGTTCCGCTACCGGGTGGTGGGCGGCGTGCCCAGGGCCGAGGCCTTTGTGCGCGAACACGGCCTGGAGTCGAACGTGGAGTTCCTGCCCCCCCTCCAGGCGGACGAGGACTTGGCCGCGTTCTTCAACTCCGTGTCCCTGCTGGCCCACGCCAACGACACGGGCGAATCCTTCGGCCTGGCCATTGCCGAGGCCATGGCCGCGGGCCTGCCCGTGGTCACCCACCCCTGTCCGGGCCTGCGCGACAACGCCCAGCTGGAGCTGGTGGAGCACGGCGTCACCGGCCTGGTGGCCAGCGACGCCCGGGAATACGCCCAGGCCGTGCTCTTCCTCCTGACCCATCCCGCAGAGGCCCAGGCCATGGGCGAGGCCGGACGGGCCAAGGCGGCCCGGCTCTTCCGGGTCCAGGACCGGGCCCGCGAGCTGGGGGACATCTACCGGGAACTCCTGGCGGCCAAGGGGGCGGACTGAGATGGAACGGCTCTTCGCCTACAGCGCCGAGGTTCTGTCCTTTGCCCGGCCGGACAGCGGGCCTCCCCCCCCGGCTCCGGACGCTACGGATCTGGAGCGCCACGCCCAGCGCGCCTTGCGCCTGGCCCGCGCGGCGCAAAAGCCCTTCCTCGTGCTCCTGGGCCTGGGCTCGGGGGCCTTGGCCGCGGCCCTGGCCCAGGACCTGCCTGCCGGGGTGCGGCTCCTGGCCTGCACCCTGCGGCCCGAGGGGGCCGCGGCCCTGCGCCGGAACAAGGCCCTGGCCTGGTGGACCCCGGAATGCCGCCACGCCCTGGTGGCCGACACCTCGCCCTGGGCCTTGCTCACGCTTCTGGACCTGGCCGGAGCCACGGCCGAAACCGCCTGCCTGGTCCTCAACCCCGAAACCCCGGAGCCCGAACGCTCCCGGCTGGCCGCGCTCCAGCGCACCCTGGCCGCGGCCCGGCCCCTCCTGGTCCCGGCCCTGGACCCGTCCCAGGCCCCGCCGCTCTCGGCCGCGGCCATCCTGCGGCCGGACGAGCCGGACCTGGATCAGTTCTTCGCCCAGTTCCCGGCCTGGCTCGCGGAGTTGGCCGTGGTCTGGGACGCGGAGCAGATTCCGCTGCGGAGGTTTCCCTGCGCCCCGCCCCTGCGCCAGACGGCCCGCCCCCTGGCGGGCGACTTCTCGGCCCAGCGCAACGCCATGCTCGGGCTCTGCCAGGGCGAGTGGGCGTTCTTCCTGGACGCGGACGAGAGCCTGACCCCTGCGGACTGGCAGCGCATCCCCGGGCTCTGCGGCCAAAAAGACGCCGCGGGCTGGCACTTTCCGCGCCTGACCTTCTACCCGGACCAGGGCCAGTGCCGCATGGGCCTGGGCCTCTGGCCCGATTACCAACTGCGGTTGTTCCGGCGCAGCGCCGGGCTCGCCTTCCTCCACCCTGTGCACGAACGGCTCACGGGCCTGGACGGGCCGGAAGCCCTGGCCCTGGACCTGGCCCTGCGCCATCACACCCACCTGCGCAAGCGGCCCGAGGACATCCGGGCCAAGCTGGCGGTGTTCGACCAGGCCGGAGGCCTGCGCCACACTCTGAGCGCGGACTACCCCCGCCTGCCCCTGGCCCTGCTGGAGCCCGCGCCGCGCGGGGCGGCCGTGCGCGGCCTGCTCCTGCCATCATCTTGATTCCACGATGGAAAACGACTAGGCTTCGACACCTGAGGGCCGCCGCGCCCGAGACATCCACGCGAGGACCAGCATGCTCGTCACCTGTCCCCAGTGTCAATTCACCCGGGAGCTTCCCGAGGACAAGATACCGGCCCGCGCCCAAGTGGCCACCTGCCCCAAGTGCAAGCACAAGTTCCGCTTCCGCGAGCTGCCGCCCGAGGAGGCGGGCCAGGAGGCCGCCGCGCCGGAAAGCCCGGCCCCGGAGGCTGTCCCGGCCCCGCCGCCCACGGCAGGCCAGGCGGAGCCCGAGGGCGACATCTGGGACCGCCTGGGCGCAGCCGCCCCGGGAGAGCGCCCGGCCCAGACCGGAGCCCCGGAGGGCGACCCCTTTGCCGCGGACCCGGTCCAGCCCCAGGCCGAGGTGCCCTTCGAGCGCCTGGACCAGTTCGGCTTCTTCCAGGGCCTGGCCCAGACCATCCGGCGCGCCCTGTTCGACCCCCGGCTCTTTTTCGAGGCCATGCCCCTGCGCGGCCTGGGCCGTCCCCTGGCCTTCGCCGTGCTCCTGGGCGAGTTCCAGATCATCTTCCAGATCCTCTGGAGCGCCAGCGGCCTGCTGGGCGATTCCTCGGAAACCGGCCAGTTCGGCCTGGGCCTGGCCCTGGCCGCGGCCGTGATCCTGGGGCCGCTGTTCCTCTCGGTGTTCCTGTTCCTGGAGACCGTCATCTTCCACTTCTGCCTGGTGCTGTTCCGCGCGGGCTCCAAGGGTTTCGAGGGCACCTTCCGGGTCCTGGCCTATTCCAATGCCCCGCTGGTGCTCTCCTGCATCCCGCTGGCCGGGCCGATCCTGGGCTACTTCTGGAGTCTGGCCCTGGCCGTCATCGGGGCGCGGCGGCTGCACCGCGCCAGCCTGGGCACGGCCCTGGGGGCCTTCGTGCTCTTCGTGCTCATCGTCTTCTCCATCGTGGGCTTCATGTACTACGTGGCGGCCACCGTGCCCACGGCCGCAGGCGTCAAGTGAAGACCCTGCCGCGGCTGTTCGAAATTCTGGCCAGGCGCTGGCGGGACTGGCGCACCTGGCGCCGGCTGGCTGCCGAGGCCGACCCGAAGAACATCCTGGCCCTGTCCGGGGAGATCCGCGAAATGGCCTTGCTGGCGGCCCGGGTCTGCCCGGACCAGGAGGCCTTCCGGACCCGCATCCAGGCCGTCCTGGACAAGACGGCCCGCCTGGACACCATGGCCCGCCGCCCGGAGTTCAAGCGTCTGCCCCCGGGCAAGCGCATCCTCATGCGCCGGGACCTGCTCCAGTCCCGCGAGCAGCTCCTGGAGAGCATCCAGGCCGCCCCGGCCCCCACGCGCCTGCTCCAGTAGCCTTTCTTCCGGTACGCTTCTTGCTGGATTCCGCGGCGGAAGACCCGGGCGTCATGTCCTTGGCGGCCGGGGAAGGACAACCCCAACCCAAGCCGTGGTCATGAAACATCTTGTTCTGGCTCTGCTCCTCATGGCAAGCGCCCTGGCCGCCTCCTGCGGCCACGTGGACCTGGCCGTAACGGACCAGCCCCGCATCTACCGAGACGCGCCCATCCAGCGCACCCCGCTCCTGGTGTCGGTGCAGCCCAAGGAGCGCACCTACGCGCCGGTCAAGGCCCTGTTCTATCCCCTCTGGGTCTCCCAGCAGACCATCGACCAGAAGGTCATCGGCCGCTCCCTGGGCCGGGTCATGGTCCAGACCTGGAGATCCCAACAGCTCTTCCCGGTGCTGGTCTATGACGAGGACCTGGTCTTCCGCAGCGCGGAAAAGGCCGTGGCCCAGGGCCGCCAGCGCGGGGCCGACGTGGTGGTCACGGGCGTGGTGAGCTACTACTACGACGGCGGCAGCATCGACGACTCGGGCATCTCCATCCGCGTGAACATCTACGAAACCGCCACGGGCCAGCTCATCTTCTCCATGGATCAGGCCGCGCACCTCGAATCGCACCTGGTGGAGGACTGGATCCTCTGGTCCGCGCGCACCCGCCTGCCTCCCTCGCCCATGCAGGCCATGACCGCGGCCATCGCCCAGGACATGGCCGTGCCCCTGGCCTCATGGCTGCCCCCCGCGGACTCGGTCTTTGCCGAGACCAGCGCGGACGTGGTGCGCGGGCTGTCCGAGCGCACCCCGCCCCCGGCCCAGGCCGGGACCAACGACCTGCCCTGGACCAAAACCACGGAAAAGGACCTGGCCGCCGAGCCGGGTTCGGCCAAGGCCATGCAGCAGGCCATCGCCGGGGCCAACGGCGGCGCAGGGCCGGGCGTGAACCTCATGATCCATTTCGACACGGACAAGGCCGTGATCCGGCCCGAGTCCTATCCGCTGCTGGACGAGCTGGGCAAGGCCCTGACCAATCCCCCGCTCCAGGGACGCAAATTCGTCATCGCCGGACACACGGACTCGGACGCCAGCGCGGACTACAACATGAAGCTGGGCCAGGCCCGGGCCGATGCGGTGAAGGCCTACCTGATCAGGAAGTTCGGGATACCGGCCAACCTCCTGGCCACCCAGAGCTACGGCAAGACCAAGCCCATAGCGCCCAACGACACCCCGGCGGGCAAGCAGCGCAACCGCCGCGTGGAGGTGCGCCTGGCAGGCTGAAACTTGACTTGGCAGGCCGAATCCTTACCTCTCTGGGGCCCTTGGGGGCCCCTTTTTTTTCGGCTTTGCGGGCTGGGGCTTTTGTGCTACCTCAAGGGGCGTTTTCCCCAACGCCATCCAAGGACGACACACCATCATGATCGGAATTTCCAAGCTCTATTGCGGCGCGGTGGAAGCCTCGGACGCCCTGCGCTACGGCCGCCATTCGGGCAAGCTGCCCTCGCACCTGCTCCAGTTCTCCGTGGACAAGAAACCCGTGGTGGTCTGGAACATGACCAAGCGCTGCAACCTGAAGTGCGTGCACTGCTACGCCCAGGCCGTGGACCCCGAGGGCAGGGACCAGATCAGCACGGACCAGGCCAAGGCCATGATCGACGACCTGGCCGCCTTCGGCGCGCCGGTCATCCTCTTTTCCGGCGGCGAGCCCCTGGTGCGCAAGGACCTGGTGGAGCTGGCCCACTACGCCACGGGCAAGGGCATGCGGGCGGTGATCTCCACCAACGGCACGCTCATCACCAAGGACAAGGCCCGGGAGCTCAAGAGCGTGGGCCTGTCCTACGTGGGCATCTCCCTGGACGGCGGCGAGGAGATCCACGACCGCTTCCGCGGCGTGGCCGGCTCCTTCAAGAAGGCGCTCCAGGGCGTGGAGAACTGCCAGGCCGAGGGCCTCAAGGTGGGCCTGCGCTTCACCATCAACAAGCGCAACGCCGCCGAGATCCCCGAGATTTTCCGCATCATCACCGGGATGGAGATCCCCCGCGTCTGCTTCTATCACCTGGTCTATTCCGGCCGCGGTTCGGAGCTCATCAAGGAGGACCTGGACCACGCCGAGACCCGCGAGGTGGTCAACCTCATCATGGACCAGACCCGCGCCCTGTTCGACGCGGGCAAGCCCAAGGAAGTGCTCACCGTGGACAACCACGCCGACGGGCCGCTGGTCTATTACCGCCTGCTCAAGGAAGACCCCAAGCGGGCCGCCGAGGTCATGGAGCTGCTCCAGATGAACGAGGGCAACAGCACGGGCCGCGGCATCGGCTGCATCTCCTGGGACGGCCAGGTGCACGCCGACCAGTTCTGGCGCAACCACACCTTCGGCAACGTGCTGGAGCGGCCCTTCTCCCAGATCTGGGACGACCCGGAGATCGAACTGCTGCACAAGCTCAAGGACAAGAAGCTGCACGTCAAGGGCCGCTGCGCCCAGTGCCGCTTCCTGAACATCTGCGGCGGCAACTTCCGGGCCAGGGCCGAGGCCTTCTACGGCGACGTCTGGGCCCAGGACCCGGCCTGCTACCTGACCGACGAGGAAATCCGCAAGCAGGAGTAAGAGCCATGAGCGCCTACGAGTTCCATCGCGGCCGCCGCCTGCGCCGCACCCCGGCCCTGCGCGACCTGGTGCGCGAGAACGAGGTCCGGCCCCAGGACCTGGTCATGCCCTACTTCGTGGTGGAGGGCGACGCGGACCTCAAGAAGCCCATCGGCTCCATGCCCGGCCAGTTCCAGCTGGGCCTGAAGTCCCTGGAAAAGACCGTGGCCGCGGCCGTGGAAAAAGGCCTCAAGAGCGTGCTCCTCTTCGGCATCCCCAAGGTGAAGGACGAGAGGGCCTCCCAGGCCTACGCCGACGAGGGCATCGTGCAGGAGGCCGTACGCCGTCTCAAGGACCGCTTCCCCGGACTGGTGGTGGTCACCGACGTCTGCCTCTGCGAATACACCTCCCACGGCCACTGCGGGCTGTTGCGCGGGGAGGAGATATTGAACGATCCCAGCGTGGAGCTGCTGGCCAGGACCGCCCTGTCCCACGCCCGGGCCGGGGCCGACGTGGTGGCCCCCTCGGACATGATGGACGGCCGCGTGGCCGCCATCCGCGCCGCGCTCGATGACAACGGCTTCCAGGAGCTGGCGCTCATGTCCTACGCCGTGAAGTACGCCTCGGCCTTCTACGGCCCGTTCCGCGACGCGGCCGAAAGCGCCCCGGCCTTCGGCGACCGCAAGACCCACCAGATGGACCCGGCCAACCGGCGCGAGGCCCTGCGCGAGGCCCAGGCCGACCTGGCCGAGGGCGCGGACATCCTCATGGTCAAGCCCGGCCTGCCCTACCTGGACATCGTGCGCGACCTGCGCGAGGCCTTCGACACGCCCATCGCGGTGTACAACGTGAGCGGCGAGTACAGCATGGTCAAGGCCGCCGCGGCCAACGGCTGGATCGACGAGAAACGCATCGTTTTGGAGGCCATGACCGGGTTCAAGCGCGCCGGGGCCGACCTCATCCTCACCTATCACGCCGAGGACGTCCTCGGCTGGCTGGACAACTAGCATGAGCGAACACGCCGCCAAGGGCGTCCCCTTCGAGCATCCCGCGGGCCATCCCGGCGGACATCCGGGCGGCAGGCCCAAGGACGGCCCGCCCCAGCTCCGCCTCATCGCCTGGGAAGTGACCCGGTCCTGCAACCTGGCCTGCAAGCACTGCCGCGCCGAGGCCCACCTGGAGCCCTACGAGGGCGAACTCTCCACGGCCGAGGCCAAGGCCCTCATCGACACCTTCCCCGGGGCGGGCAGCCCGATCATCATCTTCACGGGCGGCGAGCCGCTCATGCGCCACGACCTGTTCGAGCTCATCCCCTACGCCAAGAGCAAGGGGCTCCGCTGCGTGCTGGCGCCCAACGGCACCCTGCTCACGGCCGAGAACGCGGCCCGGCTCAAGGACGCGGGCATCGAGCGCTGCTCCATCTCCATCGATGCGCCCGACGCCGCGGGCCACGACGCCTTCCGGGGCGTGGCCGGGGCCTTCGAGGCCTCCATGCGCGGCATCCAGCACCTGAAATCCGTGGGCCTGGAATTCCAGATCAACACCACGGTGACCAAGGACAACCTCCACCAGTTCAAGGACATCTTCCGCCTGGCGGAAGACCTGGGCGCCTCGGCCTGGCACATCTTCCTGCTGGTGCCCACGGGCCGCGCCGCCGAGCTGGGGGCCCAGGTCATCACGGCCGAAGAATACGAGGACGTGCTCAACTGGTTCTACGACTTCCGCAAGACCACGAGCATGCAGCTCAAGGCCACCTGCGCCCCGCACTACCACCGCATCCTGCGGCAGCGGGCCAAGGCCGAAGGCGTGCCCGTGAACTTCGAGACCTTCGGCCTGGACGCGGTGAGCCGCGGCTGCCTGGGCGGGGTGGGCTTCTGCTTCATCTCCCACTCCGGCATCGTGCAGCCCTGCGGCTACCTGGACCTCTTCTGCGGCGACGTGCGCCAGACCCCCTTCCCGGAGATCTGGCGCTCCTCGCCCCAGTTCCTGAACCTGCGCAATCCCAAGGTCTATGAGGGCAAGTGCGGGGTCTGCGAATACGAGAAGGTCTGCGGCGGCTGCCGGGCGCGGGCCCAGACCATGAAGGGCCACTATCTGCGCGAGGAGCCGCTCTGCTCCCACACGCCGATCAAGCTGCGAAAGGACTGAGCTAGCCGGCCTTGAGCGAGAGCCCTGCCAGATCCTTTTCCAGGTCCGCGTAGATGGCGGACACGGCCTGGCGCAGGCCCGCCACCAGGTCCTTGGGCTCGCTTCCGGCCAGGGCCGTCTCGCGCCGGTAGTCGCGCGAGAAGAGCATGGCCATGTCCGGGCTGTGCTCGTCCAGCAGCAGGAACTGCATCTCCACCACGGCCTTGCCGGGTTTCTCCGCGTAGTCCCCGCAGAACACCGCCACGTTGGCCTCCAGGGTCAGGTCCGGCCGCGCCAGGCTGCCCGCGTCCACCACACGGGCGAAGAGCCCGCTGCGGTCCAGCCACTGGCGCAGGTCCTGGGTGAGCATCTGGGCCGGGGAGACGAAGAACAGGTTGTAGTAGTCCGAGGCGAAGTCGGCCGGTCCCGTGCGATAGACCAGCTCGCGGCCCTCGTAGCGCGGCGAGACCTGCACCCGCCGCACGCCCAGCAGGGGGGCTCCGGCCCTGGGGGCCTGGGTCCCGCTGCGCCGGACCTCCAGGTCGTAGTAGCGCTTCTCCACCGGCGGCCGCTTGAGGGCCGAGCCCACGCAGCCGGCGGCAAGAAGCGGACTCAGCGCGGCCAGGGTCAGGAAGGTGCGTCTGTTCATGGATTCTCCGGGTTCACCTTGGCCGGGGGTTGGCCGAAAATCACGCCCGCGGGATAGCGCTTGGCCTCGCCGGAGAGCTCACGCAGGTTCTCCAGCACGCCGCGGGTGTCCTCCACAATGCCTTCGATGTTGGCCTGCTGCCCGGCCACCAGGGCGTTCAGCCGCCCCAGCAGGGCGTTCAGCCGGGCCGCTGCCGCGCGCACGTCGTCGGCCGACGTGTTCACGTTCTTGATGGTCGGGCCGAGCCCGGCCAGGCCGGCCTGCATCTGCGGGCTGGCCAGGGCCTTCTCGATGACCTTGCTGGTGTGCTGGATGCTCTCCGAGGCCTCGCGCATGGAGGCCGCGATGGCCAGCACGTTCTGCCCGGCGTCGGCCACGATGGTGTCCACGCCCTTGGCCGCGTTGGCCGCGTGGCTGATGAAGGTGTCGAACTCGCGGCGGGCCAGCAGCTCGTTGATGCGGTCGAGGGCCTGGCCCAGGGCGTCCAGGTTGTGGGCCAGGCGCTTGCCGATGCCCTCCTTGTCCCCGCCCTTCACGAACTGGGACAGGCTTGCCGTGATGGTCTTCACGTCGCCGATGATGGCCTCCAGGTCCTGCTTGTTCAGGGCGCCCAGGGTGTCGCTCAGCCGCGTCACGGCCTCCTCCACCTTGGAGAGCGTGCTCGGCGCAGCCGGGATGTAGAGGTACTGCGGGTCCCAGCTGATCTCCAGGGGCGGATTGGTCCTGGGGTCCACGTAGTCGATGCCCAGGTAGAGCTGGCCGGTGAGGCCCTGGGAAATGGGCCGCACGCGCAGGCCGCGCTCGATCTCCCCGCGCAGGGCCCGGGCCAGTTCTTCCTTGGGGATGTTGTTGAAGTGGCGCTCCTCGATCTCGCACTCCACCAGCACATAGCGGTACTTGGTGTTGAAGAAGTCGGCGTACTTGTCCGAGACGAAGCCGATGCGGGTCACGTTGCCCACGCGCACGCCGCGGTACTTCACCGGCGAGCCCACCTCCAGGCCGTTCACCGACTCGTTGAGGTAGGTCTCCATGTGATAGACCCGCTTGAAAAAGCTCCCGGCCCCCAGGATCACCACCGTGAGCACGAAGAGCGCGCTGCCCACGATGAGGAAGAGCCCCAGCTTGAAGGTGTTGATGCGGCCGCTCATGTGACCTCCGCGCCCGCGGCCTCCCGCAGGAAGAACTGGCGCACCAGGGGGTTGTCCGAAGAATCGCGCAGCTCGCGCGGGTCGCCCTGGGCCACGATGCCCTGGGTCTTCTTGTCCAGCATGATCACGGTGTCGGCGATGGAGAAGATGCTCGGCAGCTCGTGGGAGACCACCACGAAGGTCACGCCCAGGGAGCGCGACAGGCTGCGGATGAGCTCGTCCAGGCCCGCGGAGGTGATGGGATCCAGGCCCGCCGAGGGCTCGTCCAGGAAGAGCACCTCCGGGTCCAGGGCCATAGCCCGGGCGATGGCCGCGCGCTTCTGCATGCCGCCGGAAAGCTCCGAGGGCATGTGCCCGGCGAAGTCCTCCAGGCCCACCAGGGAGAGCTTCATGCGGGCCACGAAGTCGCGGGCCGCGGGCGGCAGGCCGGTGAACTCCTCCAGGGGCAGGCGCACGTTCTCCAGCAGCGTCATGGAGCCGAACAGTGCCCCGCCCTGGTACATGACCCCGATGCGCCGCAGGATGGCCTCGCGGTCCGCGCCGTCGCCGCCGTCCATGCGCAGGGTCCCGCCGCAGTCCGGGAAGGCGTAGCCGATGCTCCCGGCGGCCGGGCGATAGAGCCCGATGAGGTGCTTGAGCACCGTGCTCTTGCCGCAGCCCGAGCCGCCCAGGATGACGAAAATCTCGCCCCGGCGCACATCGAAGGAGATGTCCCGCACGATGACCCGGGCGCCATAGGCGCAGGTCAGGCCGCGCACGCTGATGGCTATGTCCAGGGCGGGCTTGTCCACGGCTGCCTCAGATCCCCAGGTAGTAGAAGGACACGGCGAAGATGCCGTCGGTCACGGCGATGAGGATGATGCCCGAGACCACCGCGCTGGTGGTGGATTCGCCCACGGCCCCGGCCCCTGTGCCGGTCTGGAGTCCGCGCAGGCAGCCCACCCCGGCCACCAGCAGGCTGAAGATCAGGGCCTTGAACAGCCCGCCCAGGAAGTCGGTCATGCCCAGGTTGGCGAAGACCCGCGAGGTGTAGCTGGCCAGCGGGAACTCCAGGGAGAGCATGACCACGGCCCCGCCCAACAAGCTGGCGAAATTGAAGAAGAGCACCATGAGCGGCATCATGGCCGCGGCGGCCAGGACCTTGGGCGCCACCAGGAAGCGCATCGGGTCCAGGCCCATGGTCAACAGGGCGTTGACCTCCTCGTTGACCTTCATGGTCCCGATCTCCGCGGCGAAGGCCGAGCCCGAACGCCCGGCCAGGAGAATGGCCGTGACCAGGCCGCCCAGTTCCCGGAACATGACCAGGCCGAGCATGTTGGGCACGAAGATCTGAGCCCCGAAGCGCTCCAGGCTCATGGCCGACTGGAAGGCCATGATCAGCCCCATGAGGAAGCCGATGAGCAGGACGATGGGCAGGCTCTCGGCCCCGGCCCGCTCGCAGGTCAGGACCATGTCCTTCCAGCGCACCCGGTGCGGGTGGCGCAGGGCGAAGCCCAGGGCCAGGGTGCACTCGCCCACGAAGGCCACCATCTGGCGCAGGTCCCGGCCCAGGGCCAGGCCCGCCAGGCCCACGCGCGAAACCCAGGAGGGCTCGCCCCTGGCCCCGGCCGGCGGCGAGGCCAGCCGCTCCGGATCGTAGAGCTTCAGGAGCTTTTCGTAGCGGTCGGACAGGCCGCGCAGCTCCAGGCCGCCGCCCTGGGCTTCCTTGTCCATGCGCAGCTTGAGCAAAAGGCCGATGCCCGCGCCGTCCAGGGCCTGCACGCCCGAAAGGTCGGCCACCAGGCGGCGCACCTCGCGGGTCCCGGCCCGGGCCAGGACCTCGTCCCAGACCCGGCCCAGGCCGTAGGCGTCCAGCCGTCCGGAAAAGGACAGGACCAGGCCGTCCGGGGCTTGGGGGCTGTAGTCGATGCTCAGGGCAGCGGTCCGGTCCATGAAACGTCCGCGATGTGAACAGGTTGGGAAATTGGTGAGCTCCCGACGTTTTAGCCCAACCCGGCCGGAAAGGCAAAGGCGGGGCCTTGACAAAATCCCGGCTCCAGAACAAAATTCTTGAAACCTGGATATAACAGAATGATCGACAGAAAAGATTACGAAATTTTGACGATTATTCAAAACAACGGTCGCATCTCCAACGCCGAGATCGCCCGGCGCGTGGGCATGGCCCCGTCGGCCGTCTTGGAGCGCGTGCGCAGGCTGGAGAAACGCGGGGTGATCCAGGGCTACGAGGCCCTGCTGGAGCCCAAGGCCCTGGGCCAGCGGCTCACGGCCTTCACCGCGGTGCACGTGTCCGAGGCCGTGGGCTCCACCGAGACCGGCGCCCGTCTGGCCCAGGTGCCCGGCGTCCTGGAGGTCCACTACACCGCGGGCCAGGACTCTTACCTGGTCAAGGTCCGCGCCGAGGACCCGCAGGGGCTCCAGCACATCCTGCAGCAGTTCGGGGCCATCCCCGGCGTGCGCGACACCCGCACCACCGTTGTTCTCGCCACCATCAAGGAATCCCGGCAGCTGCCCCTGGCCCCGCTGCCCATGGAGGAATCGAAATGAGTCTGGACAAGACCGCCCTGGAGCCGCGCATCCTGGCCCGGGGCAAGGAATTCTTCACGAGCATCGCGGGCGAGGCCCCGTCCATCTTCAACAAGGGCTGGTGGACCGGCAAGGTCATGGACTGGGCCATGCGGAACGAGGCCTTCAAGGTCCAGATGTTCCGTTTCGTGGATGTGCTGCCCTACCTGACCACCTCCGATTCCCTGTCCCGCCACATCGAGGAATACTTCACCGGCGAGAACGCCGGCGACATCCCGGACGTGCTCAAGTGGGGCGCGTCCAAGACCGGCTTTGCCGGGGGCCTGGTGGCCAAGGTCCTGCACAAGACCATCCGCTCCAACATCGAGGGCATGGCCCGCCAGTTCATCATCGGCGAGACCGCGGCCGAGGCGGTCAAGGGCATCCGCAAGCTGCGCAAGGACGGCTTCGCCTTTGTCCTCGACCTCCTGGGCGAGGCCACCATGAGCGAGGAGGAGGCCGACGCCTACCAGAAAGGCTACCTGGACGTGCTCCAGGCCATCCGCGAGGAGCAGGGCAAGTGGCCCGCCCTGGACGCCGACGGCGGCCTGGACTGGGGCCACGCGCCCAAGGTCAACGTGGCCATCAAGCCCACCTGCTTCTCTTCCCAGGCCAAGCCCGCGGACATCGCCGGCTCGGTGGAGGCCATCGCCCGGCGCGTGGAGCCCATCTACCGCCTGGTCAAGGAAATGGGCGGCTTCCTGTGCATCGACATGGAGCAGCTCAAGTACAAGGAAATGACCGTGGAGCTCTACAAGCGCCTGCGCGCCGCGCCCGAGCACCGCGACTACCCGCACCTGGGCATCGTGTTCCAGTGCTATCTCACGAGCGCCGAGCAGGACGTGAAGGATCTCGTCGCCTGGGCCAGGGCCGAGGCCCTGCCCGTGTCCATCCGCCTGGTCAAGGGCGCGTACTGGGACTCCGAGACCGTGCTGGCCATGCAGAACGGCTGGGACGTGCCGGTGCACACCGTCAAGGCCGAGACCGACGCGGCCTACGAGCGCATCGCCCGCTTCATTCTGGAGAACCACGACATCTGCCACTACGCCTGCGCCTCGCACAACATCCGCACCATTTCGGCGGTCATGGAGATGGCCCAGGTCCTGAACGTGCCCGAGGAGCGCTACGAGTTCCAGGTGCTCTACGGCATGGCCGAGCCCGTGCGCAAAGGCCTGCGCAAGGTGGCCCGCCGCGTGCGGCTCTACTGCCCCTACGGCGACCTCATCCCGGGCATGGCCTATCTGGTGCGCCGCCTCCTGGAGAACACGGCCAACGAGTCCTTCCTGCGCCAGAGCTTTGCCGAGGCCGCGGACGTGGCCCGGCTTCTGGAAGACCCGGCGCTCACGGCCGCCCGCGAGGCCGCGGCCCTGGCCGCCAGGCCCCGCCGCGCGCGGCCCGGCCTGCCCGGCCTGCACGGCGAGCTTCCGGCCTTCGCCAACTTCCCGGCCGCGGACTTCACCCAGCCCGCCATGCGCCAGGGCTTCGTCAACGCCCTGGCCTCGGTGCGCACGCGCTTCGGCCGCGTCATCCCCCTGCTGGTGGGCGGCCGGGAGGTGATCACCGAGGACCTCCTGGACTCCTACAACCCGGCCAAGCCCTCGGAGATCGTGGCCCGGGTCTGCCAGGCGGGCACGGCCGAGGTGGATCAGGCCGTGGCCGCGGCCAAGGCGGCCCATCTCTCCTGGCGCGACGTGGAGCCCAAGCGGCGCGCCCAGTACCTGCTGGACGCCGCGGCCGCTGCCCGGCGCCGGGCCTTCGAGCTGTCCGCGCTCCAGGTCCTGGAGGTGGGCAAGCAGTGGGACCAGGCCTGGGCCGACGTGGGCGAGGCCATCGACTTCCTGGAATACTACGCCCGGGAGGCCATCCGCCTGGGCGAACCCCGCCGCATGGGCCGCGCCCCGGGCGAGCTGAACCACTACTTCTACCAGGGCAAGGGCGTGGCCGCGGTCATCGCGCCCTGGAACTTCCCCCTGGCCATCAGCGTGGGCATGGCCGCCGCGGCCATGGTCTCGGGCTGCCCCGTGGTCTATAAGCCCTCGGGCCTGTCCTCGGCCGTGGGCTGGAACCTGGTGGAGCTCTTCCGCGAGGCCGGGCTGCCCGAGGGTGTGTTCAACTATACGCCGGGCCGCGGCTCGGTCATGGGCGACCACCTGGTGGAGCACCCGGACGTGGCGGTCATCGCCTTCACCGGGTCCATGGAGGTAGGCCTGCGCATCCAGGAGAAGGCCGCCAAGGTGCAGCCCGGCCAGGTCCAATGCAAGAAGGTCATCGCCGAGATGGGCGGCAAGAACGCCATCGTCATCGACGACGACGCGGACCTGGACGAGGCCGTGGGCGGGGTGCTCTACTCGGCCTTCGGCTTCCAGGGCCAGAAGTGTTCGGCCTGCTCGCGGGTCATCGTGCTGGACGCCATCTACGGCCGCTTCGTGAACCGCCTCAAGGAGGCCGCCCTGTCCCTGAAGATCGGCCCGGCCGAGGACCCGGCCTTCTCCATGGGGCCGATGGTGGACCGCGCGGCCCGCGACAACGTCCTCAGGTACATCGCCGTGGCCGAATCCGAGGGCCAGGTGCTGGTCAAGCGCACGGACGCCCCGGCCGGGGACTGCTACGCGCCCCTGACCATCGTGGAGGGCATCCGGCCCGAGCACCGCATCGCCCAGGAGGAGGTCTTCGGCCCGGTGCTGGCGGTCATGCGCGCCAAAGACTTCGACGAGGCCATGGCCATGGCCAACTCCACGCGCTTCGCCCTCACCGGCTCGCTCTACAGCCGCAGCCCCGCGCACCTGGAGCGCGCCCGCCGCGAGTTCCGCGTGGGCAACCTGTACCTGAACCGGGGCTCCACCGGGGCCATGGTGGAGCGCCAGTCCTTCGGCGGCTTCAACATGTCCGGCGTGGGCTCCAAGTCCGGCGGCCCGGACTACCTGCTCCAGTTCATGGACCCGCGCGTGGTCACGGAAAACACCATGCGCCGCGGGTTTGCGCCCATCGAGCAGGACGACGACTGGATCGCCTGACCGGCCGGCCTCGCCGGTTTTACGGAAAGCAAAAAGGCGGGAGAGAAAGCCTCTCCCGCCTTTTTGCGTCCGTCGGCCGGGGTCAGTTGCCGCAGGCCTTTTGGAAGGTCTGGAGCCGTTCGGCGTAGGGCGGGAAATTGAAGAAGGCCGAGCCGGACACGAGCACGTCCGCGCCCGCGCCCACGATGTCCGCGCAGTTCTCCGGCGTGACCCCGCCGTCCACCTGGATGAGCGCCTTGGACCCGCAGGCGCGGATCATGGCCTTGAGATCGCTGATCTTGTCCAGGCTGAAGGGGATGAAGGACTGGCCGCCGAAACCCGGGTTCACGCTCATGACCAGCACCAGATCCAGCTGGGGCAGGAGGTACTTCACGGCCTCGGTCGGGGTGGCCGGGTTGAGCGCCACGCCGACCTTCCTGCCGGTCCTGGCGATCATGTCGCAGACCCGCTCCAGGTGCACCGTGGCCTCGGCGTGCACGCAGATGAGATCGGCCCCGGCCGCGGCGAAGTCCGCCACGTAGCGCTCGGGCCGCTCGATCATGAGGTGGGTGTCGAAGAAGAGCGGGCTGCCCTTGCGCATGGCCTGGATCACAGGCGGGCCGAAGGTGATGTTCGGCACAAAGGCCCCGTCCATGACGTCCAGGTGGACCCAGGACAGGCCCGCGTCCCGGAGCGCGGCCAGTTCCTCGGCCAGGCGCGAGAAGTCCGAGGAGAGCAGCGAGGGGGAAAGGATCACGTCGGCCATGCGGTCCTCCTAGGCGTCGTCCATGGCGAAATCCACCTTGATCTTGAACATCTTGGTGGCGGGCAGGTTCAGCACCGGAATGCCGGTCTTTTCCGTGATCCCGGCCAGGGTGGACTCCACGTTCTCCCAGTCCGGGCCGATGTAGGTGAACCAGACGTTGAACTCGTGGCGGCGCAGGTAGTTGTGGGTCACGCCGGGATGCCGGTTCACCTCGGCCACAAAGGACTCCAGCCGGTCCTCGGGCACGCGCGCGGCGCAGAGGGTGGAGCGCCAGCCCAGGCTGCGCGAGCCGAAATTGGCCCCCACCCGGCGGATCACGCCCTGCTGGCGCAAGGCCCGCACCCGGGCCAGGACCTCGGCCTCGGTGAGGCCCAGGGCCGCGCCCACCTCGGCGTAGGGCCGCGGCGCAAGGGGAAAGCCGGACTGGATCAGGTCGAGGATCTGCTTGTCGAAAGAATCCATGGA
This sequence comes from Desulfovibrionaceae bacterium, assembly GCA_040307135.1. Taxonomy (GTDB): domain Bacteria; phylum Desulfobacterota; class Desulfovibrionia; order Desulfovibrionales; family Desulfovibrionaceae; genus Aminidesulfovibrio. Next base: position 24,011 of record JAWRKD010000126.1, read on the forward strand.
GCCTCCGGGTCAACAGACAATTACGTTCCCGGGCCGGGGATTGTCAACGCGCGGCCCTGGCGCGGGAACGCAAGCTGGGCTATACGGGGTCCATGCGCAACGAGGACAGACCCCCCAGCAAGTCGCAGAAGAAACGCGACATGAACGCCCTGCAGGACCTGGGCGCGCGGCTCCTGGAACTCTCTGCCGAGGCCCTGGAGCGCGTGGACATGCCCGCGGACCTGAAACAGGCCGTGCGCGAGGCCAAGGCCATGAAGGGCCACGAGGCCCGCCGCCGCCAGACCCAGTTCATCGGCACGCTCATGCGCCGGGCCGATCCCGAGCCCATCCGCCGCGCCCTGGAGTTCAAGGACCAGGGGCAGTTGGAGGACGCCCGCGCCTTCCAGCGCCTGGAGACCTGGCGCGAGGGGCTCCTGGCCGGGGACGCGGCCATGGCGGCGGAGATCATGGCCGCCTGCCCGGCCGCGGACCTCAAGCGGCTGGAGCGCTTGGCGGCCGAGGCCCGGCGCGAACGCGAAAAGAACCTCGCGCCCAAGGCCTTCCGCGCCCTGTTCCGGGCCCTGCGCGATCTGGCCCCGGCGGGCTGACGCGGCCTTGACGTGGACGGCCGCTGTCTTATCTTTCCCGGGTTCCATCTCCCCAACGCAAGGAGCATTGACGTGAGACACGAATACGCCGGCGTCGTGACCGAACTGGAAGACCACATTTGCCCGCACTGCAACAAGCCGCTGGAGCCCTGGGTGGCCCCGCCGGACACGGGCTGGGGCGTGATCCTGGTCTGCAACAACAACCAGTGCCCGCACTACGCCAATTCCGACAAGGACATCATCAACAAACGCGACGATTCCAACCTGGGCTGCCGCTACGCCGAGAACCCGGAAAACGGCTACAAGCCCTTCAACCTCATCGCCCTCTGCCGCTGATTTCCCCGGGGGCGGGCGACCGCCCCCTTTTTTCCCGCTCCGGCCGCGTGTTCCCTTTCCCGCGCAGAGGTGCTAGGGCTTCTCTCCCGGCCTGAACGCGCCGGCGAGGAGTTTCCGTGACGCCCCGCACCCGCGCCCTGCTCCCCCTGCTGGCCCTGGTCAGCGCGTCCACCATCTGGGCCAGTTCCTTCGTGGCCCTCAAGGTGGCCTTCACCATCTACGATCCCATGGTGGTGATCTTCGGCCGCATGGCGGTGGCGAGCCTCTGTTTCCTGCTTTGCTGGAAATCATTGCGCGCGGGCTTCGCCTACCGCAAGGGCGACTGGAAGCCGCTGCTCTTCATGGGCGTCTGCGAGCCGGGCCTGTATTTCATCTTCGAGGCCCTGGCCATCCGGAACACCGACGCCTCCCAGGCGGGCATGATCACGGCCATGCTGCCTCTGCTGGTGGCCGTGGCCGCGCGCTTCTATCTCAAGGAGCGCATCTCGGCCCGCACCGTCGGCGGCTTCGGCCTGGCCATCGCGGGCGCGGTCTGGCTCTCGGCCGCGGCCCAGGCCAGCGCATCCTCGCCCCACCCGGCCCTGGGCAACTTCATGGAGTTCCTGGCCATGGTCTGCGCCACGGGCTACATGATCTCGCTCAAGTCCCTGACCAGCCGCTACACCCCCTGGGTGCTCACGGCCATCCAGGCCTTCATCGGCGCGGCCTTCTACCTGCCCCTGGCCTTCGCGCCCTGGACCCCGGCCCCGGCCGGGCTCGATCCCCTGGGCCTGGCCGCCATCCTCTACCTGGGCGTGGTCGTGACCCTGGGCGGCTACGGGCTCTACAACTACGGCATGAGCAAGGTCCCGGCCAACCAGGCCTCGGCCTTCATCAACCTCATTCCGGTGATCACCCTGTTCCTGGGCTGGGCCCTGCTGGACGAGCGCCTGTCCTTCCCGCAGTACGCGGCCTCAGGCCTGGTGCTGGCCGGGGTGGTCCTGAGCCAGGACCGGCGCAAGGCCTAGTCCGCGGGCAGGAAGAGCGGCTGCGGCAGGGGCCCGGGCCGGGCCTCGGCAAGGAGCGCGGCCACGGCCTCCTCGCCCTCGGCCCCCACGTCCAGGCTGAACTCCGTGACGAACGTGGCGATGTGCCGCCCGATGACGTCCTGGTCCATTTCCTGGGCATGGGCGCGCACGTAGTCCCAGAGCCCGGGGACCCCGGCCCGGGCCGATTCCAGGCTGGCGCGGATGGCCGCGTTCACGGCCCGGGCCGTGTCCAGGCCCAGGTCCCGGCGAACCGCGATGAGCCCCAGGGGCAGGGGCAGGCCCTTGCGCGCCTCCCACCACTGGCCCAGGTCCGCCAGACAGTGCAGCCCCATGGCCTCATAGACAAAGCGGCCCTCGTGGATGACCACCCCGGCCTCCACCGCGCCGCTGGCCACCGCGGGCAGCACTTGGTCAAAGACCATCTCCACGCGCTCCGCCTCCACGCCCGCCTCCCTGCAAAGCAGGCCGAAAAGCAGGTTGCCCGTGGTGCGCGCCCCGGGAATGCCCACCCGCGCCCCGATCAGGCTCTCCACCCCGCGGGGCTCGCGCGTCACCAGCAGCGGCCCCACGCCCCGGCCCAGGGCTCCGCCCGCGCGCAGGAGAAGCCAGTTCTCCAGCAGCCCGGCGGCGGCCGCCACCGAGACCTTGCAGACGTCGGCCCGGCCCGCGGCGGCCAGGCCGTTGAGCACCTCCACGTCGGCCAGCAGGGGCTCCAGGCCGAAGCCCGGCAGGGGCACGCGGCCCGAGACCAGGCCGTGGAAGATGAAGGTGTCGTTGGGACAGGGCGAGAAGCAAAGGCGCAGGTTTTTCATAACTGTTCCCGGGAGATGCAGTTTTCCGCCGGACCGCATTGACAGGCCCGGCCATTGCCCGTAGAGGAAATGACCACCCGGTCATTTCTAGCCCGAACCCGGGTTCCGGGCAAGGAAAACCCATGCGCCAGGCCAGCGAGACCTTCACCAAACTTCCTGCGGACAAACGCGAGCGCGTGCTCGACGCGGCCGTGGAGGAGTTCGCGGAGCACGGCTTCCAGGGCGCCAGCATGAATCGTCTGGCCGCCCGCCTGGCCATCGCCAAGGGGTCGATCTTCCAGTACTTCGGCAGCAAGGAAGGGCTCTTCGCCGTGGCCTTCGGCCGGGCCGTGGAGCTCTTCAAGGGCCCGCTCAAGGCCGCGCGGGAGCGGGCCAAGGGCCAAGGCTTTTTCGAGGTCCTGCGCCAGAGCCTGCTGGCGGGTATGGACTTCATCGAAGCCCATCCGCGCATCCATCGCATCTATCTGAAAATGTTGCACAACGAGGACTTCCCCCTGCGCGAGCGCGTGCTCGGACAGGTGCGCGCCGCCTCGGCCAAGTACTTCCGGCCCCTGGTCCTGGAAGGCATCCGCCGCGGCGAGCTGCGGACCGACCTGGATCCGGACCTGGCCGTGTACGTGCTGGACACGCTCCTGGACCGCTTTCTCCAGTCCCTGGCCGCAGCGCCCCTGGACGGCGGGCTCGGGGTCTTCGGCGCGGAGCGCGCCGTGGCCGAGCGCCGGGCCGCAGAGCTGGTGGAATTCCTGCGCAAGGGCCTTTCGGCCTGAGGAGGACCATGTTCGATTTCAGCCGCTACGACTCCCTGGGCCTGGCCGACGTGGCCGCCCGGGCCGTGGCCGGAGAGCGCCTGAGCGCCGGGGACGGCCTCAAGCTCTTCGAGTGCCCGGACATCACGGCCCTGGGCGCCCTGGCCCACCGCCGCCGCGAGGCCCTGCACGGCCGCAAGGCCTTCTGGGTGCGCAACCGCCACCTCAACTACACCAACGTCTGCGTGAACCGCTGCACGTTCTGCGCCTATCATCGCGATCCGGGCCAGGAGGGCGGCTTCACCCTCACGGTGCAGGCGGCCCTGGACAAGCTGGCCGCGGACCGCGTGCCGCCGCGCGAGATCCACGTGGTGGGCGGCTGCAACCCGGACCTGGGCCTGGACTACTTCGAGACGCTCCTGCGCGCCCTCAGGAAGGCCTACCCGGACGCCGCGCTCAAGTGCTTCACCGCCGTGGAGATCGCCCACTTCGCCCAGCTTGAGGGCGTGACCACCCGCGAGGTGCTCACCCGGCTCAAGGCCGCGGGGCTCCAGATGCTGCCGGGCGGCGGGGCCGAGGTCTTCGACCCGGAGGTGCGCCGGCAGATCTGCCCGCGCAAGATCGACGCCGGCGAGTGGCTGCGCATCCACGGCGAGGCCCACGGACTGGGGCTTTCCACCAACGCCACCCTGCTCTTCGGCCACCTGGAGACCCGGGCCCAGCGCGTGGACCACCTCCTGCGCCTGCGCGAGCAGCAGGACAGGACCCACGGCTTCACCTGCTTCATCCCCCTGCCCTTCCTCACCGAGAACAGCCGCCTCAAGATCGACAAGCCCCTGGACGGCCTGGAGGAACTGCGGACCATTGCGGTGAGCCGCCTGCTCCTGGACAACATCCCCCACGTGAAGGCCTACTGGGTCATGCTTGGGGTCAAGCAGGCCCAGGCCGCACTGCACTTCGGGGCCGACGACTTCGACGGCACCGTGGTGGAGGAGAAGATCGGCCACACCGCCGGGGCCGATTCGGCCCAGGCCCTGGCCCGGCGGGAGATCGAGGCCATGCTCGCGGGCTGCGGCCTCGTGCCCGTGGAACGCGACGCCCTGTTCCGGGAGGTGCGCTGATGGAACGCCTGAGCGAGAAAATCCTGGCCGGCGGCCGCCTGGACCAGGCCGAGGCCAAGCTGCTCTACGAGCAGGCCCCGCTCCACGAGCTGGCCCGGCTGGCCCACGCCGTGCGCCTGAAAAAGCATCCCGAGCCCGCGGTCACCTTCGTCTCGGACCGCAACATCAACTACTCCAACGTCTGCGTCTGCGGCTGCCGGTTCTGCGCCTTTTTCCGCGCTCCGGGCCAGGAGGGAGGCTTCCTGCTCACGCGCGAGGAACTGGCCCGGAAGGTGGAAGAGACCCTGGCCCTGGGCGGGACCCAGGTGCTGCTCCAGGGCGGCCACCACCCGGACCTGCCCCTGTCCTGGTATGAGGACCTGCTCCGCTTCCTCAAGACCTACCCCATCCACGTGCACGCCTTCTCGCCGCCGGAGATCGCCCACTTCGCCCAGCTGGCGGGCCTGACCACGGCCCAGGTCATCGCCCGGCTCAAGGCCGCGGGCCTGGACTCCATCCCGGGAGGCGGGGCCGAGATCCTGGTGGACGAGGTGCGGCGCAAGGTCTCCCCGCGCAAGTGCGGGGCGGGCCAGTGGCTGGCCATCATGGAGGAGGCCCACGCCCAGGGCCTCAAGACCACGGCCACCATGATGTTCGGCCACGAGGAGACCCCGGCCCAGCGCCTGGAGCACCTCTTCGCCCTGCGCGCCTCCCAGGACCGCAGCGGCGGCTACACGGCCTTCATCCCCTGGACCTTCCAGCCCGCCAACACGGCCATCGAGGCCCGTCCGCTCAGCGCCGTGGAGTACCTGCGGCTGCTGGCCGTGTCGCGCCTGGTGCTGGACAACATCGAGAACATCCAGGTCTCCTGGGTCACCATGGGCCCCAAGATCGCCCAGCTGGCGCTCTTCTTCGGCGGCAACGACTTCGGCTCCACCATGATCGAAGAAAACGTGGTGCGGGCCGCAGGGGTGAGCTTCCGGCTCTCGCGCGAGGAGATCCGCCGCCTGGTGCAGGGCGCGGGCTTCACGCCCCGGCAGCGCCGCATGGACTACACCCTGCTGGAGGGCGCATGAGCCGCCCCGGCGACGGCGTGCGCCTGGGCCGCATCGGCTACCTCAACGTGCTGCCCATCTACCATCCCCTGGAGTCCGGCCAAGTGCCCCACGGCTGCACCTTTGTCTCGGGTCCGCCCTCGTACCTGAACACGCTCATGGCCGACGGCAAGCTGGACATCTCGTCCAACTCCTCCATCGAGTATGGCCGCAGGCCCGGCAACTACCTGCTGGTGCCGGACCTGGCCATCGGCAGCCGCGGCCCGGTGCAGAGCGTGCTGCTCCTCTCCCGGCGGCCCCTGGAGCGGCTGGATGGCAGGACCATCCTGGTGAGCGCCCAGACCCACACCTCGGCCGTGCTCCTGCGCCTGCTGCTCCAGGACTACGTGCGGGTGGCGGCCAGGTTCGCCACGGGCGACGCCAGCGCGGCCCTGGCCGCGGGCGAGCGGCCCGAGGCCATTCTGGCCATCGGCGACGAGGCCCTGACCCTGCGCCGCCATCCGGATTATCCGGTGGTCCTGGACCTGGGCGAGGCCTGGCGGGAATGGACCGGCCTGCCCTTCATCTTCGGGGTCTGGGTGGTGCGGCGCGCGGCCTATAAGGAAAAGCCCGAAGCCGTGCTGGCGGCCTGCGCCGCGCTGTTGCGCGGCAAGGCCCTGGGCCGGGAGCAAATGGAGCGCATCGTGGCCATGACCGCGGCGCGCACCCCGCTCTCCGTGGCCGAGCTCAAGTCCTACTATGCGGGCCTGTCCTACGACCTGGGCGCGGAAGAACGCCAGGGCCTGACCCTGTTCTACGACCGGCTGGTGGGGGCCGGGCTCCTGGCCGAGGCCCCCAGGCTGGAGTTCCTGGACCTGCCCCAGACCCTGGCCTACTTGAAATAGACCTTCACCTGGTTGGTGTGCAGGTCGCGGCGGCCCGGGGTGGGCTCGCCCGCGGTGATCACCACGCACTCGCCCTGGGACACCAGGTTCGAGCGGTCCACGAACTGCTGGCAGCGGCCCAGGTGGCTCTCCGGCTTGGTGGCCACCTTGTGCGGAATGACCCCCCAGCTGAAGTTGAGCAGGCCCAGGGCCTCGCGGCCCGGGGTCAGGGCGTGGATGGGCTGGCGCGGACGCCGCCCGCTCACCCGCTGGGCCGTGGTGCCCGAGCGGGTGTGGCAGACCAGGTGCTGGGCCCCGGTCTGCTCGGCCAGCAGGCAGGCGCAGTAGGCCAGGGTCCGCTCGGGGTCGCCCTCCACCTGGGGCCGCAAAGGTCCGGCGGCCTGGGCCAGGGCGTAGGCCTCGGCCTGCTCCGCGATGTCGCGCATGGCCCGCACCGTCTCCACCGGCCAGCGGCCGATGGCCGTCTCCTCGGACAGCATGACGCAGTCCGCGCCGTCCAGGATGGCGTTGGCCACGTCCGTGGTCTCGGCCCGCGTGGGCAGGGGGTTGGAGACCATGGACAACAGCATCTGGGTGGCCACGATGACCGGCTTGTCGCGCAGGCGGCAGGCCTGGATGATCTGCTTCTGGATGATGGGCAGCCTGGACAGGGGGCACTCCTGGCCCAGATCGCCGCGGGCCACCATGACCGCGTCGGCCACGTCCAGGATGCTCTCCAGGTTGTCCACGGCCTGCTGGCGCTCCAGCTTCACGATGATGGGAATCCAGAGGCGGCGGGCCTCGATCTCGGCCTTCAGGTCGCGCACGTCCTGGGCGGTCTGGACAAAGGACAGGGCGCAGGCGTCGATGCCCACGTCCAGGGCCTCCTGGATGTCGGTGCGGTCTTTGGCCGTGAGCGCCGGGATGGCGATGCTCTTGCCCGGGAACACGATGCCCTTGTGCGAGGTGAGCAGTCCGGGGTTCAGGGCCGTGAGTTCGAAGAGCTCGTCCGGCACGAGCACGCGGGTCACGCTGAACTGGAGCATGCCGTCCGAGAGGTTCACGGGCATGCCCAGGGCCAGGCCCGCCAAAAGCTCGGGCCGGTCCAGGGAGATGAAAGGGCCGTCCGCGGGTTTGTCAGCGTCCCGGCCCGGCAGGCCCAGATAGGCCAGCCCGCCCTTCTGGATGTTCAGGGGTGCGCCGTCCACCTCGCCGATGCGCAGCTTGGGGCCGGAGAGGTCGGCCATGACCGTGAGGGCCAGGCCGGTTTCCCGCTCCAGGGCGCGGATGTTCCGGATCACGGGTACAAAGGCCTTGGCCCCGCTGTGCGAGAAATTCAGGCGGAAAACGCGGACCCCGGCGTCCACCAGGTCGCGCATGACCTCCAGGCTCTTGGTGGCCGGGCCCACGGTGGCCACAATCTTGGTGCGCATGACGGCCTCCCGGGCGAGATGTCGCCCCTGCTGCGCAGGGTAGCAGGAAAGCGGCCGGGGGCCAACCGCCGGGCTGTCACGATCCGGCGGCGGTGAGGAACTCGGCCAGGACCCGGGCCGCGGGGGTCAGGGTGCGGCCCTTGCGCAGGGCCAGGAAGAAGGTGCGGCGCAGGTCCAGGGCCAGGGGCAAGACCGCGAACTCGCCGCGCGCCAGGCCCTCGCTGGCGGCCAGGCCCGAGACCACGCCCAGACCCATGCCCGCGCGCACGCAGCGCAGCACGGCCTCGGTGCTCTCCACCAGGGCCGCGGCCCGCAGATCGCCGCAGGACAGGCCCAGGCCCCGCAGGGCCTGGTCAAAGGCGCGGCGCGTGCCCGAGCCCTCCTCGCGCAAAACCCAGGGCAGCGCGGCCAGTTGCCGCGGGTCGGACGGGGCCGCACGGACCATGGCCGACGGTCCGATGACCAGAATCTCGTCATCCAGCAAGGGCTTCAGTTCCAGTTCGGGCTGGCCGAAATCCGCGCCCACCACGGCCAGGGCCAGGCCGCCCGCGGCCACCTGGGCGGCGATGCCCGCGGAATCGCCCACCACCAGGCGCAGGCTCGCCTCGGGATGGCGGCGCACAAAGGCGGCCAGGCGTTCGGGCAGGATGTAATGGGCCGGGATGCTGCTGCCGCCCACCAGCACCTCGCCGGCCACGCGGTTCTGGAGCAGGTGGATCTCGCTCACGGCCTCGTCCAGACGGCTGAACACGTCGCGGGTGGCGGCATAGAGGACCGCCGCGGCCTGGGTGGGCACCACCGAACGGCCCAGGCGGTCGAAGAGCAGCGCGCCCAGCTCCTCTTCCAGGGCCGCCACGTGGGCGCTCACCGTGGGCTGGGACAGGTAGAGGGCCTCGCCCGCCCGGGAGAAGCTGCGCGTCTCATAGACCTTGGCAAAGGCCTGCAATTTCCGGAAGTCCATATTTCCAGCCGGCAAGATAGATATTGTCTATAGCATGATACAAAAAAAGGGCAGGCCGAAGCCTGCCCCTGTGCCTTACTCGGCCTTGTCTTCAGTCTCGGCCTTCTTCTTGGGAGCCGCCTTCTTCTTGGGTTTTTCCTCGCCCTCGGCGGCAGCCTTTTTGGGCGCGGCCTTTTTCTTGGGCTTTTCCTCGCCCTCGGCCGCGGCCTTCTTGGCCGGAGCCTTCTTGGCCGGGGCCTTCTTGGCCTCGGCGGCTTCCGCAGCCGGAGCCTCGGCAGCGGCCTTCTCCGCGCGCTTGGTCAGCTCGATGAGGACCATGGGCGCGGCGTCGCCGACGCGCGGCAGGGACAGGCGGATGATGCGGGTGTAGCCGCCCTGGCCGCCCGCGTAGCGCGGACCGATGTCGGTGAAGAGTTTCTGGACCATCTGGTGGTTGTTGAGGACCTTGTAGGCCTCGCGGCGGGCATGCAAATCGTCGCGCAGAGCCAGCGTGATGAGCTTGTCCACGACGGAACGCAGATCCTTGGCCTTGGCCTCGGTGGTGCGGATGGCCTCGTAGGTCAGAAGCGCCCGGGCCATGTTGCGGAACATGGCGATGCGGTGCGAGGAGCTCCTGTTGAACTTGCGGCCGGACTTTCTATGCCTCATTTTTCTCTTTCCTCTTCAACCATTCCTGGTATTTCTTGTCGAAATCCTCGACGCTCATGCCGAAACGCAGTCCCATGTTGTCCAGAACGCGGCGGATCTCGTCCAGGGACTTGCGGCCGAAGTTCTTGGTCTTGAGCATGGCCTGCTCGGTGCGCTGCACCAGCTCGCCCACCAGCTGAATGTTGGCGGCCTTGAGGCAGTTGGTGGCCCGCACCGAAAGCTCCAGCTCGTCGATGCCCTTGAACAGGTTGGGGTTGAGGTCCGAGCCGCCCTCGGAGGACTTCTCGGTCTCGGAGGAGAGTTCGTCGAAGTTGATGAACACCGAGAGCTGGTCCTTGAGGATCTTGGCGCTGTAGGCACAGGCGTCCTCGGGCGACACCGAGCCGTCGGTCCAGACCTCCAGGATGAGCTTGTCGTAGTTGGTCATCTGGCCGACGCGGGCCTGCTCCACGTTGTAGGCCACCTTGCGCACCGGGGAATAGCTGGCGTCCAGGGTGATGAGCCCGATGTCCTCGGTGAGGCCCTCGTGCATCTCGGCGGGCACGTAGCCCTTGCCCATGCGCACTTCCAGCTCCATCTTGAGCGGCCGGTCCTCGGTGAGGGTGGCGATGACCTGATCGGGATTCAGGATGCGGACGTTCTGGTTCTCCTTGATCATGGACGCGGTCACCGGGCCCTTGGTCTTGGCCTCGAGGACCAGGATCTGGGGCTCGGTGTTGGTCATGGCCAGGCGCACCTGCTTCAGGTTGAGGACGATCTCGGTGATGTCCTCATGCACGCCCTGCATCGTGGTGAACTCGTGATGCACGCCCTCGATGCGGGCGGCGACAATGGCCGCGCCCTGGAGCGAGGAGAGCAGAACCCGGCGCATGGCGTTGCCGATGGTGGTGGCAAAGCCGCGCTCCAGGGGTTCACACACGAACTTGCCGTAGGTGTCCGTGGACTTGGGATCCCGCACCAACTGCTCGGGCCGAACCAGTTCCGACCAGTTCCTGGTGTTGATCAGCTTGTCGCCGTGTTGAATGAGCATGCGGAAACCTACGCTTGTTTATTTGGAGTACAGCTCGACGATGAGATGCTCGTTGATCGGGAACTGGATGTCTTCACGGACGGGCAGGGCCTTGACCGTGCCCTTGAAATTGGCTCCGTCGGACTCCAGCCAGGACGGGCAACCGCGCCGGGCGATGACTTCCTGAGCCTCCATGATGACCGGAACCTTGCGGCTTTCCTCGCGCACCTCGATCACGTCGTTGGCCTTGACCAGAAGCGACGGCACGCTCACGCGGCGGCCGTTGACCTTGAACAGGCCGTGGCCCACGAGCTGACGGGCCTGGTCGCGGGAGTTGGCGAAGCCCAGGCGGTAGATGACGTTGTCCAGGCGGCGCTCCAAAAGGATGAGCAGATTGGCGCCGGTGACGCCCTTCTGGGCCTCGGCGCGCTCGAAGTAGGTGTGGAACTGCCCTTCGAGCAGCCCGTACATGCGGCGCACCTTCTGCTTCTCGCGCAGCTGCACGGCGTAGTCGCTCATTTTCTTGCGCAGGCGGCCCGCTCCGCCGGGGGCGTAGGGGCGGCGCTCATAGGCGCACTTGTCGGTGTAGCAGCGGTCGCCTTTGAGGAAGAGCTTCTGACCTTCGCGGCGGCACAGCCGGCATTTGGCTTCGGTATATCTGGCCAAGGGAATCCCTCCTTGCTCTTACACCCGGCGCCGCTTGGGAGGACGGCAGCCGTTGTGGGGGATGGGGGTGATGTCGCGGATGAAGCTGACCTTGAACCCGGCGTTGTTGATGGCGCGCATGGCCGCCTCGCGTCCGGCCCCGGGGCCCTTCACGAAGACGCCCACGGTGCGCATGCCGTGCTCCTGGGCCACCTTGGCGGCGTTCTCGGCGGCGATCTGCGCGGCGAACGGGGTGCTCTTGCGGGAGCCCTTGAAGGCGGCCCCGGCGCTGGCCCAGCTCACCACGTTGCCCTTGAGGTCCGTGAAGGTGATGATGGTGTTGTTGAAGGTGGCCTTCACGTGGGCCACGCCCACGGGAACGTTCTTCTTTTCCTTTTTCTTACCGGCGCGACGAGGTCTTGCCATGAGTCCTTCTCCGATTCGCTAGAAAAAACGCGCAAGTCCATCGCGCTCCCGACCGGGACATCCCGGCCAGGAGGCCTCCGGACCCATTCCCTTACGCGGCGGCGGGAGCGCCGGCAGCGGGAGCCTTGGTCTTCTTCTTGCCCATGAGCGAACGGCGCGGCCCCTTGCGGGTGCGGGCGTTGGTGTGCGTCCGCTGGCCGCGGGCGGGCAGGCCCTTGCGGTGGCGCAGGCCGCGATAGCAGCCGATGTCCATGAGCCGCTTGATATTCTGGGCCAGATCCCGGCGAAGGTCGCCTTCCACCTTGTAGCGCTGCTCGATCTCGTTGCGGATGTTGTTGATCTCGTCCGCGCTGAGGTCGTCGCTCTTCTTGCTCCAGTCCACGCCGGTGTCGGCCAGGATCTTGCGCGCCGTCGTACGGCCGATGCCGTAGATGTAAGTCAGCGCGATGTCCATCCGCTTGTTCTTGGGCAGATCAACGCCAGCAATGCGTGCCACGATGTGCTCCCTCTCTGGTTAACCCTGACGCTGCTTGTGCCGGGGATTCTCGCAGATGATCCGCAGCACGCCCTTGCGCCTGATGATTTTGCACTTGGAACAAATCTTTTTCACCGAAGGTCTGACTTTCATGACCGTCTCCAGCGCGTTTATCGTCCTCGGGCGGCGGCCCTCATAGGGCCGCGGATTCCCTGTGTTTCTGCCGAACCTCGCAAAAAAGCGAAGGGTTTCTATACAGCACTTTTTTCGAAACTGCAAGTCCCCGGCCCTGTCCCTCAATCGGACAGGCTGAGGATCATGGGGCCCTCCGGGGTCACCGCCACGGAGTGCTCGAAATGCGCGGCCAGCTTGCGGTCCTTGGTCACCGCGGTCCAGCGGTCCGCCAGAACTTCCACGTCGTAGCCGCCCTCGGTGATCATGGGCTCGATGGCCAGCACCATGCCCGCCTTGAGCGGCACCCCCACTACGCCCCGCGGGACGAAATTGGGGACCTCCGGCTTCTCGTGCAGCCTGGCGCCGATGCCGTGGCCCACGAAGCGCCGCACCACTCCGAACCCGGCCGCCTCGGCGTGCTGCTGCACGGCCGCGGCCACGTCCCAGAGGTTGTTGCCGGGCCGGGCCTGCTCGATGCCCATCATCAGGGCCTCGCGCGTCACGCGCATGAGCCGTTCGGCCGTGGGGCTCACCGCGCCCACCGGGAAGGTGCGCGCGGCGTCGCCGTAGAACCCCTTGTATATCACACCCATGTCAAAGGAGACAATGTCCCCTTCGCAGAGCACCTTGTCCCGGGTCGGAAACCCGTGGACCACTTCTTCGTTCACCGAGCAGCACAGCGCGTACGGGTAGCCGAGGTAGCCCAAAAAGGCCGGCTTCACGTGATGCGCATCGCACAGCCGTCGGCAGATGGCCTCGAACTCGGAACAAGCAACTCCGGGCCGCACCGCCTCGCCCAAGGCGTCCAGGATCCGGGATACGATCCTGTTAGCCTCGCGCATCAGGCTTATTTCATTCGGATTCTTAAGAAATATCCCGCGATATTTCTTCAAGTCTAGTGCCTGCCCTTGACCCTGGTCTTGCCCATGAGGCCTTCATATTGGCGGGAGATCAGATAGGACTCGATCTGGCCCATGAAATCCATGGCCACGCCCACCACGATGAGGATGGAGGTGCCGCCGAAGTAGAAAGGCACGTTGAAGTTGGCGATGAGAATCGTGGGCAGCACGCAGATGGCCGAGATGTACAGGGCGCCCCAGAGGGTGATGCGGGCCAGGACGCGGTCGATGTACTCGCGGGTACGGGCGCCCGGACGGATGCCCGGGATGAAGCCGCCCTGCTTCTGAATGTTCTCGGCGATGCCCTTGGGATCGAAGATGATGGCGGTGTAGAAGTAAGCGAAGAAGATGATCACCGCCACGAACATGATGTTGTAGCTGATGGAGCGGGGGCTCAGCAGGTTGGAAAGGGTCTGGAGCCACTCCACCTTGGAGAAGTTGGCCAGGGTGGCCGGAAAGAGCAGGAGGCTCGAGGCGAAGATGGGCGGGATCACGCCTGCGGTGTTGATGCGCAGGGGCAGATGCGTGGTCTGGCCGCCGAACATCTTCCGGCCCATCATGCGCTTGGCGTAGTGGATGGGAATGCGGCGCTGGCCGCGTTCAACGAAGACGATGAAGCCCAGCACGGCCACCATCACCACCACCACGAGAAGCACCACGAAGAGGCTCATCTCACCGGCGCTCATGAGCCGGAAGGTGTTGCCCGCGGCCGCGGGCAGGCCGGCCACGATGCCCGAGAAGATGATCAGCGAGATGCCGTTGCCGATGCCCTTCTCGGTCATGCGCTCGCCCAGCCACATGAGGAAGATGGTTCCGGCGGTGAGCGTGATCACGGTCATGAAGCGGAAGACCCAGCCCGGGTCCATGACCACGGGCGCGCCGGTGGGGCTGGTCATGCTCTCCAGGCCCACGGCGATGCCGAAGCCCTGGATGAACGTGATGAGCACCGTGCCGTAGCGGGTGTACTGGGTGATCTTCTTGCGCCCGGCCTGGCCCTCCTCCTTGGACAGCCGCTTCAGGTCGGGACTGACCACAGTGAGCAGCTGGAGGATGATGGAGGCCGAGATGTAGGGCATGATGCCCAGGGCGAAGATGGAGAGGTTCTTCAGGCCGCCGCCGGAGAACATGTCGAACAGGCCGAACAGGGTGTTCTGGGCCTGGGCGAAGAACTCCCCCAGGGCCGCGCCGTCCACGCCGGGCACCGGGATGTGGATGCCCATGCGGTACACGGCCAGCAGCAGGAAGGTCCACCCGAGCTTTTTCTTGAGCTCGGGCAACTTCGCCAGATTCTCGACGCCGGACAGGGCCACGGATTCGTCCCCTTACTTGCCTTCCAAGGCCTTGGCGGTGCCGCCGGCCTTGCTGATCTTCTCGATGGCGGAAGCGCTGAAGCGATGGGCCTCAATGGTCACAGCCGCGGTCACCTCGCCGGAGCCCAGGATCTTGACCGGGGCGTCCTTCTTGCAGATCCCGCGGGCGTAGATGTCGGCCAGGGTGATCTCGCTCTGGCCCTCGAAGGCGGCCAGGAGACGGCCCACGTTCACGGCCTCGTACTCCTCGCGGAAGGGATTCTTGAAGCCGCGCTTGGGCAGACGGCGCTGCAGGGGCATCTGACCGCCCTCGAAGCCCTTCTTGGACTTGCCGCCGGAGCGGGAGAGCTGGCCCTTGTGGCCGCGGCCGGAGGTGCCGCCCAGGCCGGAGCCCGGGCCACGGCCCACGCGCTTGCGGCCCTGGCGCTCCTCGGGGAAAGGATACAGTTCGTGCAGATTCATGACTTGGCCACCTCGACCAGGTGCTTCACGTTCTCGATCATGCCCGCAACGGCGGGGGATTCCTTCAGGATATTGACCTGACGAATGCGCTTGAGCCCCAGAGCGGCCAGCGTCTTGCGCTGGGCCGGGGTGCAGCCGATCAGGCTCTTTTTCAGCGTCACCTTGAACACGATGAACTCCCCTTCTCGCTTGCCGTTACTTGCGCGGCGTCACCAGCTCCATGCCGCGGAGCCCGGAGACGTCGCCCGCACTGCGCAGAGAGGCCAGACCGGTCATGGTGGCCCGCAGCACGTTGTGGGGGTTGTTGGTGCCGATGGCCTTGGTCAGGATGTCCGAGACGCCCACCGCCTCCATGACGGCGCGCACCGGGCCGCCGGCGATGATGCCGGTGCCGCGGCTGGCGGGCTTCAGGAGCACCCGGCCGGCGCCGAACCGGCCCAGGATCTCGTAGGGCAGGGTGCCGTCCAGCACGGGCACGCGGATCATGGACTTCTTGGCCTTGTCCGAAGCCTTGCGGATGGCCTCCGGAACCTCGTTGGCCTTGCCCAGGCCGTAGCCCACCTTGCCCTGACCGTCACCGACCACCACCAGGCAGCTGAAGCTGAAGCGCCGGCCGCCCTTGACCACCTTGGCCACGCGGTTCAGGTAGACGATCTTCTCGATGAGTCCGGATTCGTTCTGTTCCACCATCGCGTCACACCCTCTAGAATTTGAGCCCGCCCTCGCGGGCGCCTTCGGCCAGGGCCTTGATGCGGCCGTGGTACAGATAACCGTTGCGGTCGAAGACCACCTTCTCGATGCCGCCGGCCAGGGCCTTGGCAGCGAGGTCCTTGCCCACCTTGCCGGCGAACTCCAGGGTCAGCTTGACCGCCTCGCCGCCCTTGCCCAGGGCCAGCGTGGAGGAGCTCATCAGGGTCTGGCCCTCGGCGTCGTTGACGATCTGGGCGTAGATATGCCGGTTGGAGCGGAAGACCACCAGGCGGGGCCGTTCCACGGTGCCGGAAATCTTCTTGCGGATGCGCACCTTGCGGCGGATCCGCGACTCTTCCTTGGTCATCTTCATGGGATTGTCCTCTGCTCCGGGCCTTACTTGGCGCCGGACTTGCCGGCCTTGCGGCGGATCTGCTCGTCCACGTACTTGACGCCCTTGCCCTTGTACGGCTCGGGCGGACGGACGCGGCGGATCTGTGCGGCCACCTCGCCCACCAGCTGCTTGTCGATGCCGGAGATGGTCAGCTTGTTGCCGTCGGCGGCGGCGTCGATGCCCGCGGGCAGGGGAAATTCCACCGGATGGGAGTAGCCCACGGTGAGCACCACCTTCTTGCCCTGCACCGAAACCTTGTAGCCCACGCCCACGACCTCAAGCGCCTTCTGGAAGCCCTTGGTCACGCCCTGGATGCAGTTGTCCAGGAGCGTGCGGCGCAACCCGTGCTGGGCGTTGGCCTGGCGCGATTCGTCCGCCGCCGTCACATGAATCTTGTCGCCTTCGACCGCGTAGGCCACCTTGGGATGCACCGGGGTGCTCAAGGTGCCCTTGGGTCCCTTCACCGTGACGGCCTCGGCGCCGATTTTCACTTCGACGCCGGAAGGGATGTCGATGGCTTTCTTACCGATACGGGACATGATCTACCTCGCTACCAGATTTCGCAGATCAGCTCGCCGCCCAGATTGCCTTCGGCGGCCTTGCCGCCGACCATCAGGCCCCGCGAGGTGGAAACGATGCAGATGCCCAGGCCGTTCTGCACGCGCGGGATGTCGGACACGCCGACGTACACGCGGCGGCCGGGCTTGCTCACTTTCTTAAGCCCCGCAATGAGGGGCTTGCCGTCGACGTACTTCAGCGCCACGCGCATGGTCTGACCGTCCACGCTGAAGTCCTCGATGTAGCCTTCATCCTTGAGGATGACGGCGATGGAGGCCTTCATTTTGGAGGCCGGGATGTCCACCTGGCGATGGTAGGCCTGGTGGGCGTTCCGGATGCGGGTCAGCATGTCGGCGACGGGATCAACAACTGCCATTGTCTTCTCCTTGAGCGATTACCAGCTCGCCTTGCGCACCCCGGGCAGTTCGCCGGCGAGGGACTTGTTCCGGAAGCAGATGCGGCAGATGCCATAGCGCCGCAGGAAGGCGCGGGAACGGCCGCAGATCGGGCACCGGTTGTAGGCGCGGACCTTGAACTTGGGCTTGCGGCGAGCCTTGACTCTCAAACACGTCCTGGCCAAAGCCATCTCCTCCTATTTTTTGAAGGGCATGCCGAGGAGGTCGAGCAGAAGCTTGCCCTCCTTGTCCGTCTTGGCGGACGTGGCGATGGTTACATTCATGCCCTTCACCCGCTCCACCTTGTCGATCTCGAGCTCAGGGAAGATGGTGTGTTCCCGGATGCCGAGGGTGAAGTTGCCGCGCCCGTCGAAGCCCCGATCCGGAATGCCGCGGAAGTCGCGCACCCGGGGCAGGGCGAAGGTGACGAGCTTGTCCAGGAAATCCCACATCAGATCGTGGCGCAGCGTCACGCGGCACCCCACGGCCATGCCAGTGCGCAGCTTGAAGGCCGCGATGGACTTCTTGGCGCGGGTGATCACGGCGCGCTGGCCGGCGATCTTGGTCAGCTCCTCGACGGCATCCTCGATGAGCTTGTTGTTCAGGCTCGCCTCGCCCAGGCCGATGTTCAGCGAGATCTTCTCCAGCCGGGGGATCTCCATGGAGCTCTTGTAGCCGAACTCCTTCTGGAGGGCGGGCGTCACCTTTTCCCGGTAGATCTTTTCCAGTCGCGTCATGGCAGCACCCTAGTCAACGCTCTCGTTGCACTTCTTGCAATAACGGATTTTCTTGCCGTCATTGTTCACTTTGTACCCGACCCTGGTGGCCTTGGTGCAGGAACTGCACACGTAGGCCACATTGGAGATATGGATCGGGGCCTCTTTCTCCACGATGCCGCCGGCCTGGTTCTTGTAGGGGTTGGCCTTGGTGTGGCGGTGAATCTTGTTCACGCCCTCCACCAGCACGGCGTCCTTCTTCTTGAGCAGCTTGAGGACCTTGCCGATCTTCCCCTTGTCCTTGCCGGCCAGGACCATGACCTTGTCGTCTTTGCGGATCTTCGTATTCATTGCCGGTTCCCCTTACAGCACTTCGGGGGCGAGGGAGACGATCTTCATGAAGTTCTTCTGACGAAGCTCCCTGGCCACAGGTCCGAAGATGCGCGTCCCCACCGGCTCCAGCTGGTTGTTCAGGAGGACGGCCGAATTGCTGTCGAACTTGATGTACGAGCCGTCCGCGCGGCCCACCTCTTTGGTGGTGCGCACCACGACGGCCTTCATGACCGCGCCCTTCTTCACCTTGGAGTGGGGCATGGCCTCTTTCACGGACACGACGATGATGTCCCCGACGCTGGCGTAGCGGCGCTTGGAGCCGCCCAGGACCTTGATGCAGGAAACTTCCTTGGCCCCGGAGTTGTCGGCCACGTCGAGATGGCTCTCGATCTGGATCATGCTCTCACCCCTACTGCGCCTTTTCGACGATCTTCACCAGCTGCCACCGCTTGCGGCGGGACAGGGGGCGCGACTCGACGATCTCGACCTTGTCGCCCACGCCGCACTCGTTGGCCGGGTCGTGGGCCATGAACTTCTGCTTGCGGCGGATGTACTTCTTGAACAACGGGTGCTTCACCAGCGTCTCGACCTGGACCACGATGGTCTTGTCGCCCTTGTCGCTGGCCACCACCCCTTCCAGAGTGCGCTTGTTGCTCTTCGTCAGCTCAGCCATTGCCTAAGCCCTCGCGTTTCTTTCCCGCTGCACGGTGAGGATGCGGGCGATGGTTTTCTTCACGGCCGGGATGCGCTGGGTGTTCTCAAGCTGGGCCGTGGCATGCTGGAAGCGCAGGTTGAAAAGCTCCTTGCGGAACTCGCCGAGCTTCTCGCCGAGCTGCTTGTCGTCCAGGGCGCGGATTTCCTTGCTCTTCATTATTCAGCCCCCTCCTTGACCACGATGGCGGTCTTGATGGGCAGCTTGTAGCGGGCCAGGGTCAGGGCCTCCTTGGCCAAGGCCAAGTCCACGCCCTTCACTTCGTACAAGACGCGTCCCGGACGGATGGGGGCCACCCAGCCCTCGGGCGCGCCCTTGCCGGAGCCCATGCGGGTTTCGGCAGGCTTCTTGGTGACGGGGACGTCCGGGAAGATGCGGATCCAGATCTTACCGCCGCGCTTGATGTGGCGCATGATGGCCACGCGGGCGGCCTCGATCTGCTGGCTGGTGAGCTTCCCGTGCTCCAGGGCCTTCAGGCCGACCTCACCGAAGGCGATGGTCGCCCCGCGGGTGGCCACGCCCTTGATGCGGCCCTTCTGCCGCTTGCGGTACTTCGTTTTCTTGGGAGCGAGCATTACTGTTCCACCTCTGCGTCGAGAATCTCACCCTTGAAGATCCAGACCCGGACCCCGATGACGCCGTACGTGGTCTTGGCGATGGCGTAACCGAAGTCGATGTCGGCGCGCAGGGTGTGCAGCGGCACGCGGCCGTCGCGGTACCACTCCGAGCGGGCGATCTCCGCACCGGCCAGACGGCCGGCGCAGGCCACCTTGATGCCCTCGGCGCCGAACTTGCGGGACAGGGACACGGTCCGTTTCATGGCGCGGCGGAAGGCCACGCGGCGCTCCAGCTGGAGCGCGATGCTCTCGGCCACCAGCTGGGCCTCGATCTCCGGGCGGCGGATCTCGTTGACCTCGATGGTGAACTCGGTTCCGAACTTCTTGCGCAGGTCGTCGCGCAGCTTCTCGATCTCCACGCCCTTGCGGCCGATGACGATGCCCGGACGCGCGGTGTGGATGATGAGGCGCACCTTGCCGCCCGCGCGCTCGATCTCGATGCGGGCGATGCCGGCCTGGTAGAGCTTTTCCTTGACGAACTTCCGGAGCTGATCGTCCTGGAGCACAAAGGCGGGATAGTCCTTGCGGCTGTACCAGCGCGACAGCCAGTTCTTGTTGTACCCCAGCCGGAATCCGTACGGATGAACTTTCTGGCCCATACCCCTACCCTACATTTCCTTGACGACGATGGTGATGTGGCTCGTGCGCTTGCGGACGCGGTAGGCCCGGCCCATGGCGCGCGGCATGATCCGCTTCCAGGTGGGCCCTTCGTTCACGAGCACCGTGTCCACAACCAGGGAGTCCACGTCCACGCCGGGCAGCTGCTCGGCGTTGGACATGGCCGAGTACAGGACCTTGCTCAGGAAGCGCGCGGGCTTCTTGGGCGTGAACTTCAGGATGTTCAGGGCTTCCTCCACGGACTTGCCCCGGATGTTCTCGGCCACCAGACGGGTCTTGCGCGGGGAAACGCGCAAAAACTTGGCGACGGCTTTGGCTTCCATGTGAACCCTCTTACTTGGCCTTGGTTTTCTTGTCCGCGGCGTGTCCGAAGAAGGTCCGGGTGGGGGCGAACTCGCCCAGCTTGTGGCCCACCATGTTCTCCGTCACGAACACCGGGATGAACTTGCGGCCGTTGTGCACGGCGAACGTCATCCCGACCATCTCGGGCACTATCGTGGACCGGCGGGACCAGGTCTTGATCACCCGGCGGTCCTTGTTCTCGTTGGCCTTGACCACCTTCTTTTCCAGGTGGCCATCCACGAAGGGGCCCTTCTTCAACGATCTCGGCATGACGCGCTCCTACTTCTGCCCGCGGCGTTTCACGATGAGCTTGGTGGAAGACTTCTTCCGGTTGCGGGTCTTGTAGCCCTTGGTGGGCTTGCCCCAGGGAGTGGTGGGGTGGCGACCGCCGGAACTCCGGCCCTCGCCGCCGCCCAGGGGGTGGTCGATGGGGTTCATGGCCACGCCGCGGACCTTGGGACGGCGGCCCAGCCAGCGGTTGCGGCCGGCCTTGCCCAGGCTCACGTTCTCGTGGTGGATATTGCCCACCTGGCCCACGGTGGCCACGCAGGTGGAAAGCACCTTGCGGACCTCGCCCGAGGGCATGCGCAAGAGGGCGTAGGAGCCCTCCTTGGCGATGAGCTGGGCGTAGGCGCCCGCGGCGCGGCAGAACTGGCCGCCGCGGCCGGGATGCAGCTCCACGTTGTGCACCACGGTGCCCACGGGGATCTTGGCCAGGAACAGGGCGTTGCCGGGCTTGATGTCCGCGCCCTCGCCGGAGACCACCGAATCGCCCACGACCAGGCCCACGGGGGCCAGGATGTAGCGCTTCTCGCCGTCGGCGTAATGCAGGAGCGCGATGCGGGCGCTACGGTTCGGGTCGTACTCGATGGCCGCGACCTTGGCCGGGACGTCGCGCTTGTCGCGCTTGAAGTCCACCAGGCGGTAGAGCCGCTTGTGGCCGCCGCCGCGGCGACGGGAAGTGACGCGGCCGTAGCAGTTGCGGCCGGACTTCTTGGTCAGGCCCTCCACCAGGGACTTCTCCGGCGCCTTCTTGGTGATCTCCTCGAAGGTGGAGACCGTCTGGAACCGGCGGCCGGCAGAGGTGGGTTTCAGCTTGCGCACAGCCATGACTACACTCCCTCGAAGAACTCGATCTTGTCGCCGGCGGCCAGCTTGACGTAGGCCTTCTTGAAGCCGGGGACCTTGCCCGTGGCGCGGCCGAAGCGGCTGCGGGCCACGGGGGACTTCCTGACGATATTCACGGACTCGACCTTCACGTTGAAGGCCTGCTCGACCGCCTTCTTGACCTCGATCTTGTTGGCCGAGGGGTGCACGAAGAACGCGACGCTGTTGGTCGCCTCCTTGGCGGCGGTGGCCTTCTCGGAAATGAGCGGCCGCAAAAGAATCTGCGTGTAGTCCATGGCTACTTCAACCTCTCCTGGACTTCCCGCGCCGCACTCTCGAGCAGAACCAGCTTCGGGTAGTACAACACGTCGTAAACGTTGAGCTTATCGGCCTCAAGCACCTTAATGCCAGGAATATTCCTGGCCGAAAGAACGAGATTGTTAGCAGCATCCGCCGAAACAATCAAGGCCTTTTCAAGCCCGAGGGCCTTGGCGACCTGGACAAATCCCTTGGTCTTGGCCTCGGGCAGGTCGATGTTCTTGACCACCAGCAGGTTGTCCCCGGAGAGGCGGGAGGACAGGGCCATGCGCAGGGCCAGGCTGCGGATCTTCTTGTTCACCTTGAAGGCGTAGCTGCGCGGCTGGGGGCCGAAGAGGATCGCGCCGCCGCGCCACAGGGGCGAACGGATGGAGCCCGCGCGGGCGCGACCCGTGCCCTTCTGGCGCCACGGCTTCTTGCCGCCGCCGCTGACCTGGCCGCGGCTCTTGGCCGCATGGGTGCCGGCGCGCTTGGCGGCCAGGTGGGCCCGGACCACCAGATGGAGAATCTCCGGCCGGACCTCGACCTCGAAGATCTCGGGGGCCAGCTCGATGCTGCCCACTTCCTTTTTCGCCTGATCGAAAATGCTCACGGTAGCCATGGTCGTCCCCTCTAGCTCTTGCGGATCATCACCAGGCCGTTGGCGGCGCCGGGAACCTGGCCCTTGACCAGGATGAGGTTGTCCTCGGGGCGCACGTCCACGATCTCGACATTCATGATGGTCACGCGGCGGTCGCCCATGTGGCCAGCCATGCGCTTGCCCTTGAACACGCGGCTCGGCTCGGTGTTGGAGCCGATGGAGCCCGGAGAGCGGTGCACCTTTTCCACGCCGTGGGAGGCGGGCTTGCCGCGGAAATTGTGGCGCTTCATGACGCCCTGGAAGCCCTTGCCGCGAGAGCGGCCCGTGACCTTGACCTTCTCGCCGGGCTTGAAGATGTCCACGGTGATTTCCTGGCCCACCTCGTAGCCCTCCACGCTCTCCAGCGGGAACTCCCGCTGGTGGCGGAAGGCTCCCTTGCCGGCCTTGGCCTGGTGGCCGAGCATGGGCTTGTTGGACTTGCGGTCAGGGATGGCGCCGTAGGCCACCTGCAGGGCGTTGTAGCCTTCCTTGTCCGTCTTCTTGATCTGCATGATCGGGCAGGGCCCGGCATTGATCACGGTCACCGGCACGACGCTGCCGTCGTTGCCGAAGATCCGGGTCATGCCCACCTTGCGCCCGAGTATTCCAAGCGTCTTGGCCATGGCGTCCACTCCCTACAGCTTGATTTCAACGTCCACGCCCGCAGGCAGGGACAGTTTGCCCAGAGCGTCCACGGTCTGCTGGGTGGGCTCCAAGATATCCAGAAGGCGCTTGTGGATGCGCATCTCGAACTGCTCGCGGGACTTCTTGTCCACATGCACGGAGCGCTGCACCGTGGTGATGTGCTTGTCCGTGGGCAGGGGAATGGGTCCGGCGACGGCCGCTCCCGTGTTCCGGGCGGTGTCCACGATCTCGCTCACAGCCTTGTCCAGGATGCGGTAGTCGTAGGCCTTGAGCTTGATTCTGATCCGATCGCTCGTCATGGAAGCCATAATGATCTCCTAGCAATTTCGCGTCGTTGCACTCAACGTCGCGTTCCGGAGCTGCCCCGGCCATGGTGAAAAGCGGCACAAGGGCTTACGCTTACTCTCCCTTTCCTGTCAAGGAAAACCTCTCCCCGCAGGGAGTTACTTCTTCTTCACGACCTCTTCGGCGATGCTCGCGGGCACCTGCTCGTAGTGGTCGAACTGCATGGTGAAGGTGGCCCGGCCCTGGGTCTTGGAACGCAGGTCCGTGGCGTAGCCGAACATGGCCGAGAGCGGCACGTTGGCCCGGATGACCTGGGCGTTGGCCCGGGCCTCCAGGTTGCTCACGCGGCCGCGGCGGCCGTTCAGGTCGCCCATGACGTCGCCCAGGTATTCCTCGGGCGTCACCACTTCCACGGCCATGATGGGCTCCAGGAGCACCGGCGAGGCCTTCTGGCAGGCCTCCTTGATGGCCATGGAGCCGGCCACGTAGAAGGCCTGCTCGCTGGAGTCCACATCGTGGTAGGAGCCGAAGACCAGCTTGGCCCGCACGTCCACCAGGGGGAAGCCCGCCAGGATGCCGTTCTTGAGGGCGTCCTGGATGCCGCGGTCAACGGCCGGGATGTATTCCTTGGGGATGATGCCGCCCTTGATCTCATCCACGAACTCGTAGCCGCCGTCGCTTTTGGGCTCCACTTCCAGGACCACGTGGCCGTACTGGCCGCGGCCGCCGGTCTGCTTCACGTGGCGCACGTCCACCTTCACCGGCTTGGTGATGGTCTCGCGGTAGGCCACGCGGGGAGCGCCCACGTTGGCGTTCACGCCGAACTCGCGCAGCAGGCGGTCAACGATGATCTCCAGGTGCAGCTCGCCCATGCCCGCGATGAGGGTCTGGCCCGTCTCCTCGTCGCCCTTGACGCGGAAGGAGGGGTCCTCCTTGGCCAGCTTGGCCAGGCTCTGGGAGAGCAGGTCGCGGTCGGCCTTGGTCTTGGGCTCGATGGCCACCTCGATGACCGGCTCCGGAATGTCCAGGGACTCCAGGATCACCGGCAGCTTGGGGTCGGCCATGGTGTCGCCCGTGGAGACGGTCTTCAGGCCCACGGCGGCCACGATGTCGCCGGCGAAGGCCTCCTTGATCTCCTCACGCTTGTTGGCGTGCATCTTGAGCAGACGGCCGATGCGCTCCTTCTTGCCCGAGGCCGAGTTGACCACGGTGGCGCCGGACTCGATGCGGCCGGAGTATAGACGCAGGAAGGTCAGGTGGCCGACGAAGGGGTCGGTCATGAGCTTGAAGGCCAGGGCGGCCAGGGGCTTGTCGTCCTCGCAGGGACAGGCCACCTCGGCCCCGTTGTCGGCGTTCACGCCGGTCATGACCTGCACCTCCAGGGGCGAGGGCAGGAAGTCCACCACGGCGTCCAGCAGGGGCTGCACGCCCTTGTTGCGGAAGGCCGTGCCGCAGATCACGGGACAGATCTTGAGGCCCACGGTGGCCTTGCGCACGCCGAGCTTGAGCTCGTCCACCGTGAGATCCTCGCCGCCCAGGTACTTCTCGAGCAGGGCCTCGTCTTCCTCAGCCACGGCGTCGATGAGCTCCTGGCGGTACTTCTCGTAGAGTTCCTGCATGTCCGCGGGAACCGGGGTCACGGAGAACTCCATGCCCAGGCTCTCGGGCTTGTCGTAGATGATGGCCTGGCCCGCCAGCAGGTCGATGACGCCCACGAAGCTGTCCTCGGAGCCGATGGGCAGCTGCAGGGCCACGGGCTTGGCGCCCAGGCGGGTCTTGATCATGTCCAGGCAGCGGTAGAAGTCCGCGCCGACCCGGTCCATCTTGTTCACGAAGGCCATGCGCGGCACGCGGTAGCGGTCGGCCTGGCGCCAGACCGTCTCGGACTGCGGCTCCACGCCGGCCACGGCGTCGAACACGGCCACGGCTCCATCCAGGACTCGGAGGCTGCGCTCCACTTCCATGGTGAAGTCCACGTGGCCGGGGGTGTCGATGATGTTGATCCGGTGGTCCTTCCAGAAGCAGGTGGTGGCGGCGGAAGTGATGGTGATGCCGCGCTCCTGTTCCTGGACCATCCAATCCATGGTGGCCGCGCCGTCATGGACCTCGCCGATCTTGTGCGACACCCCGGTGTAGAACAGGATGCGCTCGGTCGTGGTGGTCTTGCCGGCATCGATGTGGGCCATGATGCCGATGTTGCGCTGTCTTTCGCGGGGAACCTGTCTGGGCACGTCGAACCTCGGATACTACCAGCGGTAGTGGGCGAAAGCCTTGTTGGCCTCGGCCATCTTGTGGACGTCTTCGCGCTTTTTCACGGCGCCGCCACGGTTGTTGAAAGCGTCAACCAGCTCGCCGGAAAGACGGGCGATCATGCCCTTCTCGCCGCGGCCGCGGGCGTAGCCGATGATCCAGCGGATGGCCAGGGCGATCTGGCGGTCCGGACGCACCTCGACGGGCACCTGGTAGGTGGCGCCGCCCACACGGCGGGACTTGACCTCGACGTAGGGCTTGACGTTGTCCACGGCCTTCTCAAAGGCCTTGATGGCGTCTTCGGAGGTCTTCTGGCCCAGGGAATCGAGAGCCTGGTAGAAAATGCGCTCCGCCGTGCTCTTCTTGCCCTGGAGCATCAGGCGGTTGATGAACTTGGCGGCAAGACGGCTGCCATAGACGGGATCAGGAAGCACGTGGCGCTTGGCCACGGGACCTTTGCGGGGCATTCTCCTCGCTCCTTGCTCTTGGCCAGGGGGACATTATTTCGGGGCCCCTCCCCTACTTTGGCGTCGTCCCTGGTCGTGACAAACAGAGAAAACTTACTTCGGACGCTTGGCGCCGTACTTCGACCGGCCCTGACGGCGGTCGGAGACCCCGGCGGTGTCCAGCGTGCCGCGCACGATGTGGTAGCGCACGCCGGGCAGGTCCTTCACGCGGCCGCCTCGGATGAGCACCACGGAGTGCTCCTGCAGGTTGTGGCCCTCGCCCGGGATGTAGGCGGTGACCTCGATGCCGTTGGTCAGGCGCACGCGGGCGACCTTGCGCAGAGCCGAGTTCGGCTTCTTGGGCGTGGTCGTATAGACGCGGGTGCAAACGCCGCGGCGCTGGGGGCACTCCTGCAGGGCCGGCGTCTTCTTGCGCTTGAGGACCTGCTTGCGCTCCTTGCGAATGAGCTGGTTGATCGTGGGCATGAATCCTCCACAGAAAGTAAAAGTAACCGCAAAGAGGCGGGAATGTAATGCATGATCCCGCTTCCTGTCAAGCACTGCCCCGGTCTTTCCTGGGGGCAGCCCGCCCAGTCGCGCCGGGACTTGTTTTCCGGGAGCCGGGGGG
>JAWRKD010000127.1:0-5616 GCA_040307135.1 Desulfovibrionaceae bacterium
GCCGCGAGGAGACCAAGGACGGCCAGGGCAAGGAACCCATCACCTACGTCCTGGAGGACGGTGATGCGTAGGATCGTGCTGCCCTACAAGCCCCGGCCGCAGCAGGCCGAGCTGCACCGCGCCATGCGGTCCAAGCGCTTCGCCGTGCTGGTCTGCCACCGCCGCTTCGGCAAGACCATCTACGCCATCAACCGGCTCATCCGCCGGGCACTGGCCAGCGACAAGCCGGACTACCGCGGGGCCTACGTCGCGCCTCTGCTCAAGCAGGCCAAGGCCGTGGCCTGGGACTACCTCAAATTTTACGCGGGCCGGATCGCAGGGGCGACCTTCAACGAGGCCGAGCTGCGCGTGGACATCCCCAGCGGCCGGGTGGAGCGGGACCAGGACGGCCAGGTCGTCCCGGACAGCCGGGTCAAATCCATCCGGCTCTACGGAGCCAACAACCCGGACGCGCTGCGGGGCATCTACCTGGACGACCTGGTCATGGACGAGGTGGCCCAGATGCCCCGCAACCTGTGGACGCAGATTCTGCGTCCGGCCCTGGCCGACCGCAAGGGCTGCGCCCTGTTCATCGGCACGCCCCAGGGCCGCGATTTCTTTTACCAGCTGTACCAGCAGGCCCAGCATGACCCGGACTGGCTGGCGGCCATGTACAGGGCCAGCGAGACCGGGATCCTGGACCCCGACGAGCTGGCCGCCGCGCGCCGCGAGATGAGCCCAGAGGAGTATGAACAGGAATTCGAGTGCAGCTTCACGGCCGCGATCCGCGGCGCGTACTTCGCGGCGCTCATGGCCGATGCCGAGCGGTCCGGCCGGATCACGGACGTGCCCTACGATCCCACGCTGCCCGTGCACACGGCCTGGGACCTGGGCGTGTCCGACTCCACCTCGATCTGGTTTCTCCAGGCCCACCCGGGCGGCAAGTTCGCGGCCATCGACTTCTACGAGGCCTCGGGCGAGGGCCTGCCTCATTACGTCCAGGTGCTGGGCGGCAAGCCCTACACCTATGGCAGCCACATCGCACCCCATGACATCCGGGTGCGCGAGCTGGGTTCGGGCAAGTCCCGCCTGGAGATAGCCAGGTCCCTGGGGCTGCGCTTCACGATTTGTCCGCAGGTGGGGATCCAGGACGGCATCGACGCAGTCCGGGCCATCCTGCCGCGCATGTGGTTCGACCGCACCCGCTGCGATCCCGGGATCGAGGCCCTGATCCACTTCCGCCGCGAGTTCAACGACCGCATGGGAGACTTCAAGGACCACCCTCTGCACGACTGGACCAGCCACGCCACGGACGCCTTCCGGTATTTCGCGGTGGGCTTCCGCCCCGAGCGCAGCGGTCCCAGGCAGACCAAGACCATCGTGAATTTCGACCCGTTCCGCCGCGCTGGCGGCGAGCGCCAGGTGCGGGCCGTAACCGACCTCTGGAGGATGTGATGGGCAGTGTGGTGAGCAGTATTTTCGGTGGAGGGGCCAAGGCCCCGTCCGGGCCGTCGGCCGCGGAGCTGGAGGCCCAGCGTAAGGCCGACGAGGCCGCGCAGGAAGAGAAGGACGCCAGGGCGCGGCAGCAGGGCCGCGAGAACACGGCGCGCCGGCGCGCGGCCTTGAACCGCGCCGGGGTGGTTTCGACCATCGCCACGGGGTCCTCGGGCCTGACCGACGCCGCGGCCACGACCTCGTCCGGATACAAAACCAAGCTGGGGCAGTAGATGGACGCCAAGGACATCGAGCGCATTCTCACCCGCCTGGGGGGCCTCAAGAAAGACCGCGATCCGTGGGTTTCCACGTGGCGCGACCTGGCGGACTACTTTCTGCCGCGCAAGGCGCAGCAGTTCTCGGGCGGGAGCCAGGCCCGGGCCGGGGACGAGAAGATTTTCGACTCCACGCCCTGCCATTGCCTGGACGTGCTGGCCTCGCGCCTGGGCGGGCTGCTGACCAACGCCAACATGCAGTGGTTCGGGCTCCGCCTCAAGGCCGACCGCAAAAGTCTGACCGACGACACGGAGGTCAAGGCCTACTTGACCGAAAGCCTGGAGACGCTCCAGGGGCTGTTCTCCTCGGACGCCTCGGGGTTCCAGGCCGCGGCCCACGAGCTGTACCTGGACTTGGCCCTGTTCGGCGTGGCCGTGCTCTACGTGGAGAGCGACCCGCGGAGCGTGGTCCGGTTCTCGGCCCGGCCCCTGTCCGAGATCTACGTGGCTGAGTCGCCCCAGGGCGTGGTGGACACGGTGTTCCGCGAGTTCGAGATGCCCGCCCACGCCGTGCAGAGCGAGTGGAGGGAAGCCTGTTCCCAGACCGTGCGCGACCTGGCCACGAAGGATCCTCACAAGCCGGTGAAGATCCTGCACGCGGTGTACCCCCGCCTGGACCGCGATCCTGCCGGATCCGGCAACGCGAATTTCCCCTGGGCCAGCGTGTTCCTGGAAGTGGAATCCAAGACTGCGCTGGAAGAGTCCGGCTACCTGGAGATGCCCTTCATGGCGCCCCGCTGGTCCAAGGCCGTGGGCGAGACCTACGGCCGCGGCCCGGGCCTGACCGCGCTCTCGGACGTGCGGGTGCTCAACGCCATGGCCCGCACCGCGCTGCTGGCCGCCGAAAAGATGAGCGACCCGCCGCTCATGGTGCCGGACGACGGCTACCTGGGCCAGATTCATGCGGGACCCGGCGGGCTTTCCTATTACAGGGCGGGGAGCACGGACCGCATCGAGGCCCTGCCCGTGGCCGTGGACCTGAAGGCCACCGAGTACATGATGGAGCAGCGCCGGTCCTCCATCAAGCAAATCTTCATGGTGGACCAGTTCGACGCGCCGGACGCCCCCGCCAAGACCGCCTACCAGGTCATGATCGAGGACAGCCGCAAGATGGGCCACCTGGCGCCCGTGATGGGCCGCCTCCAGGCCGAGTACCTGGGGCTCATGATCCGGCGGGTATTCGCGGTTGCGATGCGGGGCGGGGCCATCAAACGGCCGCCGCGAGGCCTCACCATCGACGATCTGGAGATCCATTACACCTCGCCCGTGGCCCAGGCCCAGCGCCAGGACAGCGCGCGCCATCACCCAGGCCCTGGAGATCCTGAAACCTCTCGTGGGCGAGGGGGACCCGCTCGGGATCATGGACAACTTCGACACGGACAGGATCACGGCCACCGTGACCGAGGCCGTGGGCGTGCCGCCGGACAACATGCGCGCCCAGCGGGACGTTGATGCGATCCGCGAGGCCCGGGCCAAGGCGGCCCAGACCAAGGCCGCCCTGGACGCCGCGGACCAGGCGGTCCGAGCCGCGGCCACGGCCGCCGGGGCTTCGACCGGCGAGGATAAAAACCTGTTGCAGGATTTGCTGGGGGGCGCATGAGCGATGCTCACAACAAGCGCGTGATGGAGACCCGGGCCGCCTTTTTGCGGCTCTTCAACTCGGCCGACGGCGACCTGGTCATGCAGGAGCTGGAGCGGTTCGGCGGGGCCGACCGGTGCAGCTTCGCAGCCGGTGACCCGCACCGCACGGCCTTCAACGAGGGACGGCGCAGCGTGGTGCTGCACATTCGCTCCATGATGGAGCCGGTCCGCGCGGGCGGACAGGAGGACGACAATGGCTGAGGAAAGCGGACGGACCGCGGGACAGGAAGCCGGGAGCACCCTGGCCGCCGGAGGTGCGGCCCTGGGGGGCGACGCCGCCGCGCAGGCGGGAGCCGGAGCGGCCGGTCAGGACGGTCAGGGCGGCCAGGGCGGGGAGTCCTGGTTCGCCGGGCTGCCTGCCGAGCACCACGAGGCGCTCAAGGGATTCAAAAACGGCAACGAGGCCGTGCTCGGCCTGCTCGGACAGGTGTCCAAGGGCACGGAAGGCATGGTCAAGATCCCGGGCCAGGACGCCTCGGCCGAGGAGGTGGCCAAGTTCCGCCAGGCCCTGGGCGTGCCGGACAAGCCGGAAGGCTACGTCATGCCCGAGGCCCCCGAGGGCGTGGACCTCGACGACGCCGTGGGGGCCAGCTTCAAGGAGGCCGCCCTGGGCCTGGGGCTCACGCCGCAGCAGTTCGAGGGATTGCTCGCCTGGGCCATGCCCTTCGGGATCAAGAACCAGGAGACGGAGTTGGCCGAGTTCAAGACCTTCTCGGCCAACGAGGTGGCCGAGCTGCGCAAGACGCACGGGGCCGAGACGGCCAAGGTTCTGGACGCGGCCAAGGAGGCCGCCCTGGCCCTGGGCGGCGAGGGTCTGATCGAGGCCCTGGGCCGGGCCGGGAGCGACCACCGCGTGCTCGCGGCCTTCGCCAAGCTCGCGCCCCTGGTGGCCGAGGGCAAGATCAAATACGAGGCCCCGGCCGGCGGCGCGGGCGAAGTGACCAAGGCCAGCATCGTCAAGATGATGGCCGATCCGCGCTATGCCGACCCGGACACGCGCGATCCGGCCTATGTGGCGCAGGTCGAAGAGGCCTGCAAAAAGCTCAGCGGACAGCGCTGATCAACCCAGGAGGGAATGAGTCATGGCCATGGAAATCGAACAGCATTTCATCGTGAAATACGAGGCCGCCGTGCACCTGGCCTACCAGCAGCGCGGCTCCAAGCTGCGCAAGGCCGTGCGCCTGGTGACTGGCGTGAACAGCGCGCAGTACAAGTTCCCCAAGTCCGGGCGCGGCCAGGCCGGCAAGAAGGCCCGCAACGGCAACGTGCCCATCATGGGTGCCGGCAGCTCCAGCGTCACGGTCACGCTGGAGGACTGGTACGCGGCCGACTACGTGGACACCCTGGACCAGGCCAAGACCAACGTGGACGAGCTGGGCGTGATCGCCAACATCGGGGCCTTCGCCGTGGGCCGCAAGATGGACGACCTCATCATCTCCAAGGCCGCGACGGCCTCCAAGGTCATCCCCGTGGGCGCCACGGGCCTGACCAGGGCCAAGGTCCTGGAGGCCTTCGCCTACCTCAACAACAAGGACGTGCCGGACGACGGCCAGCGCTTCGCGGCCGTGGGCGCGAACCAGTGGAACGAACTCCTGGCCATCGAGGAGTTCAAGAACTCGGACTACGCGGGCGACGCCTTCCCCTGGCTCAAGGGGGCCGAAACCCGGGTCTGGCTGGGCACGGTCTGGATGTTCCACTCCGGCCTGCCCCTGGCCGCGGGCACGCGCACCTGCTTCATGTGGCACAAGGACTCTCTGGGCCTGGCCGAGGGCGTGGGCATCAAGACGCACATCGACTGGGTGCCGGAAAAGGCCGCGCATCTGGTGGACAACATCATGAGCGCCGGGGCCGCGCTCATCGACAGCGACGGCGTGGTGGCCATCGAGTGCGACGACGACGCCGCGATCCCGGCGTAGTCCCCGGGCCGGACAACAACAAGGAGTGAAGCATCATGTCCTACCAGACCAAAGACCTGCGGCTCATGGGCGGCGTCCCCGGCCAGCAGATCTTCCTGTACCGGACCGACGACGCCAAGGCCACCGTGGCCGCCAGCGGCTACTTCAACGACGCTGTGGAGGAGTACAACCTCAGCGCCGGGGACATCATCCACGTGGTGTACGCCCAGGCCACGGCCCGCAAGCTGACCAGCTTCGTGGTGGCCGCCGTGACCAGCGGCGTGGCCACCGTGACCGAAACCGACCTGGCCTAACCTTCATGGGCGCGGGGC
>JAWRKD010000128.1:0-33368 GCA_040307135.1 Desulfovibrionaceae bacterium
CCCCCCAGGACCACGCCCTTGACCCCGTCGGGGCTGGACAGCATGACCTCGGAATAGATGAACGGAGTCACCCCCACCACCTCGGGGGTCTGGGCCGCGGCCTCGCTGATCTCCTCGGTGTTGCGGATGCCGCCGGACAGGGAGCTGATGATGATGTGGGCGTTGACCCCCAGGATCTTGTCCCGCAGGTCCTTGGAGAAGCCGTTCATGACCCCGATGACCACGATGAGCGCGGCCACGCCCAGGGCCACGCCGCAGACCGCGCAGATCGAGATCACCGAAATGAAGGACTGCTTGCGCAGGGCAAAGAGGTAGCGCAGGGCGACGAAGGCTTCGAAGCGATGGTTCGGCATCAGCCGCCGACCTCGGGGCGCAGGAGGGGGAAGAGGATGACCTCGCGGATGGAGGGGCTGTCCGTGAGCAGCATGACCAGACGGTCGATGCCCACGCCCTCGCCCGCGGCCGGGGGCATGCCGTACTCCAGGGCGCGGACGTAGTCCTCGTCCATGAAGTGGGCCTCCTCGTCGCCGGCGGCCTTCTCGCGCACCTGCTCCTCGAAGCGCAGGCGCTGGTCCACGGGGTCGTTCAGCTCGGAGAAGGCGTTGGCCATTTCGCGGCCCGCGATGAACATCTCGAAGCGGTCGGTGAGATCGGGGTTTTCCTCGTTGCGCCGGGACAGGGGCGAAATGTCCGTGGGGTAGTGGTAGATGAAGTGGGGCTGGATGAGCTTGGGCTCCACGAAGAGGTCGAAGAGCTTGGCCTGGAGCTTGCCGAGCTTCTCGCCCTTGACCACCTTCTCCCCGCTCTTGCGCACCAGGGCCGCGCACTGGTCGTAGTCCCGGAAAACCTCCGGGGCGACCCCGCCGATCTTCTCCAGGGACTCGTGGAACGCCACGCGCCGCCACCGGCCCGGGGTCAGGTCGATGTCCTGGCCCTGGTAGGGCACCACCGGGGAGCCGGTGGCCTCGCGGGCCACGTGGGCGAACATGTCCTCGGTCAGGTCCATGAGGTCGCGGTAGTCGGCATAGGCCCAGTAGAACTCGAGCATGGTGAACTCGGGGTTGTGCTGGGTGGAGATGCCTTCGTTGCGAAAATTGCGGTTGATCTCATAGACCCGCTCGAAGCCGCCCACCAGAAGCCGCTTGAGGTAGAGCTCCGGCGCGATGCGCATGTAGAGCTTCATGTCCAGGGCGTTGTGGTGGGTCTCGAAGGGCTTGGCCGTGGCGCCGCCGGGGATGGGCTGCATCATGGGGGTTTCCACCTCCATGAAGCCCTTGGAGTCCAGGTAGTTGCGCAGGGCGCGCACGATCATGGTCCGCCGCCGGAAGATCTCGGCCGTGCGCGGGGTCACGATGAGATCCACGTAGCGCTGGCGGTAGCGGGTCTCCACGTCCTTGAGGCCGTGGTACTTCTCAGGCAGGGGGCGCATGGACTTGGTCACCAGGCGGATGACCTTGCCGCGCACGGTGAGCTCGCCGGTCTTGGTGCGGAAGAGGTCGCCCGTAAGGCCCACGATGTCGCCGATGTCCACCTTCTTGAAGCGCTGGTAGTCCTCGGCGCCCATCTCGTCGCGGGCGGCATAGACCTGCACGCGGCCGGTGGGGTCCTGGAGGTGGAAGAAGGTGACCTTGCCGAAGGAGCGCAGGGAAACCACGCGACCGGCCAGGATGAAGGTCCGGCCCAGGGATTCCAGGGCGGCCTCGTCGCGGTCGTTGAGGGCCAGGACCTCGGCTACCGTGTTTTCCTTACGGAAGTCGTTGGGATAGAGCGGCGCGTTCTCGTCCAGGACGGCGCAGGCCTTCTCCACCCGGGTCTTGAGGACCTCGTTCAGTTCATCCCTGGCCGCCAGGGCCTGGAGCATGGGCATGAAGCGGGCCACGTGGGGGGACTTTGTGGCCAGTTTGATCTTCTTTTGCTGTTCTGCGTCGGACAAGCTGATGCTCCCCATCCCTTGCGAAAGTCTAGAAAAAAACAAGACTGCCCGGAGTTGTGGTTTCACCTATGCCAATTACGTTGCGGCGTCAAGGATTTCGTCCTCCGGGCCGGACCTTAGAGCTGCAAGGGAAACATATTGCCGGGAAAAAGCGCTTGACCATCGCCTGGGGATTGATTAAACGATGCGTCTCGCTGCGGCGATGATTGTTCCCCGGTAGCTCAATCGGCAGAGCGGGTGGCTGTTAACCACTAGGTTCGCGGTTCAAGTCCGTGCCGGGGAGCCAGCAGAAGATGAAGGGATCGCGGAAACGCGGTCCCTTTTTCTTTGCCGCTTCGTCACCGCGCGTTCCCGCGAAGGGACTGGAAAATCCGGGGCAGATGTCCTATCCTGCCGCATCCGACGCGCCTGCGGGCCCACGAACCCCTGGAACGGAGACGCCATGCCCCTTCTGGAATGGAACGACCAGCTGGCCCTGGGCCACGACGAGATCGACGGCCAGCATCGGATGCTGGTGGACATGATCAACGAGCTCCACGACCAGGTCCAGGCCGGCCGCCAGCGCCAGGGCCTGGCCGACACGGTGCAGGGCCTCAAGGCCTACGCCGCCTACCACTTCGCCGAGGAGGAGCGGCTCATGCTCCGCCACGGCTATCCTGAGTTGGAGACCCACCGCCTGGCCCACCTGGAGTTCCAGGAGCAGGGCGAGGCCTTCGGCACAGCGATTCTCCTGGAAAAATACCAGGAAACCGCGCTCAAGGTCCTGGCCTATCTCACGGGCTGGGACTCCCGCCACGTCCAGCGCGACGACCGGGCCTTCGTCGATTTCATGACCCGGCGCTGAGCCTGCGGCATGGACGGCGGCCCCTCCCTGACCTTCGTGCTCCTGGCCCTGCTCTCCGGCTTCTGCGCCGGGGGCTGGCTGGCCTTCCGGGTGAACTCCGCCATCCTGCGCACGGCCCGGGGCGAGGACCGCGCGGCCCGGCTGCGCTCCAGCCGTCCCCGCCGCCTGGCCTGCGCCGGAGCGGCCGCAATGGTGCTCCTGGTCTCCCTGCTCCTGCCCGTGCAGAGCCTGGTGCTCACCGCGGCCTGCGCGGGCTGGATATTTGTGGCCATCGTCCAGCCCGGCGGCCAAAAAGCCTCTTGATCTATAACGCCGTTTCGGCAATGTGTGGAGCACCGCCTCGCGGCGGAGCGGGGGAAGCATGATTCCGGCAGAAGTCTGGGCAGGACTGGCGGTCCTGTTCGGCGGCATCTGGATCCTCGTGCGCGTGGCCGACAACCGGCGCTCCCGGGCGCGGGTCAAGGTGGACGCCGACGCCGTCACCGCGGCCCATGCCCTGACCCGGGCCTACCTGGGCCTGCTCCAGGCCGGGAAAAAGGGCCTGCGCGACGCCTCGGGCCTGCCCCGCTCCAAGGGGGAGATCGGCCGGGCCATCAAGACCATGCTCTGCTACTACCGCGGCAACGGCGAACACGGCCGCATCCCCGAGCTCCGCGACGCCTACCTGGCCCTGGCCGAATTCCAGAGCCTGACCCAGGGCGTGACCCGGGCCGGGGCCGCCATCGAATCCGAACGCCGCCGCCTGCTCCAGGACATCGAATATTTCCTGGCCGGATTCCGCCTCTAGACCGGACCGCGCACGCAAAAGGCCCCCTGCCGCGGCAGGGGGCCTCGTCTCGCCGGGATGCGGGCCGGGGCCTACGCGCCGTTGCCCACGGCAAAAAGGTTCTCCAGGTCGTAGTTGGAGATGACCCGATAGGAGATGAGCGTCTCGGAGGTGCGGATGCCCTGGACCTTGAGCATGCGCTCGGTGACGATCTGGGCCAGGCCGTCGTTGTCCTGGGCCCGGATGATGACCACCAGGTCGAAGCGGCCGCCCACGGAGTGCACCTCGCTCACCCCGGGAATCTGCACAAGTTTCTGGGCCACGGCGTTGATGAGGTCGGGCTGGACCGTGAGCAGGACGACGGCGTTGACCATGGCGGAATCCTCCTGCCCCTCCATAGCCCCCTTTGCCGCCGGGGTCAAAAGAATCCGCAGTCCCGCTCCATTCCCGCACTTTGCCTTTCTCCTCAAGGGGACCTATACTCGACGCCGGAGGTTTCCATGGCCGAACGCAAGATGAAGCCCTTTTCCATGGCCGCCGTGCTCCTGGCCGTGATCCTGGCGGCCGTCGCCCTGTTCCTGTTCCGCAGCAATGAGGAGCCCTCCCTGCCCGCGGAGTCGAGCCTGAGCGGCCCGGCCCAGGGTCCGGGCCCCCAGGCCCAGGGCCCGGCCACCGAAGAGCCCGCGCCCTGGGCCGCGCAGCCCCGACCCCAGGAGGACCGCGTGGTGGGCCTGGCCTTCCTGGACGCACTGGCTGACTTCTGCATCGCCCACTACCACCCGGCAGGAAGCGGGACCAAAAGCGCCTTTTCCGCCACCTTCAAGACCCTGAACCAGCATTTCGGCCGCAGCCTGGACGGCTTGAGCCACGAAAGCCAGGAGCCGGGACCGGCCCGGGCCGAGATCCTGGACTACGCCCTGGGGCCGGGCATGGTCCGCACCTTGTCCGGGCTCTACGCCGAGTGGTTCGTGGAGGACCTCGTCCAGCGCAGCCTGGGCGATCCCATGCAGCTGGCCCTGAGCGACGGCCGCAGCGAGGAGCGCGCCCTGACCCGGGACGAGACAGCGGACCTCCTGCGCCTGGCCGCGCCCCGCGCCAAGGCCCTGGCCGCCACCCTGCGGGCCGTGGCCGCGCACCCCGAAACCGTGACCAGCCTGGAGCGTTACCTGACCGCGGCCTCCAAGGTGGAGGCGGCCAACGCCAAATACCAGGACCTGGTGACCCAGGAGGACGCCCCGGCCAAGGCGCGCAACCGCGCGGCCGAGGAGCTCAAGAAGGCCATCGCGGCCCGCGAGCAGCTCCGCGCCGAGGCCCTGGACCGGGTGCGGGCCGCCTGCGGCGCCGACTGTCCCGAGGACGGCGACCTGCTCTACACCATCATGTGGTGCGGCCGCAGGCTCCGGGGCCACGCCGAACAAGCCGAGTCCCTGACCGCGGCCGCCGCGGCCCTGGACGAACTGGCCGGGCGCTTCCTGGCCAAGGCCTCGGAGCTGGAAGCCGCGGCCCCTGCCGCGGGAAACTGACGGACGCACGGGAAAAGGACGGACCATGCGCGGACAGGACAAGCAAAAAGGGCTGGACGCTTGCGCATCCAGCCCTTTGCTTCCTGGTGGGTCACCAAGGAATCGAACCTTGAACCTCCGGATTAAGAGTCCGCTGCTCTGCCAATTGAGCTAGTGACCCGGACCGCCGCGCTCTCGCGCAACGGGAAGAGCTAACTAGCGGCTGCCGGATTTTTTGTCAACACTTCGTACGGAGTTTTTTTAAGGTCAGGGTCCGGACATGCGACGCATCTTCATTTTCCTGGCGTTTTTCGCCCTGGTCCTGGTCCTGGCCGGGAGCCCGGCGGCCCGGGCCGCAGACCTGCCCCTGTCCCAGGAGTGGCTCTTCTTCGACCTGCCCCGGGCCGGGGGAGGCGAGGGACCGGCCGTGGACCACATGGCCGTGCTCCTGCTCAGGCCGCACCCGGGCTGGTACACCTATTCCGACGCCAAAAGCCCGGTGGGCCAGCCCACCCGCCTGCGGGTGGAGCTGGAGGGTCATGGTCCGCTCCAGGTGGCCCTGCCCCCGGGCCGGATGAAACGGGACAGCGTGGACCGCTCCATTCAGGTGGAGGTCTATGCGGGCGTCACCCCGCTTTTCGTGCCCCTGCCCGCCTCGGCCCAGCCTCCGTTCCGGCTCAAGGCCGGCCTGCGCCTGCTGCTCTGTTCCGAGAGCCAGTGCCTGCCCGCGACCCTGGATCTGCCCGCGGATTCCGGCCCCGGCCCCTTCCCCGCGCCAGGCAAGGACGCCTGGTGGGCGCTCTGGCCCAAGGCCCTGGAGCGCGGCCTGGCCGCCCCGGCAGCGGCCGAGCCCTCGGCCCAGGCCCCGGCCGGGACCCACGCCTGGTCCTTCGAGCCGAGCTTTCTCCAGGCCCAACGCGAGGTGAGCACCCTGCTCCCGGCCATCCTCTTCGGGCTTCTGGCGGGCTTTCTCCTGAACTTCATGCCCTGCGTGCTGCCCGTGGTCAGCCTGAAGCTCTCGGCCCTGCTGGGCGGCGCACACCACGGCCACCTGCCCCGCGAGGAGCAGTTCCGCGAGCACAACCTGTTCTTCGCCCTGGGCATCCTGGCCTACTTCCTGTTCCTGAGCCTGCTGCTCGGGGCCACGGGCCAGGCCTGGGGCCAGACCTTCCAGCGGCCCGGCGTGGTCCTGGGCCTGATCACGGTGCTTTTCGCCCTGTCCCTGTCGCTCTTCGGCATCTACACCCTGCCCATCGTGGACATGAAATTCGGCAAGTCCACGCGGCCGCGCACCCAGGCCTTCTTCACCGGCGTGCTGGCCACCCTCCTGGCCACCCCGTGCAGCGGCCCGTTCCTGGGCGGGGTCCTGGGCTGGGCCCTGCTCCAGCCGCCCGCGGTGATCAGCGCGGTGTTCCTCTGCATCGGCCTGGGCATGGCCGCGCCCTACCTCATCATGGTGGCCAGCCCCGGGCTGGTGCGCTTCCTGCCCAAGCCCGGGCCGTGGGTGGCCAACATCGAGAAGGGCGTGGCCTTCTTCCTCATGGGCACCTGCATCTACCTCCTGAACATCCTGCCCGAGGACCGACTCATCGCGGCCCTCATCCTGCTCTGGATCACCGCACTGGCGGCCTGGCTCCTGGGCCGGGCCTCCCGCGCGAACGGCCGGGGCAGCGCCATGCTCCTGCGCGCCCTGGCCCTGGCCCTGGTGCTGGCGGCCTTCGTCTGGGCCATGCGGCCGCGCGCGGCCACGGCCTGGACCGAGTTCCGGGCCGCAGACTTCGCCCAGCGCCTGGGCCGGGAGACCGTGTTCGTGGAGTTCACCGCGGACTGGTGCCCGTCCTGCAAGGTCCTGAACCAGGCCGTGCTGACCCAGGACAACATCGCCTCCTGGCGCGAACGCTACGACCTGACCCTGGTGCGCGTGGACCTGAGCCAGCCCAATCCCGAGGGCGAGGCCCTGCTCCAGGCCCTGGGCAGCCGCAGCATCCCGGCCCTGGCCGTGTTCCCGGCCAAGTCCCCGGAGCGGCCCATCGTGCTGCGCGACTTCTACTCCTCCCGCGACATCCGCCAGGCCCTGGACAAGAGCCTGCAACGCTGACCCCACACCCCAAGGAGAGCTCCCATGTCCCAGTTCCAGTTCTTCATGCCCACGCGCCTGCTCTTCGGCCCCGGCGTCCTGGACCAGCTGGCCGAAACCCCGTTCCTGCCCAAGGGCTCCAAGGCCCTCATCGTCATGAGCTCCGGCGGCTCCATGCTGCGCAGCGGGGTCCTGGGCCGGGTTCAGGGCCTGCTCTCGGCCCGCGGCGTGGCCAGCAGGATCTACGACAAGGTGCGGCCCAACCCCGAGTCCGGCCAGGTGGACGAGGCCGCCGCCGTGGCCCGGGACACGGGCGCGGACTTCCTCATCGGCCTGGGCGGGGGCAGTCCCCTGGACGTGGCCCGCACCGCGGCCTCCATGGCCCGCAATCCGGGCAAATTCTGGGACTACGTGCAGGGCGGCAGCGGCGGCCGAAAGACCCCGGAGAACCCGCCCCTGCCCGTGGTGGCCATTCCCAGCACGGCGGGCACGGGCTCGGAGATGAACTGCCGGGCCGTGATCAGCAAATCCGGCTCCAGCGAAAAGCTGGCCTGGGGCTCGGAGGCGGACTTCGCGGCCCTGGCCGTGGTGGACCCGGACCTGACCCTGACCCTGCCCCCGCGCCAGACCGCGCTCACGGGCCTGGACGCCCTGTTCCACGCCATGGAGGGCTTCCTGTCCACGCGCCGCCAGCCCATGACCGACCTCCTGGCCCTGGAGGCCGTGCACCTGGTGGCCAACTACCTGCCCCGGGCCGTGGCCGACGGCTCGGACCGCGACGCCCGCACCGTGCTGGCCTGGGCCGCCACCTCGGGCGGCATCTGCCTGTCCCAGGCCGGGGCCACGGCCCAGCACGCCCTGGAGCACGCCCTTTCGGCCCTGCGGCCGGACCTGCCCCACGCCGCGGGCCTGGTGCTCCTGAGCCGGGCCTTTTTCCGTTGCCTGGCCGACAAGGCCCCGGAGCGCTTCCTGGAGCTGTCCCTGGCCCTGGGCTGCCCCGAGTCCGAGGCCGGGCCCGCGGGCTTCCACACGGCCCTGGACCGGCTCCTGGCCAAGGTGGGCATGGGCGGGCTCAAGGGCAAGGACTTCGATCTCGATCCCTCCATGGCCGGGCTCCTGGCGGACAACGCCCTGGCCACCAACGGCCGTCTCGTGGGCCTGACCCCGGGCGGCATGGACCGGGACGACCTGGTGCGCATCCTGGAACAGGCCCTGGCCTAGCGGAGGACCCCATGGACCGGCTCGAGGAACTCACGACGCAACGCAAGAAGGCCCACGCCCGCTTGTTGCAGCTCAAGTCCAGGACCTACGCGGCCTTCCTGGACATGGAGCGGGCGGCCTACAGCGACGGGGCCCTGCCGCGCAAGGCCAAGGAGCTCATCGCCGTGGGCATCTCCGTGGTCATCGACTGCGAGTCCTGCATGCAGTGGCACATCGAGCAGGCCGCGGCCCAAGGCGCCACGCGCGAGGAACTCCTGGAGGCCGTGGAGGTGGGCATGGAAATGGGCGGCGGGCCGGCCACGGTCTCGGCCCGCTTCGCCCTGGAAGTCATGGATCAGCTTTTCAAGGACTGAGGCTACGGAATGCAAAGCATGCGGTAGTCGTCGCCGGTGATGCAGCGGCCTCCCGAGGCCGTGACCTCGAAGGTGTTCTCCACCCCGACCATGCCCACGCCCGGAATGCCCTGCTTGGGCTCCAGGGCCAGGACCATGCCCTCTTCCAGGGGCCGGTCGAAGCCGCGGGCGATGGCCGGATAACCGTCGATGGCCAGGCCGATGCCGTGGCCCAGGAAGGGCACCTTGTTCTGGCCCAGGCCCATGAAGCCGTCGCCGAACCCGGCCTTCACGGCCCAGTCCCAGCAGTGGGCCCAGAGCCTGGAGGGCACGCTGCCGGGGCGCAGGTTCTCGGCGGCCCAGGCCTGCACGTCCATGCAGAAGGAGTGGGCCGAGCGCACCTGGTCCGGGATGCTTTCCTCGGTCCCGGACCAGAACTGCTGGGTCTTGTCCGTGTGGTAGCCCTCCAGCACGAAGCCGATGTCCAGGCCCAGGGGCTGGCCCGGACCCCAGACCTTGCCCGCGTAGCCCATGTAGGGCGAGGCCGGGTGCTCGCCGCGCACGCCCAGGGGGCCGTTGTAGGCGCTGGGGTAGTTGCCCGAGTCCCCGGCCGAGACGTGGCCCAGGAAGATCTCCTCGCCAAAGGCGCTCATGCGCATGAGGCCCTGGTGGCCCAGGGTGAAGAAGACCTGCCAGCAGAGGTGCGAGATCTCGCGCTCGTTCATGCCCGGCTTGAGAACCTGGGGCAGGATGTCGTGCAGGGCCTGGTGGTGGCGCTCCCCGGCCAGGCGCAGGATGGAGAGTTCGTACTCGGACTTCAGGCTCTGGGCCAGGTTCAGGGCCAGGTCCCCGGGCAGGAAGCGGCGGCCGGGCAGGCGCTCGGTGAGCATCTGGCCCAGCTGCCAGGACAGGGCCGTGACCTCGGCGGCCGGCGCCGAGGGAATGGGGCAGCCCGCGTCCCTGGCCAGGCCCTCCAGGTCCTTGTACGACTTGTAGGAGACCACGCGCAGGGTGGGGCTCTCCAGGGCCGCACGGTGCGCTCCCTTGCGCGAAAAGAACAGGGGCTCGCCCTCGCGCGGCAGCCAGAAGCAGCCCGTGCCCAGGGTCCCGCCCAGATAGTAGATGTTGATGCGGGAGAAGGCCAGGAGCCCCTCGGCCTCGGGCGCGGTCTCGGCCAGGAAGCGGCGGACCTTGGCCCAGCGGGACTCCAGTTCGGCGCGGGGGATCACGGACAGGGCTTCGAACATGCGGGACTCCTTGCGGGCGGGCTAGGCAACGGCCCGGGTTTGCTGTAGGGATTGGCCTCTGGAGAGAGGATTTCCGTTCATGCTGATCAGCGACTCAGAGCTAGCCGCCCTTCTGCGCGAGGTCAAGACCATCGCCGTGGTGGGGGCCAAGGACAAGCCAGGGCAGCCCGTGGACGCCGTGGGCCGCTACCTCCTGGCCGCGGGCTACGACGTGATCCCTGTGCACCCGGCGCGCGCCAGCGTCTGGGGCCTGCCCGCGTACAAGACCCTGGCCGACGTTCCGGTCCCCGTGGACCTGGTGGACCTCTTCCGCGCCGCCGAGCATTGCCCGGCCCACGCCCGCGAGGCCCTGGCCCTGCCCTCCCCGCCGCGCTGTTTCTGGATGCAGCTG
Organism: Desulfovibrionaceae bacterium; assembly: GCA_040307135.1. GTDB lineage: Bacteria > Desulfobacterota > Desulfovibrionia > Desulfovibrionales > Desulfovibrionaceae > Aminidesulfovibrio. The sequence continues at coordinate 10,314 of JAWRKD010000128.1, forward strand.
GGCATCGCCAGCCCCGAGACCCGCGCCCTGCTGGCGGGCGCGCCCGTCACCGTGATCGAGGACCGCTGCCTCATGGTCGAACACCGGCGGCTGCTGGGAGGCGGGCATGGCTGAAGAGGCCTTTGCCTGCCGCATGTGCGGCCACTGCTGCCAGGGCCAGGGCGGCATCCTGCTCACGGACAAGGACCAGGACCGCCTGGCCGCGCACCTGGGCCTGGACCTGGCCGAGTTCCTGGCCCGCTACACCGAGCCCCAGGACGGCAAGGTGGGACTGGTCTGCGGCCCGGACGGCTGCTGCGTGTTCTTCAAAGATGGCTGCGGCGTGCACCCGGGGCGGCCGGACGTGTGCCGGGCCTGGCCCTTCTTCCGCGGCAACCTGGTGGACGAGACGAGCTGGCGGCTCATCCAGGACTATTGCCCGGGCGTGAACCCCGCGGTGCCCTTCGAGGACTTCGTGCGCCAGGGCCGCCAATATCTCCGGGAAAACGGCCTCTGCCGCGAGGACCGCGGCAGCGCGCCCAACGCCCTGCTGGACAGCGCCGAGGATCGGAAACCGTGAGCAGCCTGACCCAGGCCCAGTGCTTCCGCACCCTGCAGCTGCAGCCCGGCGCCAGCCTGGCCGAGGTCAAGACCGCCTTCCGCAAGCTGGCCTTCCAGTTCCACCCGGACCTGAACCCCTCGCCCGAGGCCGCCGCACTCTTCCGCAAGATCAACGAGGCCTACGTCCTGCTCTCCAAGACGCTCAAGGACGCGCCCCAGGGGGCGGCGGCCGGGCCCGCGCCCGAGGCCGAGCCCCGGGCCAACGCGGCCCAGGGCGCCCAGGCCTACGAACGCCAGCAGCGCCAGGCCCCCCGGCCCGAGCCCCAGCGCGATTCCGCGGCCGAGCGCCAGTCCGCCTGGTCCCGCAGCTACAGCCTGCGCGACGAGGACGTGCTCCACGACCTCCTGAAGGATCCCTTCGCCCGCCAGGTTTTCGACGACCTCTACGCCGAGATCCGGCGCGATCGTCCGGGCTACCGTCCGCCCAAGGAGTTCAGCCGCAAACGGCTCCAGCTCCAGTGGGGCAGGCGCGGCTTCAGCCTGGACCTGTCCCGCGGCCTGTGGGGCGGGATGAAGGACTGGTTCCGCGGCCAGATGGACGACGAGCAGACCGTGTACTTCCCGGCCCAGCACCTCCTGCCAGGCCGCAGCCTGCGGCTCTCGGTGCGCCAGTTCTCGGGACAGGAGCGCACCGTGGAGCTGACCCTGCCGCCGGACTTCGTGGTGGGCCGCCCCATCCGGCTCAAGGGCCTGGGCCGCAAGCTGGGCCCCTTCAGCGGCGATCTCTACCTGCGCATCCTGGCCAAATAGCTTCCTACTTTTTTGTCAACTCCTGCGAATGCCCGCTGCACGCTGGTTGCCTGTCTTTTTGCGAAGCGCGCGCCTCGGGCTTGAGTTCACGCGCGATTTCTACTAGTTGCCCTGTGCAGGAAAGCAAGGAGGAGCCATGCTCGCCATCCTCAAGTACAGGGCCGGCAACCAGACCAGCGTGCGCCGCGCCCTGGATTCTCTGGGCATCGCCAACACCATCACCGCCGATCCCGACGAACTGGCCGCGGCCCAGGGGGTCATCTTCCCCGGCGTGGGCGCCGCGGGCACGGCCATGGAGGACCTGGTGGGCGGAGGCCTGGATTCCGTGCTCAAGTCCCTCATCTGGCAGGAGAAGCCCCTGCTGGGAATCTGCGTGGGCTGCCAGATCCTCCTGGACTATTCCGAGGAGAACGACACCAAGGCCCTGGCTGTGATCCCGGGCGAGTGCCGCCTGTTCAACCCGGCCTGGACCGAGGACGAGGCGGGCAAGACCCCCATCAAGGTCCCGCACATGGGCTGGAACTCCGTGTCCCTGGTCCAGGACTGTGAACTCTTCGCGGGCATCGACCCGCGCAGCGAGTTCTACTTCGTGCACAGCTACTATCCGGCCCCGGCCGAGCAGTACGTCATCGGCCAGACCACCTACGGCCGCCCGTTCTGCTCCGTCCACGGCCGCCGCGGCCTGTGGGCCGTGCAGTTCCACCCTGAAAAGAGCGGCCGGCCCGGGCTCCAGCTCCTGGCCAATTTCGCTGCCTACTGCCGGGAGGTGGCCAATGCTCAGTAAGCGGATCATCCCCTGCCTGGACGTGCGCGACGGCAAGCTGACCAAGGGCGTCAAGTTCAAGGGCAACGTGGACATCGGCGACCCGGTGGAGAGCGCGCGCCACTACTACGAGCAGGGCGCGGACGAGATCGTGTTCTACGACATCACGGCCTCCTCCGAGGGCCGCGGCATCTTCCTGGACGTGGTGGAGAAGGTGGCCTCGCAGATCTTCATCCCCTTCTCCGTGGGCGGAGGCATCAACACCCTTGAGGACATGCGGGCCGTGCTCCTGGCCGGGGCCGAGAAGGTCTCGGTGAACTCCGGCGCGGTGAAGAACCCGGACGTCATCAGCCAGGGCGCGGCGGCCTTCGGGGCCCAGTGCGTGGTCCTGGGCATGGACGTGAAGCGCGTGCCCAAGAGCGAGGCCATCCCCTCGGGCTTCGAGGTGGTCATCCACGGCGGCCGCAAGCCCACGGGCCTGGACGCCGTGGACTGGGCGCGCACCGGCGAGGCCCTGGGCGCGGGCGAGATCTGCCTGAACTCCATCGACGCCGACGGCACCAAGGAAGGCTACGACCTGGAGTTGACCCGGACCATCGTGCAGAGCGTGCGCATCCCGGTCATCGCCTCGGGCGGGGCGGGCAATCCCCAGCACATGGCCGAGGCCTTCACCAAGGCCGGGGCCTCGGCGGCGCTCATCGCCTCCATCGTGCACTACGGCGAATACACCATCTCCGGCGTCAAGGAGCACATCGCGGCCCAGGGCGTGAAGATGCGCATGGTCTGGTGATGCCGCGCCGCGCCGCAATCCTGCTCGGCCTGTTCCTGGCCTTGTTCTCCGGGCAGGCCGGGGCCGCCTGCTTCGACTCGGACCAAGCCTTCCTGGCCTGGGTCGAGGCCTACGGCCCGGCCCCGGACCCGGGGCGGCTGGGCTGCGCCATCCAGTACCTGGCGGGCTCGGAGCTCTTCCGCAACAAGGCCCTGCGCCGCCCCCTGGCCCAGTTCTTCTGCGCGGCCCTGTTCCGGGCCACGGCCGCCGCCCGCGAGCGCGTCATCGACGAACTGGCCGCGGGCTCCGACGAGGCCGCCAAGGTCATCTTCCTGAACGCCGTCTGGTACGGGGACAATTCCGAGTCCCGCGCCCTGCTCTCCCGCCTGGCCTCCACCTGGACCTCGCCGAACTTAAGCGGGCTCATGGCCGGGCAGCGCAGCTCCAGCCCGCGGCCGCTGCTGGCCAACACCGCGCCCCAAAGCGAGGACGAGCTGACCGCCGCGGCCCAGGACCTGGACTGCCTGTGGATGCGCTACATGGGCAGCAACGACGCGGCCTTTGTGGACCGCATCCTCCAGACCGGGCTTCTCTCGGTGCGCGCGGATTCGGACGGGGCCTCGCTCCTGGGTTACGCAGCGCGCTGGTCCCTGCGCAACAACCTGCGCGTGCCCCGCGTGCGCGCCCTGCTGGAGGAGCGGTTCCAGAAGGCCTCGGGCGACGAGTGGATCCTGCTGGACAACGTGCTCCACGGCAAGCAGGGCGAGGACCAGCTCCCGGCCAAGAAATGAAAAAGGCCGCCGCGCCATCGCGCAGCGGCCCCGTCCTTCGTCTGCAGGGGCCTATTCGGCCCGGAACACCCCGCTCTTGCCCCCGGCCTTGTAAACCAGGCGGCAGTCGCCGATGACCATATCCTTCTGCACGGCCTTGCACATGTCGTAGATGGTGGCGCAGGCCACCTGCACGGCAAGCAGGGCCTCCATCTCCACTCCCGTGGGGGCCGTGGTGCGGGCCTCGGCCTCCACCTCCACGCGCAGCTTCTCGCGGTCCACGGAAAAGCGCACGTCCACAAAGGACAAGGGCAGGGGATGGCAGAGGGGGATCAATTCGGCGGTCTTCTTGGCCGCCAGGATTCCCGCCACCCGCGCGGTGTTCAGGGCGTCGCCCTTGGGCAGGGCCTTGCGTTCCAGAAGGTCCAGGGTGGCGGCGGACATCTGCACGTGCCCGCGGACCACGGCCGTGCGGGCGGAGTCCGGCTTGCCCGAAACGTCCACCATGCGCGCCGTGCCGTCCCCGGCGATGTGCGTGAAGTCCTGGCCCATGCTACTCACCCACCACCTTGTCCATGGTCTTCTTGAGAAACTTCTGGACCTTGGTCACGGTCTTGCCGGCCTCGATCTCGGCGAACTCGCGCAGGATCTCCTCCTGGCGCTTGTTGAGCCGGGCGGGGATGCGCACCTTGACCTCCACCAGGAGGTCGCCCTTCTGGGTGCTGCCCACGTGGGGCAGGCCCAGGCCGCGCAGCCGGAAGACCTCGCCGTGCTGGGTGCCCCTGGGCACGTCCACGGTCACGGGGTCGTCCAGGGTGGGCACCTCGATCTTGGCCCCCAGGGCGGCCTGGACCATGTCGATCTCGCAGCTCACCACCAGGTTCTGGCCCTGGCGGCGCAAGGTCTTGTCCGGCTCCACGTCGATGATCACATAGAGGTCGCCCGGAGGCCCGCCGTTGGAACCGGCCTCGCCCTCGCCGCGCAGGCGCAGGCGCGCGCCGGAGTCCACCCCGGCGGGGATGCGCACCTTGAGCTCCTTGGTCTCGGCCACCACGCCCCGGCCCCGGCAGTCCGGGCAGTAGCGGGTGATGATCCGGCCCTGGCCGTGGCAGACCGGGCAGGTCACGGAAATGCGGAAGAAGCCCTGGGCCTGCTGCACATGGCCCGAGCCGCCGCACTGGCGGCAGGTCTCCGGCGTGCTGCCGGGCTCGGCGCCCGAGCCCTTGCAGGTGACGCAGAGGGTCTCCACCGGAATCTTCAGCTCCACTTCCGTGCCGCGGGCCGCCTCGCGGAAGCCGATGGTCAGGTCGTAGCGCAGGTCCGCCCCGGCCCTGGGCCGCGGACCCCGGCGCGAGGCCGTGGAAAAGCCGAAGAACTCGCCGAAGATGTCGCTGAAGGCCCCGAAGATGTCCTCGTTGCTGCTGAAGCCCGAGAAGCCGTTTTTCACGCCGTCGAAACCGAACTGGTCGTAGCGGCTGCGCTTCTCGGCGTCGCGCAGGACCTCGTAGGCCTCGGCAGCCTCCTTGAACTTGGCCTCGGCCTCCGGGTCATCCTTGTTGCGGTCCGGATGATACTCGAAGGCCAGCCTGCGGTAAGCGCGCTTGATTTCGTCCCCGGAGGCGTTACGGGCTACGCCAAGGACTTCGTAGTAATCCCGCCTGGAGGCCATCGCTACTCCGCTCCGCCCTCGATGATCATGCCCGCCTCAGGAATGGAGGCGTTGGGCAGGACCTTGCCCTCGGCGATCTCGCGCAGGGCGGTGACCACTTCCTTGTTCTTGCTCTCCACCAGGGGATCGTAGCCCTCGCGGTACTGCTTGACCCGCTTGATGGCCATTTGCACGATGAGGAAGCGGTTGCTGACCTTTTCCAGACAATCTTCGACCGTGATTCTCGCCATGGCGACTCCTTGCGGCTGGACCGGACCTGCCGGCCCCGGCCTATTTCTTCAACGGGAAAAGTCCCTGCAAGTCCTTGAGCAGTTGGTCGGACACCGGATAAAAGGCTCCGCTGCCGTCGGCCTCCAGCCAGCACAACCCGGCCTGCTGGTCCGGGTCGGTGAAAAAACGCAACACGGCCAGCGAGATCCCGCCCTTTTCCAGGATCTCGCAGGTCATGGCCGGGACGGCGCTGCCCGGCAAGGCGGTGGTGGCCCCGGCCTCGAACTGTACATTTGTAAGACGCCACAGGGCCATGTCAATGCCCCGCAGCAGTTCGCCCCCGGCCTGGTCCCGCCAGCCGTCCTGGGTCTTCTCCAACTCCACGCGCTGGTCCCCGGAGACGATGCGGAAGCTCTGGACCTTGCCGGTGTCCAGGTTAAGGACCTTGCGGCCCTCCAGGTCGAAGCCGCTCTTGGCCACCCGGTCCAGGCTCGCCCGCTCCAGGGCCAGGAACACGGGCTGCCGGGAGGAGCGGGCCAGGACCATGCCCGGCAGGGGCTCCTCGCCGAATATCTCCAAGACCTCCGGGGCCGACGCCTGGCCCCAGACCTCGAAGCGCAGCCAGGGCTGGCCCTGGGCCTGGACCTTTTCCGGCAGCAGCCGGACCTTGAGCCCGGTGAGGTCGTGGATGAGCAGCTTGACTTCGGAACCGTCCACGGGCTTGTCCTTGGCCGACTCCGGCAGGACGAAGACGAAGCCGGTGTCCTTGCGCGCGATCTCCCAGGACGGCCCCGAGGGCCCCAGGGAGCGCAGCCGGGTCACCCCGTCCTCGGTGACGGAGAAGACCCGCGTGTCGAAATAATAGTCCGCCGGGTGGTCGATCTGCCGCGCCCAGCCCGGGGCCATGAGAAAGACCGTGCCCGGGTTGCGGGAACTGGCGGCGAAGACCGCGTCCCCCGAGGGGCTCAGGCGGCCCAGGGCCAGCTCGGCCGTCTCCGCGGGCTTGTCCTTGCCCGGTTCCGCGCTCACCGCGATGCGGAAACGCGGTTGGTCCAGGCCGTAGTTCACGTCAGGCTGGCGGGCTTCCGAAGGCAGGACCCGCTGAGGCTTGTTCAGGGCAAGGAGTTCGAGCAGGGCCGCGATCTTGGCCGGATCGGCCATGGCCTGGGCCGGATTCTCGCTCTCGCCGGAGCGCACGAACCAGGACTTGCCCTGGCGGTAGAGGACGTAGCGGTCCGAGGGCAGGCGAATCTCGATGGAGCGCACCGAATCCGCGGCCATGGCAGGCCACACGGCTTCGGACATGCCCGGCTGCGCGGGCTTGCGCGAGAGCGCCAGGTACAGGCCACCGAGGGCCACCGCCAGGCCCAGGGCCAGGATGAACCAGCGTTTCAAGAATCCGGCTCCTCCGGAGAGCGCGCCCGCCAGGACCAGGCCCAGGCGGGCAAAGGGGTGGACTATATCCGCAGGCATCTTGCGAGTCAAGGCGAGATGCTCTATCACTGCCGGAATGACGCGCGCAATTCCGGAGCCCTCGTGGCGGTCATAGGCAAGCTCACCTACGCCCAGAAGAAATGCGTCTCCATGGTGGGCCTGTGCATGCAGCGCACGGCCATGCTCCGGCCCGGGGACCGCATCGGCGTGGCCGTGTCCGGCGGGGTGGACAGCTTCGTGCTCCTCAAGACGCTGCTCCTGCGCCGGGCCATCGTGCCCTTCCCCTTCGAGATCATGGCCCTGCACGTGAACCCGGGCTTCTCCCCGGAGAGCCACCAGGCCTTGACCCGCTGGTGCGCGCGGGAGGGCGTGGCCCTGCACGCCGAGCTCACGGACTTCGGCCCCCGCGCCCACTCCCCGGAGAACCGCAAGAATTCGCCATGCTTCTTCTGCGCCATGCTCCGGCGCAAGCGCCTGTTCCGGCTCTGCCAGGACTACGGCCTGACCCACCTGGCCTTCGGCCACAACGCCGACGACCTGGTGGTGACCTATTTCATGAACCTCCTGCAGAACGGCCGGGCCGACGGTCTGGCCATCAGCGAGCCTTTTTTCGAGGGCCGCCTCCAGGTGGTGCGGCCCGCGCTCCTGGTGGAAAAAAATTTCATCCGCGCCGCGGCCCGCCAGTGGGGCCTGCCGGTCTGGGCCAACGATTGCCCCTCCAACGGCGGCACCCGGCGCGACGACATGCTGGCCTGGCTTCGCGAGCTCTGGGCCCACGACCAGGCCTTTCGCGTGAATACTTACAACGCGCTCACCAAACGACAACTCGGCTTGACCTCCCCGCGACACTAGTCTATAGGTTGCCGAACGTATGACGACGCTCCGCGGCGGGATCCCCAACCGGCAACCAAGGACGCGGAATCTCGATGTTTCTCAAGAAATACCACATCGTCATCTTCAAGGACAAAAAGGGCAGCTGCAGCAAGATCCAGCTCCGCGGCTGGGCCTTGTGCTCCCTGCTCCTGGTGCTGGGCCTCCTGGCCGCGGGCAACGTCCTGCTCCTGCGCTACTATCTGAGCCACGAACAACTGGAAAAAAGCCTGGAGCTTTCGGAAAAGACCCTTGAGGAACAGAAAACCCAGCTCTTGAGCCTCTCCCAGAAAATCGCCGGCCTCCAGAAAAACCTCACCCGCATCCGCGACTTCGACTCCAAGCTCCGGGTCATGATCAACCTGGACCAGGACAACGCCCAGACCATGACCGCCCGCGGCGGCTCCGTGACCACCGACTTCTCCAAGGGCTACCTGCCCCTGCACCGCCACGAACTCCTGGCCCGCAAGATGCACGGCTTCCTGGAGCAGCTCAACGTGGACGCCAGCCTGGAGGAGGTCCGCCAACAGGAGGTCCTGGACAAGCTCGGCTCCAACTCCGGCATCCTGCTCTCCACGCCCTCGGTCTGGCCCACCACGGGCTGGGTCACCTCGGGCTTCGGCAACCGCAAGTCGCCCTTCACCGGCCAGGAAGAGTTCCACCGCGGCCTGGACATCTCCGCCCCCCGCGGCACCCCGGTCTATGCCCCGGCCTCGGGCCGGGTGGTGGCCGCGGACAAGGACGGCTCCAACGGCTTGACCCTGGTCCTGAGCCATTCGCCCAACATCAGCACGCGCTACTCCCACCTCCAGCGCATCGCCGTGAAACCCGGCGACGTGGTCAAGCGCGGCGACTTGGTGGCCTTTGTGGGCGACACCGGGCGGAGCACCGGCCCCCACCTGCACTACGAAGTGCTGCTGGCCGGCGTGCCCCAGAACCCGCTGCACTACATCCTGAACTGACCGTGCCGCGCCCCGCGGACCGCCTCCGCCCTCCGGGGTCTTGCGGCGCGTCCAGCGTCCCTGCTCCGCTCCCCTGGTCCGCGATTTGCATCGCCGCGGGCGAGGACCGCCGCCCATGAACCTCTTCGCCTTTGACCCGGGAGCCCTCCTGAGCTTCTTCCTGACGCTGTTCCGCATCAGCGTCGTGCTCTTTCTGTTGCCGTTCTTCGGGGGCCAGACCATTCCCAACACCGTCAAGGGCGCCCTGCTCCTGGTTCTGACCCTGGCGGTCTGGCCCCGGCTCTCGTTTCCGGCGGACCTCTTTCCCATGAGCCCCTGGGAGCTGCCGGTCATGCTCCTGGGCGAGGCGGCCCTGGGCCTGACCATGGGCCTCATGGTCCGCTTCCTGTTCGCCGCGGTGCAGACCGGCGGCCAGCTCATCGGCTTCCAGATGGGCTTCGCCATGGTCAGCGTCCTGGACCCGGACACCGGCGTGTCCGAGGCCGTGAGCGCCCATTTCCTGTACATGGTCAGCATGCTTGTATTCCTGGCCGTGGACGGCCACCTCTACCTGCTCAAGGGCCTGGCCCAGTCCTTCGCCCTGGTGCCCCCGGGGCGGCTCTTCCTGGGGCCGGCGGTGGTGCGTCAGGTCCTGGAGTTCTCCGGCCAGATGTTCTTCCTGGCCGTCAAAATCGCGTCCCCGATCATCGCCTCCATCTTCCTGGTGGACCTGGCCCTGGCCCTCATCTCGCGGGCGGCTCCCCAGATGCACGTCCTGACCCTGGGTTTTCCGGTGAAGATCGGCGTGGGTTTCTTGTTCCTGACCCTCATCTTCCAGCTGGTGGCCGCGGTGCTGAGCGGCTACGTGCAGGACCTGGACGCCATGTTCCTGAACATGCTCCGGGCCATGCACCCGCCGGCGCCCTGAGGCGGCCATGGCCCAGACCGATCCGAGCAGAACAGAACGAGCCACGCCCAAGCGGCGCAACAAGGTCCGCGGCGAGGGCAACGTTCCCAAGAGCAGCGAATTCAGCAAGGCCATGCTCCTGCTCGCCGGGGTCATCGCCCTGCGCGCCCTGATCCCCTTCGTCTACGGTCAGCTCACCACGGTGTACCGCTTCTTCTTCATCGACGGCCTGCACATGGAGCTGACCGAGCAGGCGGTGTACCGGCTCTTTCTCTGGTGCGTCCAGAAAATCGCCGTGATCACCCTGCCGCTCATGCTCACTCTCGCCTTCGTGGCCTACCTGGTCATGCGCCTCCAGGTGGGCCAGCTCTGGACCACCAAGGTCTTCAAGCCAAAGTTCGGCAGGATGTTCAACCTCATGGCCGGCATCAAGCGGCTCATGATCAGCCCCCAGGCCCTGATCCGCCTGGGCCGCAGCCTGCTCCAGGCCGTGGTGGTGGCCATCGCGCCGTACATCGTGCTCAAGCAGGAGTTCCACAACTTCCTGCCGCTGTTCTACGCCACGCCCGAGGCCTTCTCGATCTACATCCTCGAATCCGGCTACAAGATGACCATCTACGCCCTGGTGCCCATGATGCTCATCGCCGCGGCGGACCTCTGGTACACCCGCTGGAATTACGAGGAGCAGATCAAGATGACCAAGCCCGAGATCAAGGACGAACGCCGCCAGGCAGAGGGCGACCCGCGGATCAAGGCCCAGCAGCGCCAGAAGATGATGCAGATGATGGCCAAACGCATGCTGGCCGAGGTGCCCAAGGCCGACGTGGTGGTCACCAACCCCACGCACATCGCCGTGGCCCTGCGTTACGACATCACCGAGGCCCCGGCGCCCAAGGTCCTGGCCAAGGGCCTCGACCACCTGGCCGAAAAGATCAAGGAAGTGGCCCGCGAGAACAACATCCCCATCCGCGAGGACAAGCCCTTGGCACAGGCTTTGTATAAGCAGGTGGAAATCGGGGAAGTGATCCCCGAGGAGCTGTACCAGGCCGTGGCCGCCCTTCTGGCCCGCCTGGACAAGTTCAAGAAAACCAAGAGATGACGGGGGCCAGAGACGCCCCTCCAGGACGCAAGACCGACTGTCGCGGGGTGTCAAAACAATGTCCCAGGCCGACGCCAAGAGCCAGGTCCTGAACCTCGATTACAGCCGTTTCGCCAAACAGGGCGACGTCATGCTGGCCGCCGGCGTGGTGATCATCCTGTTCGTCATGCTCGTTCCCCTGCCCACGCCGTTCCTGGACTTCATGCTCACGGTCAGCATCTCCCTGGGCCTGGTCATCCTGGTCACCTCCATGTTCATGAGCTCGCCCATGGAGTTCTCCATCTTCCCGTCCCTGCTCCTGGTGACCACCCTGCTGCGCCTGGCCCTGAACGTGGCCTCCACCCGGCTCATCCTGCTCCATGGCGACGAAGGCACCTCGGCGGCGGGCAAGGTCATCCAGAGTTTCGGCGAGTTCGTGGTGGGCGGCAACTACGCCATCGGCATCGTCATCTTCTTCATCCTGTTCACCCTGAACAAGGTCGTCATCGTGGCCGGCACCACCCGCATCGCGGAAGTGGCCGCCCGCTTCACCCTGGACGCCCTGCCCGGCAAGCAGATGGCCATCGAGGCCGACCTGAACGCCGGGCTCATCGACGAGCAGGAGGCCACCAAGCGCCGCCACACCATCCGACGGGAGGCCGACTTCTACGGCGCCATGGACGGCGCGGGCAAGTTCGTATCCGGCGACGTGAAGGCCGGCATCATCATCACGGGCATCAACATCGTGGGCGGCTTCTTCATCGGCGTGTTCCAGAAGGGCATGCCCTGGACCGACGCGGCCACCACTTACACCCTGCTGACCATCGGCGACGGCCTGGTGGCCATCATCCCCTCGCTCATCACCTCCACGGCCGCGGGCATCATCGTCTCCCGTGCGGCGGCCGAGGCCAAGATGGGCGAGGAATTCCTGGGCCAACTCACCTTCCACCACCGCGCCCTGCGCCTGGTCTCGATCATCCTGGGCATTTTCTCCCTGGTGCCGGGCATGCCGTTTCTGCCCTTCGTGACCCTGGCCAGTCTGGTCTTCGGCTTCTCGCGCATCTCGGCCAAGCACTTCGGCGGGGCCGAGAGCAAGGACGAAAGCAACGAGTCCCAGATCAAGTCCCTGGACACCCCCGAGGAGGTCCAGACCCTGCTGCCCCTGGACCAGCTCGAGCTGGAGGTGGGCTACGGCCTGATCCCCCTGGTGGACGAGGAGCAGAACGGCAACCTCCTGTCCCGCATCCGCTCCATCCGCCGCCAGTTCGCCCTGGACATGGGCGTGATCATCCCCTCGCTGCACCTGCGCGACAACCTCCAGCTCAAGCCCGGGGAGTACCGCGTCTTGGTCAAGGGCAACCCCATCGCCAGCTCGGAGATCCTCATCGACCACTTCCTGGCCATGGACCCGGGCGACGCCAAGCACCGCATCCAGGGCGTGCAGACCGTGGAGCCGGCCTTCAACCTCCCGGCCCTCTGGATACCCGAGGCCCAGAAGGAGGAGGCGCTCCTGGCGGGCTACACCGTGGTGGACCCCTCCACCGTGGTGGCCACGCACCTGACCGAGGTCTTCCGCCGCAACCTGCACGAGTTCCTGGGCCGCCAGGAAGTCCAGAACCTTCTGGACAACCTCTCCAAGCGCGCGCCCAAGGCCGTGGAAAGTCTGGTCCCCACCGTGCTCTCCCTGGGCGCGGTGCAGAAGGTGCTGCAGAACCTGGTCATGGAGGGCGTATCCGTGCGCGACCTCCTGACCATCGTGGAGACCCTGGCCGACTACGGCCAGGCCACCCAGGACCCGAACCAGCTCACCGAGTACGTGCGCGCCCGCATGGGCCGGACCATCATCAAGCCGTACCTGGGCAGCGACAACGGCCTGCGCTTCTACACCCTGGGCCAGACCATCGACGAAAACCTGAACGGGGCCCTGCGCCAGGCCGAGCACGGCGCCTACCTGGCCATGGAGCCCGGACTGGCCCAGCGCATCATCCGCTCCATCAACAAGACCATGGAGGCGCATCCGGCCATGGACGGGCAGCCCGTGCTGCTCACCTCGCCGCAGATGCGCTCGCACCTCGCCCAGCTGCTCCTGCGCTTCCTGCCCAGCCTGCCGGTGATCTCCCAGGCCGAGATCCCCGCGGACGTGAAAATCCAATCCCTGGCCGTGGTGGAGTTGAGCTAGCCCATGCACGTGAAGACCTACAGAGGCCGCAGCGCCAAAGAGGCCCTGGACCAGGTCCGGGCCGAACTCGGGGAAGAGGCCGTGATCCTCTCCAACAAGACGATCACGGACAACGGTGCCAAGGTCTGCGAGATCACCGCCGCGGTGGAGCGCAGCGAAAGCCTGCGCGACCGCTCCCGCGAGGATGTCCTGGGCGAGGCCCTGGACGCCGCGGAATGGAGCCGGGAGTGGCGGCATATCAAAAGCTGCCTGCTCTCGCTCATGCGGCCCCAGATGGACCCCGCGGCGCTCGCCCCGCGCCAGCGCCTGAGTCTGGAGTACCTGGAGCGCGAAGGCGTGGACCAGGACGTGCTCCTGGCCGTGTACCGCCGCCTGCGGGCGGACGCCAGCCTCTCCATCCTGCCCGTGCTCCAGGAACTGGCGCCGGTGCGCCCCTTCGAGTCAAAAAAATGGCCCCAGAAGTTCCACGCCCTGGCCGGGCCGCACGGCGCGGGCAAGACCACCTCGCTGGTGCGCTTGGCCCTGCGGGAAAAGAAGAAGAATCCCAAGGCCCGCATCTGCCTCGTCTCGGCCGACCAGGGCCAGGGCAAGGGCCGCATGGTGCTGCGGCACTATGCCGAACTCTCGGGCCTGGCCTTCCGGGAAGTGGCCGTGCGCGAAGACTTCGGGGCCCTGGTGGCGGACGCCCGCTCCTTCGACCGGGTCTTCCTGGACCTGCCGGGCCTGCCGCCGGGCGCCAGCCTGGAGACCTGGCTGGGTTCCCGGGCCATGCTCCACTTCGAGGACCTGGCCGTGCACCTGGTGCTCAACCCGTATTACTGCCCGGCCCAGTTCCAGGCCTTCCGCGAGCGCTACGCCTGCGCGGCGGTGAAAAGCATCATCTGGACGAAACTCGATGAAGCCTGTACCTTCGGGGCACTGATCAATCTCCCGCACGGCAGCGGCCTGCCGGTCTCGGCCCTGTCCTGCGCGCCCGGCCTCACGGGCAGCCTGGTTCCGGCCCGGGGCGAGATGATCTGGAGGCTTCTGTTCAAGCACCAGCTGCCGGCCGAAGGCCTCGCCGCCTGACCCGAGCCGGCCAGGAGAATCGATGAGCGCGCGACTCCCCATGGTCTTCTCCGTGACCTCCGGCAAGGGCGGCGTGGGCAAGACCAACATCTCGGCCAACCTGGCCCTGTGCCTGGCCCGCATGGGCAAGCGCGTGGTGCTCCTGGACGCCGACCTGGGCCTGGCCAACGTGGACGTGATCCTGGGCCTGGCCCCCAAGCTGAACCTCTTCCACCTTTTCCACGAGGGCGTGACCCTGGATCAGATCCTCCTGGACACGCCCTACGGCTTCCGCATCCTGCCCGCATCCTCGGGCGTGGCCGAGATGGTCAGCCTGGATACGGGCCAGAAGCTGGACCTGCTGGCCTCCATGGACGCCCTGGAGGGCGACATCGACTACCTCATCGTGGACACCGGCGCGGGCATCAGCGAGAACGTGCTCTATTTCAACCTGGCGGCGCAGGAGCGGCTCCTGGTCCTGACCCCGGAGCCCACCTCCCTCACCGACGCCTACGCCCTGGTCAAGGTGCTCAAGAACCAGCACGGCGTGGAGCGCTTCCGCGTGCTGGTGAACATGGTCCGCGAGCCCAAGCAGGCCCGCGAGACCTTCGTGCGCCTGTCCGAGGCCTGCGACCACTTTCTCTCCGGGGTTTCCCTGGACCTGGTGGGCGCCATCCCCCAGGACCCGGCCATGAAGAAGGCCGTGGTGCAGCAGACCCCGATCTGCAAGCACGCCCCGGACTCCGCTGCGGCCAAGGCCCTGGAGGCGACCGCGCGGACCATCAGCTCCTGGAAGACGGCGGCAAGGACCGATGGCAATATTAAGTTCTTCTGGAAAAAGCTCCTCTTCCACGAACCCTCCGTGGCGTGAACTGGAGCAGGGACTGAAGTCCTGGGACGCCTTTTCCCCCCGCGAGCGGGAAGAGGTGGTCCGCCACTACGGCCCCAAGATCCGCATCCTGGCCCTGCGCCTCAAGTCCAAGCTGCCCCAGAGCGTGGAGCTCAACGAGCTCATCAGCGCGGGCAGCCTGGGCCTGCTGGACGCCCTGGGCAAGTTCCGCCCGGAGTTCGGCATCAAGTTCGACACCTATTCCGAGAACCGCATCAAGGGCGCCATGCTCGACGAGCTGCGGCGCATGGACTGGTTTTCCCGGGGCCTGCGCCACAAGGTCAAGGTCATCGAGGACGCCATGCGCCAGATCGAGCACGAGACCGGCGAGTCGCCCAACCACGCCCAGATCGAGGAACGCACAGGGCTCTCCTCCCGCGAGGTCCAGCAGGGCCTGGAGGCCCTGCAGAACAACCTCTGCGTGAACATCGACTCCCTGCACGAATCCATCATGGGCAACCGCGAGATGCTCACCGAGAACGAGCCTTACCAGTCCACGGCCTTCCAGGAGCTGGTGAACAAGGTGGCCGGGCTCATCGAGGAATTGACGCCGCGCGAGAAGCTGGTAATTTCGCTCTATTACAGCGAAGAATTGAACATGAAGGAGACGGCCGAGGTCATGGACATCACCGAGGGCCGCGTCTCCCAGCTCCATTCGCAGGCCCTGCTCAAGCTCCGGGAAAACTTCCGGGCCCGCTTCGAGCCCGGGGAATAGGCAGGGAGAGCGCCATGGCCGCCGACCTCAACATCCGCATCCTGGTGGTGGACGACTTCTCCACCATGCGCAAGATCATCAAGAACATCCTGCGCCAGCTGGGCTACTCCAACGTGGTGGAGGCCGACGACGGCTCCACTGCCTGGGACGTGCTGAACCGGGACCACATCGAGTTCATCATCTCGGATTGGAACATGCCCAAGATGAGCGGCATCGAGCTTCTGCGCAAGGTCCGGGCCAGCGAGGAATACGGCGGCCTGCCCTTCCTCATGGTCACGGCCGAGGCCCAGCAGGAGAACATCATCGAGGCCGTGCAGGCCAAGGTCTCCAACTACATCGTCAAACCCTTCACGCCGGAAACCCTGGATCAGAAGATCCAGAAGATCTTCGGCAAATAGCGCGCAGGGGGAATCCGCGGCATGCTCTTCATCGTCCCCGACGACACGGACGATTCGGCTGCGGCCGGCGCGCCGGCGGAAGGCCTCAAGGCCCAGCTGGACGACGGCGGCGAGGCCAGCCGCGGGGCCAAGAAGGTCGATCTGGACCTGGACGACGCCCCCTTCCTGGAAGAGGAGGAAGAGGAGCAGCCCGAACCCGAACCGGAACCCCCGGCCCTGGAGCCGGAGAAACCGGCCCGCCGGCTC
This sequence comes from Desulfovibrionaceae bacterium, assembly GCA_040307135.1. Classification (GTDB taxonomy): domain Bacteria; phylum Desulfobacterota; class Desulfovibrionia; order Desulfovibrionales; family Desulfovibrionaceae; genus Aminidesulfovibrio. The sequence goes on from JAWRKD010000128.1 coordinate 26,549, forward strand.
CCGGCCTGGCTCAAGAACAAGTTCCTGTGGATCGCCGTGGTGGTGATCCTGGTGGCCCTGGGCGTGGTGATCAAGTTCCTGTTCCTGAACAAGCCCGTGCCGCCGCCCCCGCCGCCGGTGGAGGAGAAGAAGGACGAGGCGCCCCCGCCGCCCGAGCCCGTGGAGCAGGTCAAGCCCAAGGACGAGGGCGAGACCATCCTGCGGCTGGACCCCTTCTGGGTGGAGCAGCGGGACAAGGACGGAAACATCCGCTTCCTGACGGTGCGCATCGTGTTCAGCACCAAGGACCAGAACCTGGCCCGCAACCTGACCCAGGAGACGCTCACCGTGCGCAACGCGGTGTATTACTACCTCAAAAATAAAGATCTCCAGTATCTGGCCGATGAGAAGAATGCGGAACGGCTCAAGAAGGAACTGCTCACCGTGGTGAACCAGTACATGGGCGCCGGGCAGTTCGAAAACCTCCTCTTCGAGGAGTATGTGGTGAAGTGAGATGCCCTCGCCCCTGGACCTCCCCCTGCTCGTGTCCCAGCTGCCCTACGTGCAGCAGGTGACGCACGCCGAAGAGGCCAAGGCCGAGGCCCAGCAGACCCACTTCGCCCCTTTGCTGGACAAGAAGATCCGCGAGGACCGCGAGACGGTGCAGAACGTGGAGCATCCGGAAGCGGCCGAACCCGTGGACCGCGACGGCGGCCAGGACCGCCCCGCCCACTACGGCCAGCAGCGCGAACGCAAGCCGCACGAGCCCGAGCAGGAACCCGTGGCCTCCAACGCCTCGCCCTGGACCGGCAACATCATCAACGTGAAAATCTAGCCCCGCCCCAGGCAGGGTTTTTGCAAATCTCCGGGAAACGCGGCCGCGGGAGGCGTCTTCTTGACGCCCGGCGCGCAGCCGCCCTGCCCGCGAGGTTGCGCATGGATTTCGCCACCCTGCTCCTGGTCCTGGTCTCCATGGCCGAACTGGCCCTGCTCTCCGTGGTGGTGGCCTTCTTCCAGCGGCTCAAGCGCTCCGAGGCCCTGGTCCAGACCCTCCAGGCCCGGCAGAGCGAGCTGGTGCGCAAACTCCAGCTCAACGCCCAGATGGAGCAGGAACTGGTGGAAAGCTTCCGCCGCCGCCAGGAGGAGCTCACCCGCCTGGACCGGCTCCTGGAAGAGCGCACCAGACAGTTGGATGGGCTGGTCAAGCAGGCCGAGACCTTCACCCGCTCCCCGCGTTTCCTGCGCCAGGTCATTCTCGCGGGGCACGGCGAGGGCAAGCCCGTCCCGGCCCTGGCCAAGGCCACGGGCCTGTCCGTGGACGAGGTAGCCATCATCATCAACCAGGCCGGCAACTGAGCGGCCTCCGCGGCCATGTACGACGCCTTCGAGGCCCAGACCCGCCAGACGGCCTTCCGCAGACGCCACCGCCCCGGCCAGAAGGTGCGGGCGCGCATGCTCCGCGCCGAGGGCCCGGACCTGGCCTGGGTCTCGGTGGAGGGCCAGGAGCTTCTGGCCCGGGTCAGCCCGCTGCCGCCGCCCGGCGCGCCCCTGCTCTTTCTCATCGTCAGCCTGGAACCGGAGATCCGGCTCCAGGACGTGACCCCGGCCTTTGTCCCGGCCTCACCCCTGGGCTCCCTAGTGGCGGACTTCACCAACGCCCGCCACCGCTACGACGCCCTGGCCCGCGCCATCCCCGCGCCATCCAGGCCCGAGGGCAATTCCCCGGCCGCGCTGATCCGGGTTCTGCGCGCCGAGCCGGATCTGGCCCGGGCCCTGCTGGCCTGCGCCCAGAGCGCCGCGACCCTGTCCCGGGCCATGGAGCCGGGCCGCCGCCTGCTCTGGCAGCCCTGGCTGCCTCTGGGGGCCGAGCGCCACGAGACCGTGCTGCGCCGCACCGAGGGCGGCCTGCTGGCCCTGGAAACCGGATTCTTCCAGCCCGGACGCGGCCAGGCCCGCATCCGCCTGTTCCTCAAGCCGCCCCGGGCCTCCTACCGCATCCTCCGGGACAATCCCGCGGCCTGGCCCGAACCGCCGCACCCGCCCTTCCCGGGCCTGGGCCTGGACCTGGAGTCCTTCGGCGTGGAGCGCCTGCCTCCCGGATCCGGCGGGGTCCTGGCCGACGCCCTGGCCGGACGCTGAACAAAAAAAAGCCGCCTTGCGGCGGCTTCCTTTCGGGATCGGAACCGGAATCAGGCCACGGCCTGGGCCGGACGCGCGGCCTTGCCCGGCAGGGTCTTCACTTCCGCGGCCGGGACCGGGGCGGGCAGCTCCACCTCTTCCAGATACTCGTCGCGGTGGGCGTCCAGGTAGCGCAGGAAGGCGTTGTTCATGGCGTGGCCCGAGGCGAAGACCTCGAAGCTGCCGTACAGGGGCAGGCCGATGATGGCCATGTCGCCCACGAAGTCCAGGAGCTTGTGCCGCACGAACTCGTCCTTGTAGCGCAGACCGTCGGCGTTGAGCACGTTGTACTCGTCCAGGACCACGGCGTTGTCCAGGGACCCGCCCAGGGCCAGGCCGTTGGCGTGCAGGTAGTCCACTTCCTTCAGGAAGCCGAAGGTGCGGGCCTTGGCCAACTCGCTGGTGAAGGTGCGGGGCGAACCTTCCCACTTCAGGTTCTGGCGGCCGATGAGCGGATGGGTGAATTCGATGGTGTAGTCCACGCGGAAACCGGAGAAGGGCTCGGCCTTGATGAAGCGGCCCTCGCTCTCGAAGCGGATGGGGGTCTTGAGAGCCAGCACCCGGCGGGCCTTGGACTGGGTGCGCACGCCGGCCTGGTTCAGGAGATAGACGAAGGAGGCCGAGCTGCCGTCCATGATCGGGATCTCGCGGCCCTGGACCTCCACGTGGATGTTGTCGATGCCCAGGCCGCGGATGGCGGCCAGCAGATGCTCCACCGTGGCCAGGGTCTCCTGACCGTTGCCCAGGGTGGTGGCCAGCCCGGTGTCCACCACCAGGGAGGGGTTGGGAGCCAGGAAGGCAGAGCCGGAACCGTTGCGGATCGAAAACAAAATGCCTGCATCTTCCAGGGCCGGCCGCAGGGTGAGTTCAACCTGCTTGCCGCTGTGCAGCCCGATGCCCTTGCAGCGCACGGTCTTACGGATGGTGGTCTGTAGCATACTCCCTCCGAAGCCGCCTCAAGCAAGAACGATGCCAGCAAGTCTAGAGTTTATTTTATGCTGAAATTACGGATCGATATGTAAACCGTTGCGCGATGCGCGATGTGTGGCGGAAACGCCATTTCGTAAGCGTTTCACCACAGTTCCAGGGGTCAGTGTAGCGTTTTCGCCACAATCCTTCAGCCCCGCTGCACCGCCACCACCCGCTCCAGGCCGGCCAGATCGCGGAGCACGGCGGCCTGGGAAAACGCGGCCTGGGCCTGGAAAATCTCCAGGGCCGCCGCGCCCTGATCCCAGCCGATCTCCATGAAGCCCCAGCCTCCCGGGGCCAGGAGCCGGGCCATTTCCGGGGCCTGGGCCCGCACCTGGTCCAAGCCGTCCGCCCCGCCCAGCAGGGCCAGTTGCGGCTCGAAGTCCCGCACCTCAGGCGAGAGCCGTTCGTAATCCCGGGCGTTCACATAAGGGGGGTTGGCCAAGGCCAGGAGGCAGGAGGCGTCCGCCAGGGGGCAACGCCCGGCGTCGCCCCGGGCCAGGAGCACGCGCTCCAGGACCCCGTGCCGGGCGGCGTTGTCCCGGGCCACGGCCAAGGCAGCGGAGCTCACGTCCACGGCCGCCACCCGGGCCCGGGGAAAGAGCACGGCCAGGCCCACGGCCAGGCAGCCCGAGCCCGTGCCCAGGTCCGCGGCCAAGAAGGCGGCGTCCTTGGGCAGTCTGGCCTGGGCCTCTTCCAGGAGCTGTTCAGTCTCGGGCCGGGGAACGAGCACGTCGCGGCTCACCCCGAATTCCAGGCCGAAAAACTCCTTGCGGCCCAGGATCAGGGCCACGGGCTCGCCCCGGCCCCGGCGGGCCAGCAGACCGCGGGCCCGGTCCAGCTCGTCCCCGGCCAGGGGCCGGTCCAGGTCCAGGAAGAGGTGAAGCCGGTCCAGGCCCAGGGTTTCAGCCAGGAGCAGCTCGGCGGACAGGCGCGGGGAATCCACCCCGCGCTCGGCGAGAAAGGCTTCGGATTTCTTGAGGATATCCCGGACGCTGGGCCCGTTCATGGGCGCGCTACTGGACGCCGTCGGCCTGCCGGGTCAGGGCCTCGGCCTGGTAGTGGCTCACCAAGGCCTGAACCAGCTCGTCCAGGTCCCCTTCCATGACCGCGGCCAGCTTGTACAGGGTCAGGTTGATGCGGTGGTCCGTGACCCGGCTCTGGGGGAAGTTGTAGGTGCGGATGCGCTCGGAGCGGTCGCCCGAACCTACCTGGCTGCGCCGGGCTTCGTTGTACTCCGCGTCCTTGCGGTCCTGCTCCAGCTGGAGCAGGCGGGAACGCAGCACCTTGAGGGCCTTGGCCTTGTTCTTGTGCTGGGACTTCTCGTCCTGGCAGGAGACCACCAGGCCCGTGGGCAGGTGGGTGACGCGGATGGCCGAGTCCGTGGTGTTCACGCTCTGGCCGCCCGGCCCCGAGGAGCGGAACACGTCCACCCGGATCTCGTCGGGTTTGATCTCCACGTCCACTTCCTCGGCCTCGGGCAGCACGGCCACGGTCACGGCCGAGGTGTGGATGCGGCCCTGGGACTCGGTGGCGGGGACGCGCTGCACGCGGTGCGCGCCGGACTCGTACTTGAGCTTGGAATAGACCCGGTCGCCGGAGATGGAGGCAATGGCCTCCTTGTAGCCGCCGGAGCCGGTGTCGTGGGTGGAGAGCTCCTCCACCTTCCAGCCCTGGGACTCGGCGTAGCGGGTGTACATGCGGTAGAGGTCGGCCACGAACAGGGCCGCCTCCTCGCCGCCGGTGCCCGCGCGGATTTCCAGGATGATGTTCTTCTCGTCCAGCGGGTCCTTGGGCAACAGCAGGATCTTGAGCTTCTCCTCCAGCCGGGGCAGAGCCTCCTCGATGGAGGACGCCTCGGCCTGGGCCATTTCGCGGATGCCCGGGTCGGCGTCGCGGGAAAGCTCCTTGTTGTCTGCCAGTTCCTGGCTCAGCCGCTTGTATTCGCGGAAGGTCTTGACGATCTCGCCCATGTCCGAGTGGGTCTTGGCCAGCTTGCGATAGCGCTCCTGGTCCGAGAAGACCTCGGGCTGAGCCAGCTCCTTCTCCAGGTCCTCGAAGGACCGCTCGATGCGCTCCAGCTTGGCGAACATCAGCAGGCCCTCCCCTCGTCCATGGCCCCCTTGAGGGCCGCGATGGCCACCTCGATCTGGCTGTCGTCCGGGTCCTTGGTGGTGAGCATCTGCAGGGCCAGGCCGGGCCAGCACAGGGCGCGGCAGAGCGCGTTGGTGTGGAACTTCCCGGCGAACTTGATCATCTCGTAGGCCAAGCTGCTCACCGGGACCATGAGCAGGAGCTTGAGCGCCACGATATAGAGGTGCTTGGTCAGGAAATGGGCCGGGGCGTAGAAGGTCAGAAGCCAGGGCACCAGGAAGGTGTAGAGCGCGATGCTCACGGCCAGGACGAAGAGCAGAAACGCCGTGCCGCAACGGGGGTGCAGGCGGCTGTAGGGACGGGTGGTCTCTGGCGTGAGCACGTCGCCGCTTTCGAAGGTCCAGATCACCTTGTGCTCGGCCCCGTGGTACTGGAAGACCCGGCGGATGTCCGGCACATAGGAGATGGCCAGGATGTAGCCCACGAACATGAGAAGCTTGAACAGGCCGTCCCAGATGTGGAAGCTCAGGGCGTCCACGTCGCCGGAGAGTCCGAACCACTTCATGGCCACGGAGAAGAAGTGCGGCAGGACCACGAACAGGCCGAGCGCCGCGCCGATGGCCACCACCATGGTCAGGACCAGGTGCAGGCCGCTGATCTCGCCGTCGGTCTCCTCGTCCAGGGCCTGGGTGGCGGAGAAATTCAGGGCCTTGATGCCGTTGACCAGGGTTTCCAGGAGCACTGGGAAGCCGCGCACGAAGGGCTTGCGCAGAAAGGGCGTCCGCGTGAGCGAGAACCAGGGCCGGACCTCCACGTGGATCTCGCCGTCCGGGCGGCGCACGGCGATGGCCAGCCGGTTCTTGGCGCGCATCATCACGCCCTCGATGACGGCCTGCCCGCCCACGGCCTCCTTGGCCGCCAGGAGCCCAAGTCGCAACAGCTTCATGCCGGAAATCCCCTCGCCATGAGGCGGATGATAAGGCCTTCGTCCCGGATGTAAAGCCCGGAAAAACAAGAAAGCCCCGGGGGAAGAGCGCCCGCGAAGGGCCCTTCCCCCGAAGGCTCACTCATCGTGGCCGCGAGGACGGCTACTTGCCGCCTTCGGATTCCTGGAACTTGGCGTACTTCTTGCGGAAGCGGTCGATACGGCCGGCGGTGTCCACGAAGCGCTGCTTGCCCGTGTAGAACGGGTGGCAGTTGGCGCAAATTTCCACGTCCACGCTCTTGCCCTTGGTGGACTTGACCTCGATCTCAAAGCCGCAGTGGCAGCGGATCTTGGCGTCGTGGAGCTTCGGATGGATATTCTCTTTCATGGCTGTCGTCTCCTGGTTCTGGATGCGCGAAGCAGATTCATATACTCCTGCCCGAAGCGTTTGGCAAGGGGGAAAAGAAGGGTTCGCCGGGGAAAGAAAAAGACGGGGGCCGAGGCCCCCGTCTCTCCGCTTGCACGCTGGAATGAAATCAGACGCAGCCGGTGGGCTTGGGCAGGCCGGCCATCTTGCAGGCTCCCTTGCCGGGGCCGGACGGGAACAGCTCGTAGATTTCCTTGAGCTTGAAGCCGGTCACCTTGGACAGGATGCGCACCATGGGGGCGATGCCG
>JAWRKD010000129.1:0-7810 GCA_040307135.1 Desulfovibrionaceae bacterium
CCCCCCCCCCCCCCCCCCCCCCGCAAGGTTTTCTGTTCTTGGGGCTGCCCTCCAGAGGGCCGGGACCGGGACGGCATCGGCAAGGGATGGAACGCTGCGGGCAGGGAAGAGAAAAACACAGAAGACTGTCAGCGCGGGGTCATCATGGTGGCCAAAAGATAGGCCACGTCCCTCACGTCCGGGGCGTATTCGCCGCAGCGGATGCGTTCCTTGATGGCCTGGACGCGCAGGGCGCGCTCCTCGCGGTCGGGCAGGCTGTCCTGGTTCCCGGCCTGGGTCCGGATCTGCGGTTGTTTCGCGGTCATGCTGCGCTCCCTGCGGCGTGTTGCGTCGCGGGGGAGGGGTCTCCCCCTCCCCCGGGGTTCCCTCCCTGGATGACGCCAGGCGACGTCCGTTTCGCCCGCAGCGCCGCCGTGCCGGCGGGCCGCTGCCGGCAGTCTTATCGGACGGTGCGGGAGGAGCATTAGGGGGCGGCCGGACCTCCGGCCGCCCCAGGGGATTCGGGAAGAAGGAAGGCTAGTTGAGCAGGTCGGCGCGGATCACTTCCACCTTGGACTTGGACCGCAGGTCCGCGAGATAGGCCTGGAAGAGCTCGTCGCCGTAGCGCTGGCTGGCGCTGGAGATCCAGAAGCCCTTTTCCTTGGCCCAGGCCTCGTCCGTGGGCGGGATGCGCTCCTTGAGCCGCACCAGGGCCACGCCCGAGGGCAGGGGGAAGGTCTGGGCCAGCCACTCGTTGCCGCGGACCGCGAACACGGCCTGGGCCAGGGCCGGGCTGCCGCCCAGGCCGGGCACCTGCCCGGAGCGGTTGAAGGGCTCGCTCAGGCGCAGGCCCTTGAGCTCGGCCGGGGTGGCCTTGCCCGCGCGCAGGTCGGCCAGGACCTGCTCGGCCTTTTCCTTGGCCAGGCGCTGGGCCTCCTGGCGCTTGAGGATCTGCACGATCGTGTCGTGGACCTCGGGGAGCGGCAGCAGGGCCTCGGGCACGTCCTGGACCTTCTCGGCCAGGAGATAGCCGCCGTCGATGGCCAGCGGGGTCTTGGTGCTGGCGCCCGGAGCCAGGAGGAACAGGGCCTGGGCCGCCTCCGGGGTCATGGCGAAGAGCTGCACCAGGCCGTCCTGGGTCAGGAGCGGGCTCGTGCTCACGGACAGCCCGGCCTGCTCCGCGATCTTGGCGATGTCCACGCCCGCGGCCATCTGGTCCAGGGCCTCGTCCAGGAGATCGGAGGTCTTTTCCGAGGCGCGCTCCTCGGCGATCTGTTCGCGGATCTGGTCGTCCACCTCGTCAAAGGCCATGGGGCCGGGCTCGCGGCGGTCCACCACCTGGATGAGGTGCCAGCCGAACTCCGAGCGCACCGGCTCGGAGATCTCGCCCTTCTTCAGGGCGAAGGCCGCGTCCTCGAAGCTCTTGACCATGACCCCGCGGCCGAACCAGCCCAGGTCGCCGCCGTTCTCGGCGCTGGTGTCCTGGGAGTAGCGGCGGGCCAGGTCCGGGAAGTCGGCTCCGGCCTTGAGCTTGGCCGCCAGGGCGCGGATGGAGGTCTCGGCCTTTTCGGCCTCGGCCGGACCCGCGGCCGGATCCACGGTGATGAGGATGTGGCGGGCGCGCACCTCCTCGGGCCGGGTGTAGGCGGCGCGGTTGGCGTCATAGGCCTTGCGCACGTCCTCATCCGAGACGTTCTGGTAGGGGGCCAGGGCCTTGGGCGTGAAGGCCAGGTAGCGGAACGAGGCCTGGGCCGGGCGCTGGAACTTGTCCTTGTTCTGCTCGTAGAACTCGCCCACCTGCTTGTCCGTGACCTGGGCCTGGGCCAGGAACTCGGCCTGGGGGAAGAGCAGGTACTCCACCCGGGCCTGCTCGCGGGCCCAGAGGAAGAGGCCCTTGGCCTGGGCCTCGTCGGCCCGGGCGGGCATGGAGACGTAGGCCCGGACCTTCTCCACCAGGAGGTTGTCGCGCAGGTTTTGCTCGAACTCCGCCGGGGTCATGTGGTTCTGGGCCAGGACCTGGCGGTAGATCTCGGCGTCGAAGATGCCGGCCTCGTTCTGGAAGGCCTCCATGTGCGCGATGGTGGCGCGCAGCTCGCTGGTGCTGGAGGAAAGGCCCATCTTCTCGGCCGCGCCCAGCAGCAGCCGGGAATTGATCATCTGGGACAGGAGCTGCTGCTTGCGCAGGGGGTTCTGGAGGCTCTCCGGGGAGGCGTCCGGGTTCTGGCGGCGCAGATCCTCGGTGCTCCGGTTGTAGGCCATGGTGAAGTCGCGCACCAGGATGGGCTTGTCGTCCACGTAGGCGATGACCGGGTCGCCCTGCTTGTGGAGCGAGCCCGCCCCGAAGAAGATGAAGACTATGATGATGATGCCGAACAGGACCTTGATGACCCATCCGGAGGCGTGTTGGCGCATGATCTCAAGCATCGGAATCTCCCGCGGGGACGGCGTGGGCTCCGGTCAGGAGCGGGCGCGGACGGCGTTCAGCAGTCCGCCAGCCTGGATAATACCCAGTTCCTTGGCCGTCAAATCATTTGTGACCGCAATGCGTTGGCCCGATCCCGTGACGATCTCGACGGTCCCGCCGGGGGTCAGCTTCGCGGCCGGGATGGTCAGGCTGTCGCCCAGGGCCAGGGCATCGTAGTCGGCCTTGTTCTTGAGGAGCAGCGGCAGGATGCCGAAGTTCACCAGGTTGGCCCGGTGGATGCGGGCCAGGGACTTGACGATGACCGCGGCCACGCCCAGGTGGCGCGGACCCAGGGCCGCGTGCTCGCGGCTGGAGCCCTGGCCGTAGTTTTCGCCGCCCAGGATTACGCCGCCGCCCAGCTTCTTGATGCGGGCCACGAAGTCCGCGTCCACCCGGCTGAAGACGTACTCGCTGATGGCCGGGATGTTGGAGCGCAGGGCCGTGATCTGGGCCCCGGCGGGCAGGATGTGGTCCGTGGTGATGTCGTCGCCCACCTTGAGGGCCACCTGGGCCTTGATCTCCCCGGGCAGGGCCGCGAACTTGGACAGCGGCGCGATGTTCGGCCCGCGCAGGATCTCCACGGCCGAGCCGTCCTTGGGCGGGAAGACGAAGAGTTTCCTGATGCTCGGGGTCTTGGCCGGCAGCGCGGGCTTGCGCGGGGCCTTGCCCCAGGTGGCCGGGTCCGTGAACCTGCCGCGCAGGGCCACGTTGGCCGCGGTCTGCGGGCTCGTCAGATAGACCTTGGCGTCCTGGGTGCCGCTGCGGCCCTCGAAGTTGCGGTTGAAGGTGCGCACGCTCACCCCCGCGGACACGGGCGAGCCGCCCATGCCGATGCACGGGCCGCAGGTGCATTCGAGCAGCCGCGCCCCGGCGTCCAGGATGGGCTCGATGAGCTTTTCCGCGGCCAGCATCTTGACCACCTGCTTGGAGCCCGGGGAGACCATGAGGTCCGTGCACGGCGGCACGCGTCTGCCCTTGAGGGTCAGGGCCACGGTCTTCAGGTCCGAGTAGGAGGAGTTGGTGCAGGAGCCCACGGCCACCTGGTCCACGGCGAGCCCGTCCAGGGAGGCCACCGTGACCACCTTGTCCGGCATGTGCGGGCTGGCGGCCAGGGGTTCGAGCTTGCCCAGGTCGATGACGATCTCGTCGTCGAAGTCCGCGTCCTTGTCCGCGGCCAGGGGCTTGTACTGCCCGGCGCGGCCCATGGAGGTCAGGAAGCGTTTGGTGGCCGCGTCGCTCTCGAAGATCGAGGTGGTGGCCCCCAGCTCCGCGCCCATGTTGGTGATGGTGGCGCGCTCGGGCACCGTGAGGCTGGCCGCGCCCGGACCGGAAAATTCGAAGACCTTGCCCACGCCGCCCTTGACCGTGAGTTTGCCCAGCAGGTGCAGGATCACGTCCTTGGCCGCGGCCCAGCCCGTGAGCTTGCCCGTGAGGCGCACGCGCACCACCTTGGGCATGGCGATGACGTAGGGCGCTCCGGCCATGGCCAAGGCCACGGACAGGCCGCCCGCGCCGAAGGCCAGCATGGCCAGGCCGCCCGCGGTGGGGGTGTGGGAGTCCGAGCCCACCAGGGTCCTGCCCGGCCGGGCGAAGTTCTCCAGGTGGAGCTGGTGGCAGATGCCCAGGCCCGGGGGCGAGAAGACCGCGCCGAAGCGGGCCGCGGCGGAGCGCAGGTAGCGGTGGTCGTCGGGGTTGCGGAAGCCCATCTGGAGCGTGTTGTGGTCCACGTAGGAGACCGAGAGTTCGGTCTGCACGCGGTCCATGCCGATGGCCTCGAACTGGAGCCAGGCCATGGTGCCGGTGGCGTCCTGGGTCAGGGTCTGGTCGATCCGAAGGGCCACCTCGGAGCCGGGGGTCATGTCCCCGTCCACCAGGTGCGCGGCGATGATCTTCTGCGTCAGGTTGCGGGCCACGTGCTCTCCTCCAGTGTGTCGTCTCAGAACAGTCCGCCGGCGTCCGTGCAGGGCGCGTCCCCGTAGCCCAGCTCTCGGCGGCGGATCTTCTTGCGCCGGATGTCGATCTCCACCTCGATCCGCAGGCGTTCGCGGGTCAGCTCAAAGATCTCGGCGGCGAAAAAGAGGTCCCGGGCCGGGTCCTCGCGCCGCCGGAAGTCCTGCTCCCGTTCCCGGCACGCGGCCATTTCGCGCTCGAACGCGGCGATCTCGGCCTCAAGACTCGCTATTTCCGCGCACACGGATGCGTCGAGGTTTTGCCGGTTCATGGCGGGCCTTTTCCCCGCGCTGGGCGTCGCTGGCGCGTCCCGTGGGCAGGGCGTTGTAGAGGTTCCAGAAGCGGGGCCAGAGCGCGGTGAGGTCGCCGGGGTTGTCCACGGCGATGCCGGGCTTGAGCCAGGCGGCCAGGGCCAGGGCCAGGAGCCAGAAGGGCCCCGGGGCCGGGCAGGAGCCTTCCCAGGAGAGCCGGCCAGGGGTCAGGACCATGGCCCCGCCCTCCAGTTCGAAGCGCGCGCCGAGGCGTTCCAGCATCTCCGCGGCCGGGGCCAGGTGCTCCGCGCCCGCGGGCGCCGCCACGCGGCAGGGCCGTTCCGAGGCCAGGGCCAGCATGAGGGCCAGGGGGAAGGTCTCGGGCCGGTGGCGGAAATCCACGCTGGGCTGGCCGTCGGGCGCGCCCTTGGCGCTCACCAGGGCGCCGTTCTCCAAGGCCGTGGACAGGCCCAGGGCGGCCAGCTCGCGCTCCAGGCCGGGTCCCAGGGGGGCCTCGGCGGGCCAGGCGCCGGAAAGCCGTACGCGGCCACCGGCAAAGGCGGGCAGGGCGGCCAGATAGGCGCAGAGCACCGGGTCCGGGGGCAGCTCCGGGGCCAGAGGCAGCCGGGGCGCGCCCGGGGCCACGGCGAACGAGCCGGGCCTGCGGCGCACCGTGAGGCCGCAGGCGGCGAGCACGTCCTGGACCTCGGCCAGGGCCGATTCCAGCTCCGGGCCGGGGGTGAAGCGCAGGGTCAGGCCGCGCGGCAGGGACCAGCCCGTGAGGGCCAGGGCCTGGGCGAACGTCGGGGGGGCGTCCTCGGGCAGGTCCACGGAATCGCCCATGTCGCCGCCGCACTCCAGGCGCACGGGCAGGCCCGGGCCGTGGGGGTTCAGGCTGATGAGCCGGGCGCCCAGGGCGGGCAGCACGCGGTTCAGCGGGCCGATGTCCAGGAGCTTCAGCTCCGGGCCGCCCGCGAACTTGCAGCGGCCCGCGCCGCGCAGGGCCTGGGCCAGGAGGGCGAAGAAGGTGAAGGGCTCCTCCCCGGCGAAGAGCAGCTTGTCCTCAAAGGCCAGGGGCGCGGAGGTTCCGGCGGGCAGGTCCAGGGCCGCGGCCTCCAGGCTGTCGCCGGTCCAGGAGAGGTGCGCTCCGGCCTGGTTCAGGGCCTTGACCAGCTCGATGAGCGGGTCGTTGAGTACGGCCTGGTCCAGGCGCAGGGCCTGTCCCGTGGCCGCGGCCATGAGGGCCCAGAGCCGGGCCAGCCGGGTGGAGCGGGGCGCGGGCAGGTCCACGTCCACGGGGGTCTGGCGGGGGATCAGGCCGAAGGGATCGCCCTGGCGGCGCACCGGACGGGCCGGGGCCTGGCCGAAAAAGTTGAGCATGCCGAAGAGCTGGCGCAGGAGCTTGGCGTCCAGGCCGTGGGCCCGGGCGGCCTCTTCCCAGACGGCCCAGACCTGCTTCTCCAGGGCCGGGTCCGAGCCCGGCTTGCCGCGCGAACGCCGCCAGGCCGTCTCCCGGCCCAGGACTGCGGCGCGCCGGGCCAGAAGCTCCAGGATGCCGGCGTCCAGTTCCTTGATCTCGGTCAGTCTTTTTTCAAAGACGCCCTCGCCGCCGGACGGTCTCGGCCGGCGCGAAGGACCTTTCTTGGTCTCGTCTGTCATGTGGTTCCTGCGTGCGCTGATGGAAGCGCCTCAATAGCCCGAATCCGTTGCGCGGGCAAGCCCCGCGAAAGGGCGGCCCGGGCCGGGGCCGGGCGGCGGGCGGAGCTGTCGCAGAACCGTCACCGGAGCGCGTCATTTTGTGATGGACCGGCCCCGGGGAAAAGTTTAGAGAATGTTTATACCAGCGCGGCGACAGCCCTTGCCGCCCCAGGGAGGTGAGAACCAAGCCCGTTCCTTGACAGCATGAGGGTTCGCAGGACGCCTTGGCATGAGAACTCCAACGCACTGCAAGGGAGCCTATGGCCTCGAAGAACTTCGTTCTCGACACGAACGTGCTCATCGAAAACCCGAAATGCATCGCCAGCCTGCGCAACGGAGAAGAAAACCGCATCCACATTCCCTACACGGTCCTGGCCGAGCTCGATAAGCTCAAACGCGACCCCCGCGTGGGCCACGTGGTCAGCCAGGCCGTGCACGCCATCCTGGAGGACGACAAGGTCCTCATCTTCCCCCCCGACGTGGCCCTGGGCCTGGAAGACGAGATCTACGACGACCGCATCCTCAAGGAGGTCGTCCGCCAGCGCCTGGAAGAACCGATCCTCATCACCAACGACCGCATCCTGCAGCTCAAGGCCCGGGTCTATGGCATCCAGAGCGAGGGCTACCGCGACTCCGTGCCCTTCCAGTCCGAGTCCCAGCTCTACACCGGCTTCGTGGAGGAGACCGAGGACCCCATCGCCAACAGCTTCCGCTGGGAGCAGGGCACCCCGGTGTTCTACGGCCCCGAGGGCCCCAAGGCCATCGGCTACCAGCACGAGATCTGGGGGGTGCGGCCGCGCAGCGTGTACCAGAACCTGGCCCTGGAGCTCATGCTCCACCCGGACATCGACCTCGTCTCGCTCCAGTCCGAGGCGGGCTACGGCAAGACCTTCCTGGCCCTGGCCGCGGCCCTGTTCCTGGTCCTGGAGCGCAAGGACAACCCCTTCCGCAAGATCTACCTGGTGAAGCCGGTCTGGGAGATCGGCTCCAAGATGGGCTATCTGCCCGGCGACGTGGAGGAGAAGATGCTCCCCTACGTGCGCTACATCCACGACCTGCTGCTCAAGCTCCACGAGATGCGCCCGGCCAACCGGGTCTTCCTGACCCCGGACGCCGAGAGCATGCGGCTCAACCCCAAGAAGTTCGAGATCCAGCCCATCGCCTACATCCGGGGCATGAACGTGGAGAACGCCGTGGTCATCGTGGACGAGATGCAGAACCTCTCGCGCAACGAGACCCGCGCCCTGCTCACCCGCATGGGCGAGAACGTGAAGTGCATCTGCCTGGGCGACACCCGCCAGGTGGACAACCCCTACCTGAACGAGTCCAACAACGGGCTCAACTGGGTGGTCAAGAAGCTCAAGGGCTACAAGAACTACGCCCACATGGTGCTCAAGGGCGAACGCTCGCGCGGCCCGATCACGGACATCGTGCTGCGGTCGAAACTGTAAGGGCGTGCGCCGGGGGG
>JAWRKD010000130.1:0-127211 GCA_040307135.1 Desulfovibrionaceae bacterium
CATCAAGGCCCGCGTGGCCCAGATCCAGGCCGAGATCAAGGAGACCAGCTCCGACTACGACCGCGAGAAGCTCCAGGAGCGCCTGGCCAAGCTCGTGGGCGGCGTTGCCGTGATCAACGTCGGCGCGGCCACCGAGACCGAAATGAAGGAAAAGAAGGCCCGCGTCGAGGACGCCCTGAACGCCACCCGGGCCGCCGTGGAAGAGGGCATCGTGCCCGGCGGCGGCGTGGCCCTGGTGCGCTGCGCCAAGACCCTGGACAAGGTCAAGCCCTCGGACGACGACGAGGCCGCGGGCGTGGCCATCATCCGCCGCGCCATCGAGGAGCCCCTGCGCCAGATCGCCGGCAACGCCGGCGCCGAAGGCTCCATCGTGGTGGAGAAGGTCCGCGAGGGCAAGGACGGCTTCGGCTACAACGCCGCCACCGCCGAGTTCGAGGACCTGATCAAGGCCGGCGTCATCGACCCCAAGAAGGTGACCCGCATCGCCCTGCAGAACGCCGCCTCCGTGGCCGGTCTGCTGCTGACCACCGAGTGCGCCATCGCCGAGAAGCCCGAGCCCAAGGCCCCGGCTCCGGCCATGCCCGGCGGCATGGGCGGCATGGGTGGCATGGGCGGCATGTACTAGCATCCGGCCATTCCCCAAGCTCAATGAAAAAGCCCCGGCGCAAGCCGGGGCTTTTTTCGGTCCGCGCGTTCTTCAGCCCCGCCGGGCCATGACCCGCGCCAGCACCAGCCGGAGCTCGTCCATCTCCACAGGCTTGGCGAGGTAGTCATCCACGCCCGCGGCCAGGAAGCGCTCCCGGTCGCTGGGCATGGCGTGGGCCGTCACCGCGACGATGGGCAGGCCGGGGTCCTGGACCCGGGGCTCGCCCGCCCGGATCTTGCGGGAGGCCGTGACCCCGTCCATGACCGGCATCTGCACGTCCATGAACACGCAGTCGTAGCGCTTCCGGGCCAGAGTCTCCAGGGCCTCGGCGCCATTGCCTGCGCCGTCCACCGTGTGCCCCATCTTGCGCAGGAAGCTGCCGATGGTCAGGAGGTTGACCCGGTCGTCCTCCACCACGAGAATCCTGTAGCTGCGCGTCTCGGCCAGAGGCGGTCCGGCCGGGTCCGGAGCCGGTTCGGCCGGGGTCTCGGCCAGAGGCAGGACCAGGGTGACGTGCACCTCGGTGCCCACGCCCGGCTCGCTGCTCACGGAAAGACTGCCGTTCATGAACCGCACCAGGTGCTTGACGATGCTCAGGCCCAGGCCCGAGCCCCCGAAGCGCCGGGTGTAGGAGCCGTCGGCCTGGGTGAAGGTCTCGAACATGGCCCCCAGCTTGTCGTCCGGGATGCCGATGCCCGTGTCGGTGACCGCGATGTGCAAAAAGACCTTGCCCGGTCCTGGCGAGGCCCGCAGCGGATAGACCTCCAGCCGCACCGCGCCGCGCTCCGTGTATTTCACGGAATTGCCTACCAGGTTGTAGAGCACCTGGCGTATCCTGCCCGCGTCCCCGCGCAGCCGGGCCGGGATTTCCGGGTCCAGGCTCCACTGGAAGTCCAGGCCCTTCTGCCCGGCCCCGTGCTGGAAGGCGCTGACCACAGGCCGGACCACCTCCTCCACTGAAAAGACCTCCGAGCCGAGCGGCATGCGGCCGGACTCGATGCGCGAGATGTCCAGGATGTCCGAAAGGATGCGCAGCAGGCTGCGGGCCGAGGAGGTGGCCGTGTCCACATACCCGGCCTGTTCCTGGTTCAGGTCCGTGGCCCCCACCAACTGGAGCATGCCGAGCACGCCGTTGAGCGGGGTGCGTATCTCGTGGCTCATGGTGGCCAGGAACTGGGACTTGGCCTGGCTGGCGGCCTCGGCGGCCTCCTTGGCGCGCAGCAATTCGGACCGGACCTTGTCCAGTTCGGTCAGGTCCACGTCCAGGCGGAAGAGTTCCTGGCGTCCGGAGCGGCCGCGCTGGAGGGCGTGGCTTGAGAATACCGGCACCAGCCTGCCGTCCTTGCGGCGCATGGACTGTTCCTGTCCGGGCAGGGGTTCGCCCGTGTCCAGAAGGCGGCGCAGATCGCCCAGCACCTGGGCCGCGCGCTCCGGCGGCAGGATGAGGTCCTCCAGGCGGCGGCCAAGGGCCTCGCCCGCGCTGTAGCCGTAGAGCCGCTGGCTGGCCGCGTTCCAGGAGGTGACCTTGAGCTCCCCGTCATAGCCCTGGACAGCGATGGCCTCCACCCCGTCGAACAGGCTGCGGAAACGCGCCTCGCTCTCGCGCAGGGCATCCACTGCCCGCTTGCGGTCGTCGATGTCCTGGGCCGCCACCACGAGGCAGTCGGGCTGGCCGCTGCGCCGCCGCACCACGGAGACCGAGACGAAGGCCCAGATCAGCTCGCCGTTGCGCCGCACGAAGCGCTTTTCCAGGGAATAGGAGGACACGGTCCCGGACAGGGCCTGATCCATGAGCGCCTGCTCCCGGGTCTGGTCTTCGGCCAGGGTGATGTCCCGGAAGGTCATGCTCAAAAGATCCTGGCCGTCGTAGCCCGCCAGGTCGCAGAGCCGCTGGTTCACCCGCAGCCAGCGGCCATCCGGGGCCATGAGCGCGATGCCCACGGCGGCTTGCTCGAAGGTGGCCCGGAAGCGTTCCTCGCTGGCGCTCAGGGCCTCCAGGGAATGCTTGCGCGCCACGGCCACGGAATAGAGCCGCGCCAACCGCGCCACCACCTCCAGGTCGCGCCCGGAGTAGGGCCGGGTCGCGTTGGCCAGGGCCACCTGGCCCACCATCCTGCCGCCCGCATGGGCCGGGACGCTCAGGAAGTTCTCCAGGGTGATGTGTCCCTCGGGCAGGCCCCGGGACGAGCCGTGGGCCCCGGGATCGTTGGTGAAGAAGGCGCGGCCCGTGTTGAGCGCGTGTCCCCAGAGGGAGGGATAGGCGCCGTCCGGATTCCTGGGAAAGACCGTGCGCCGGTCCTGGCCATCGACCCGGCACTCCCGGCCCATCATGCGGGTCAGGGAATAGCTGACGTTGTCGCCGGTATCCTGGTCCAGGACCGAGACGAAGCCGTGCTGGCTGCCGGTGAGCAGCTTGGCGTAGTGCAGGGTGGTGTCGGTGATCTCGTTGAACCCGGACGTGTCGTCGATGAGGGCTGCGGAGAGTTCCCCCAGCGCCCGGTCCGCATCGGCCTCCCAGCGGGCGCGCTCCTCGTCGGCCTTGCGGCCGGAAATGTCGGACTGGCTGGAGATGAAACGCCGCGGCCGGCCGTCGGCAGCCCAGTCCACCACCTTGCCGCGGTCCAGGACCCAGGCGTAGGTCCCGTCCCGGCGGCGCAGGCGATGCTCGCTGGTGTACAGGGAGGTGAGGCCGTCCAGGTGCCGCTTGAGATCCTTGTCCACCCGCTCCCGGTCCTCGGAGTGCAGCCTGCTGCGCCGGTCCTCCGGGGAATTTCCGATCTCGTCCTCGGCATAGCCGAGCATGCGCTTCCAGCGCGCGGAATAGAACACCGCCCCCTGTTCCAGATCCCAGTCCCAGATGCCGTCCCCAGCCCCCTCCAAGGCGAAATGCCAGCGTTCCTCGCTCTCGCGCAGGGCCTGCTCCGAGCGCTTCTGGGCCCGGCCGGCCAGGATCACGCCGCAGAAGACCCCCGCCAGAAGCAGGCCGGAGACCGCCAGTGTGGCCTGAAACTGGCGCGTGAAGTCGGACTGGAAGCGGTACAGGCTGCGCCGGATCTCCACGTCCACATGGTCGGCGCGCTGCTCCAGGGCGTGGAACAGGACCCGCAGCCGCGTCTCCACGTCCCTCTGCTGGCCCCGGCTGTTGAGCCACATCTCGAGAAGGCTGCGGAACCGCCGGGCCTCGGTATTGAAGGCCTCCGCCAGGGTGGGGTCATCCCAGTCCAGGGTGGCCAGGGAGCGCTCCATGGAGGTGAGACCCTGATCCAGGAGGGCCAGGCCCTGGCTCCGGCTGAACGGGGAATTCTGGTCCGTGCCCAGGGTGCTGTAAAGAAAACCCTTGGCCAGATCCACCCGGGCCAGGCGCAGGCTGTCCAGCGTGCTGCTGATGCGTTCCAGGCTGTTCACCTGGGCCGCCTGAAGCACGGCGATGCCCCCGCAAATGAGCAGGGAGAGGGCCAGGGCGGCCAGGCCCCAGGCCTGGACTCCGAAAAAACGGTGGGAAGTGCTGCGGGCGGCGCCCATGGACCGCTCACTGCGCCAGGATCTGGCCGGTGCGCATGCCGCCCGGCAGCTCCGAGGCCGTAAATCCGAAAGGCGCCACCAGTTCGCGATGCTCCGCGCTGCCGATGAAGCGGCTCAATTCGCCGCTGCAGGCCGCGCACAGCGCCGGACAGTTCTTGCGAAAGACGAAGGCCCCGAAGCCGAGCCGGTCCGAGACTCCGGGCTCCTGCTCGAAGGGATCGGCCACCTCGGCGCGGCCCAGGCGATCCTGGCTCGCCATCCAGCGCACCGTGGGCGAGGACAGGGCCAGGCCGTCCGCCTGGCCGGATTCCACGGCCACCAGGCCGGTGACCGCGTCCGGCGCCACCACCAGCAGGTCCCCCCGGGACCGGTACAGCCCGCGCAGCAGGCGCTCCTCCACAGAACCGCCAAGCACGGCCACCCGCGCGCCCCTGGCCGCGGCCTGGCCGTAGGAGTGCAGGCCCAGGGGGTTGCCGGCAAGCACGAGCAGGGCCTGGCGCACGCGGAAGGTGGGCTCGGAAAAAAGGACCCGTTCCGCCCGCTCCCGGGTGATGAACATGCCCGCGGCCACCATGTCCACGCGGCCCTCCTCCAGCTCCTCGATGAGCCGGGAAAATTCCGTCTGCCGCCATTCGATGCGGCCGATGCCCAGGCGTTCCACGACGACTCGCGCCACTTCCGGAGCCTCGCCCGTGACCCAGCCCTGGGGCGAGAGAAAGGCGAAGGGCGCTTCCGCGGCGTAGCCGATGCGGATGACCCCCTCCCGCCTCAGGCGCTCCAGGGAGCCGTCCTCCGCCGCGCACCCCGCCGCCATTGCCAGCAGCGCCACTGCCCATGCGATCCGTGCGAAAACCATGGCCGCGTCCTCCTTTGTCCGGCCGAAGGTCCGGGCCCGGAGTGGTGGAGATAAAACCAATGATAGCAGATCGCCGATATTCCGGCCAATGATAAATGAACGCCCGTGACTGGCCGGGCAGCGGGATCAGAGGTCGAGCTTGATGGGCGCGCCGGAGGCCCGGTCCGGGGTTCCGGCAGCCTGGCCCGGAGCCGGCTTGGGAGCCTTGTCCGGAAGGTTTTTGGCGGGGTCGAAGCCCGCGCCGAAGATGCGCGGCCCCACCTGCTTGAGCAGCCTGAGGGCCTCCTGGTTGGTGGGATTGAGCTGGAGCACCTGGGTCAGGGAGTCGTAGGCCTCGGACCAGCTCCGCTTCTGGGTGGCCAGCCTGCCCATGCGCAGGAACAGGCTCTCGTTGCCCCCGAACCGGCGCAGGGCGTCCTTGAGCACATCCTCGGCCTTGTCCAGCTCGCCCGTGGCCTCGTAGCAGAGCACGGAAAACTGGTAGGGCCGGGGGTCCGCGGGGTCCACCTCCTGGCCGCGCTTGAAGTATTCCAGGGCCTCCGCGAACAGCCCGGCCATCATCAGGCGGTTGCCGATGTCCACGGGCAGGTTCTTCTCGTCCGGGAACATCTCGCTGGCCTTGCGGAACAGTTTGCGGGCCTCCAGGGGCTCCTTTTTCACCAGGAACTCCTGGGCCTTGATGAGCATCTCGTCCAGTTCCATCTTCTGGGCCCGTATCTTCTCCATGCGGACCTTCTCAATGGCCGCCTCAAGCTTGTCGTGCATGCGCCTGAGCGTGCGCCAGAGGGTCTTTTCCTGGCCCTTCTGGTACTGGATGCCCTGGGGGAAGACGCGCTTGATCTGCTTCATGCCCGAAAGGTCGCGCAGGGCCTCGTCCAGCAGCACGTTCACCTCGAAGCGCTCGCGGCCGAAGATCTGGCTGCCGTGGAGCAGCTCCAGGGCCTGGCACAGGGCCTTGAGCGTGCGGAGATAGTCGTTGCGCTGGATATAGGACTTGGCCCTGGCGATGAATTCCTTGACCGTCTTGGCGCTGGCCGACATACGTTCTCCAGGGACCCGGGGCTGTTGCGGGCTGTGAAACTGCGGAAAATATTAAGCGATTCTTAATACAGCCGGCCCGCCATTTCAAGCTTTGCCCGAGGAATCGGCGTCCGGCAGAAGGACCCCGGCCTGGCGCAATGCCTGGAGCATGTGCTCGTGGTGCGAGCCCTGCCAGAAGATCCGGCCGCAGCCCGGGCAGATCCGGAAGTCGTGGTAATAGAGGCGGGTCTTGGGCTCCAGCCGGTGCAGCACGGCCGCCTTGTCCACGGCCCGCAGGGCCAGATTGCAGCGCAGGCAGCGGCCGAAGGGCGCGGGCGCACGCCGCACGCCGAAGAGGTCCAGGACCTCCAGGAGCTGGTCCATGGGCCGGGCGGCCCGCACCAGGCGGCCCCAGACGATCTCCCCGCGCTTGAGCAAGGCCCGGTCCCGCGAGAGCACCACCCGCCCCTCCTCTGCGGCCAGGCGGGCGAGGCGGCCGTCGCCGTAGCTGCGGTCATAGGCCGCGTCGAAGCCCAGGGTGCGCAGCAGGGCGGCCAGCTTGGCCACGTTCTCGTCCACGGCGAAGCGCAGCTCCGGCAGGGCGTGGGGCCGCAACAGGGTGGGCGCGGTCACGTCCACGGGCGGGCAAGCGGGTCCCACGCGCACCTCCTGGCCGGGCTCCAGGATGTGGCCGAAATCCACGGCCCGGCCATCCACGGTCAGGGTATAGACCTCGGTGTGGGGCACGCCCAGGGACTCGACCACGTCCTTGATGGAGGCCCGGCGCGAGGCGTCGAAGACCAGCGGGCCGGGGTCGGCAAGCCGCACCAGGGCCTGGAGTTCTCCCTCGAAATCCAGGCGCGCCGGGCGATGCGTATCAGTCGCCATGAAACCACCCTACCCGCAGAGCCGTCCCGGCTCAAGCCGGACGGAGGGTCGAGCGCCTTGTCCCCCGGCCCCGGCCTCTGCTATCCTGGCCCCAACGGAGGGTCCCATGCCCCTGCATCCCCTGGCCGGCAAGCCCGCGCCCCGCGAACTCTTGGCCAACATTCCCCGCCTGGTGGCGGCCTACTATGCCCTCTCGCCGGACCCCGACGAGCCGTCCCAGGCGGTGAGCTTCGGCACCTCGGGCCACCGGGGCCGCTCCCTGGAGCAGTCCTTCAACGAGGGCCACATCCTGGCCATTGTCCAGGCCGTGTGCGAACAGCGCGCCGCCCGCGGAGTGGACGGCCCGCTCTTCCTGGGCATGGACACCCACGCCCTGTCCGAGCCCGCGCTCATGACCGCCCTGGAGGTCCTGGCGGCCAACGGCGTGGCCACCCGCATCCAGGCCGGCCGCGGCCACACGCCCACGCCGGTGATCTCCCACGCCATCCTCACCCACAACCGGAGCCGGAAGAGCGCACTGGCCGACGGCATCGTCATCACGCCCTCGCACAACCCGCCCGAGGACGGCGGCATCAAGTACAACCCGCCCGAGGGCGGCCCGGCCGACACGGCCACCACCACGGCCATCCAGGATCGGGCCAACGCGCTCCTGCGCGGCGGGCTCAAGGAGGTCCGGCGCATGCCCTTTGCCCGGGCCATCGCGGCGGACTGCGTGGCGGAATACGACTACGTGACCCCCTACGTGGCCGATCTCGGCAACATCCTGGACCTGGACCTGGCCGCCGCGGCCGGCATGAACATCGGCGTGGACCCCCTGGGCGGTTCGGGCCTGGCCTACTGGGACCCCATCGCCGACCGCTACGGCCTCAAGCTCACGGTGGTGAACCGGGCCGTGGACCCCACCTTCTCTTTCATGACCGTGGACAAGGACGGCAAGATCCGCATGGACTGCTCCTCGCCCTACGCCATGGCCTCGCTCATCGGGCACCGGGAGCGCTTCGACCTGGCCTTCGGCAACGACCCGGACTTCGACCGCCACGGCATCGTCACCCGCGGGACCGGGCTGCTCAACCCCAACCACTACCTGGCCGTGGCCGTGAGCGAACTGTTCCGCACCCGGCCCGGCTGGAGCCCGGCGGCGGCCGTGGGCAAGACGCTCGTCTCCAGTTCGCTCATCGACCGCGTGGCCGCGGACCTGGGCCGCACGCTGCGCGAGGTGCCCGTGGGCTTCAAGTGGTTCGTGGACGGGCTTCTGGACGGGAGCCTGGGCTTCGGCGGCGAGGAGTCGGCCGGAGCCAGCTTCCTGCGCAGGGACGGCACGGTCTGGACCACGGACAAGGACGGCATCATCATGGACCTCCTGGCCGTGGAGATCACCGCCCGCACCGGCCGCGACCCCGGGGAGCTCTACCGGCAGCTCACGGCGCGGCTGGGCGAGCCGCTCTACCAGCGCCTGGACGTGGCCTGCGCCCCGGCCCAGAAGCAGGCCTTCGCCAGTCTCACGCCGGACATGGTGACGGCCTCGGAACTGGCCGGAGAGCCCATCCGGGCCCGGCTCACCAAGGCCCCGGGCAACGGCCGGTCCTTCGGCGGGCTCAAGGTGGTCACGGACAACGGCTGGTTCGCGGCCCGGCCCTCGGGCACCGAGGACATCTACAAGATCTACGCCGAGAGCTTCCTGGGCGAGGACCACCTCAAGCGCCTGCAGGAGGAGGCCCAGGACATGGTGCGCAAAGCCTTCCAGGCGGCCGGGGCCTGAACGCAAAAAAGCCGCCTCCATTGCGGCGGCGGCCATACAACCCATTCTTTTTCCTGACTATCGATTCATTTATCGATATTCTCGAAGGCCTCGATGCCGCTCTGGATGCGGGCCAGAAGCGCGGTCAAGGTGACCCACTCCTCGCAGGTCAGGCAGGCGGCGAAGCGCGTGGTCCGGCGGGAATGCTCCGGCAGCACCCGCTGGATCAATTCCTGCCCCTGGGGAGTCAGGCGCACGAGCTTCTTGCGCCGGTCCTCGGCGTCGTCCGCGCGGGTCACCAGCCCGTCCCGCTCCAGCCCGTCCAGGAGCCCGGTCATGGTGGCCCGGGTCACGCCCACCCCGTGGGCCAGGGACGAGGGCGACACGGCTTCGTCCGGGGTGCGGAACATGACCGCCAGGACGAGGAAGCGGCCATTCGACAGCCCGTACTGGCTCAGGAAACGCTCGAACGACTCGCGCATGTCGCGTGTGGTGAGGCCCAGGGCCAGACAGGCCCGCACGGCCCGAGGGTCCATGGAGTTGAACCGCCGGGAAATGTCCAACAGCATGGCTTCATCAGGGAAGTCGCGGACAAACAGCATGGCGGCACCTCGTTAGGGGCCATATAGTATGGCCCCTAACGAATGTCAAGTCCGCCCTGGGATCACCTCCAGCGCGCCATGAACCCGGCCGCGTCCCCGCCCGCGTCCAGGTGCTTGATGAGGCTGGAGCCGAACACGGCCGCGTCCACCTGGCCGCGCAGTTCGGCCAACTGCTCCGGGGACTTGATCCCGAAGCCCAGGGCCAGGGGGATGGTGAAGGTCTCCTTGGCCAGGGCCAGGCCCTGGCGCACCTCGGACGGCAGGCTGGCGCGCTCGCCCGTGGTGCCCAGGACCGAGACGAAGTAGGCGAAGCCCCGGGCCTTCCTGGCATAGAGGCCCATGCGTTCCCGGCTCGTGTTCAGGCCCACCAGGGGGATGAGGTCCAGGCCCTGGGCCTCCAGGGCCTCGCGCACGGGCCCGGCCTCCTCGAAGGGCAGGTCGGCCAGGATCAGCCCGTTGACGCCCGCGGCCGCGGCGTCCTTGGCGAAGCGATCCAGGCCATACTGGAGCACCGGGTTCAGGTAGCCCATGAGCACGATGCCCGCCCGGATGCCCGCGCGCCGCAGGGCCAGCTCGTTGAGAATCCAGGACAGGTTCACGCCCAGGTCCAGGGCCTTGAGCGAGGCGGCCTCCACCACGGGGCCGTCGGCCACGGGATCGGAAAAGGGCATGCCGATCTCGATGATGTCGGCCCCGCCCGCGTCCAGGCCCGCGATTTCGACCCAGAAGCGGGACTTGTCCGGGTAGCCCGCGGGCAGGAAGGGAATGAGGCCCAGACGCCCGGCGGCGTGGGCCGCCGTGATCTTCTCGGTGAGCAGCGAATTCATGATGATCTCTCCGTTGGCTATCCGGTTTCAGCCCTGGCTCTCGGCCACGATGCCCAGGTCCTTGTCCCCGCGGCCCGAGAGGCAGACGATGACGCTCTGGCCCTTGAGCTCGGCGGCGTTCTCCAGGACCCAGGCCAGGGCATGGCAGGATTCCAGGGCCGGGATCACGCCCTCGCCCCGGGTCAGGGCCTGGAACGCGGCCAGGGCCTGGCGGTCGTTGGCCAGGCGGTATTCGGCCCGGCCGGCGGCCTGGAGCGCCGCGTGCTCCGGCCCCACGCCCGGGTAGTCCAGGCCCGGGGCGATGGAGTGCGAGGGCAGGATCTGGCCCTCGTCGGTCTGCAGGAGCTGGGTGCGCATGCCATGGAGCACGCCGGGACGGCCCAGGTTCAGGGGCGCGGAGTTGTAGCAGCCCGGCTCGCCCGAGCCCGCGGCCTCCACGCCGATGAGCCGCACCTCGCGGTCCGGGATGAACTCGTGGAACATGCCGATGGCGTTGGAGCCGCCGCCCACGCAGGCCACCACGGCGTGCGGCAGGCGGCCGTTCTTCTCCAGGAACTGGGCCCGGGCCTCGCGGCTGATGACGGTCTGGAACTCGTGCACCAGCTCCGGGAAGGGATGCGGACCGGCGGCCGTGCCGAAGCAGTAGTGGGCGGTCCGCTGTTCCGCGATCCAGTAGCGCAGGGCCGCGTTGATGGCGTCCTTGAGGGTCTGGGTGCCGGACTCCACGGCCACCACGCGCGCGCCCAAAAGCTCCATGCGCTGGACGTTGTGGGACTGCCGCTGCACGTCCACCGCGCCCATGAAGACCACGCACTCCAGGCCGAAGCGCGCCGCGGCCGTGGCCGTGGCCACGCCGTGCTGGCCCGCTCCGGTCTCGGCCATGAGCACGCGCTTGCCGATCATCCGGGTGAGCAGGCCCTGGCCGATGGTGTTGTTGATCTTGTGCGAGCCGGTGTGGTTCAGGTCCTCGCGCTTGAGCCAGATGTCCACGCCCGTGGCCGCCGAGAGCGTGGGGCAGAAGGTCAGGGGCGAGGGACGGCCCACGTAGTCCTTGAGTTCCGCGGAGTAGCGCGCCCTGAACTCGTCGGTGCGCACCACCTCGGCCAAAACCTTCTCCAGCTCCAGAAGCGGCGGCATGAGCAGCTCGGGCACGAACTGTCCGCCGAAGTCGCCGAAATAGCCTTTCTTCATGACCTCTCTCCCCGCTGTTGGATGTTGCGCCCGGCAAGCCGCAGAACCTGCGCGATCTTGTCCGGGTTCTTGATGCCCGGGGCGTCCTCCACCCCGGAGTTGCAGTCCAGGCCAAAGGGCGCGCAGGCCGCCAGGGCGGCCGCCACGGTGTCCGGGCCGAGCCCGCCCGCCAGGAACCAATCCTTCGGCATCACAGCCTGTTGTAAATATGTCGCATCAATGCTCCGGCCGTGGCCGCCGCCCGCGCTTCCGGCGTCCAGGAGCAGGTAGCGGCAGCAGTCCGCAAAGGCCGCGGCCTCGACCTCCAAGGCCTGGCGCGAGCCCAGGGCCTCGGGCCAGAGCACCTTGACGACCCGCTCCGGTCCCACGGCCCGGCAGAACCCCCGGTCTTGGCCCCCGTGGAGCTGGGCCAGGTCCAGACCGGCCAGATCCATGATCCGGTTCACCTCGTCCGCGGTCTGGCGCACGAAGAGCCCCACCTTGAGCCCGCGGCCCCGCTGGAAACGGGCGGCAAAGGACGGATCCACGCAACGTGGGCTGCCGGAATGGAAGATGAAGCCGAGGAAGTCCACGCCCAGGTCCTGGCAGGCCAGCACGTCCTGACTGCGGGTCAGGCCGCAGACCTTGATCCGCACCGGGTTCACGGCCGCCCTCCCCGCGCCAGGGCGGCCAGGGCCGCGCCGGGGTCGGCGCTGGACATGAGCGAGGTGCCCACCAGCACGGCCCCGAAGCCCAGGTCGCGCATCTCGGCCACCTGCTCCGGCCGGTCGATGCCGCTGGCGCTGATCCAGAACTCGCCCGCCCCGCGCTGCGGGGCCAGCCGCCGCGACACGTCCAGGCCCACCCGCAGGGTGTCCAGATCGCGGTTGTTCACCTGGAGGAGCGTGGCCCCGGAATCCCGCGCCAGGCCCAGGTCGGCCTCGTCGAAGACCTCCACCACGGCCTCCAGGCCCAGGCCCTCGGCCTGCTCGCGCAGGCTGCGCAGCTCCGTGGCCGCGCCGAACATGCGCGCGATGAGCAGGAGCGCCGAGGCCGAGGTGGCCGCGGTCTGGGCCACCTGGAGCGGATGAAAAAGGAAGTCCTTGCGCAACAGCGGCAGGCCCGGCCCGGTCATGGCCGCGAGAAATTCAAGCCGGCCCTGGAAATAGGCCTCCTCGGTGAGCACGGAGAGGGCCGCGGCCCCGGCCCGGGCATACATGGCGGCCACATCGCCGGGCTCCAGCCCCAGGTTGATGACGCCCTTGGACGGCGAGGCCCGCTTGTACTCGGCAATGACCGCGCAGGGGCCCTTGGCCTCCAGTCCGGCCCGGAAGCCCGGCCGCGCGCCGGGCAGCGGGGGCGGCGGGCCCTGGGCCAGCAGCCGCTCGATCTCGGCCTGTTTGGCCTGGCGGAAACGCTCAAGCATGGGGGGCCTCCGGGCTCAGGCCCCGGGCCACCTTGGCCCTGGCCTCCTCCAGACAGTCGGCCAGGGGCCGCTCCGTGAGGAGCGAAAGACAGGCCGCCAGGTTCAGGGCGGTCATGTCCTGCATAGCCGCGTTGCCTTGGCCCGCCAGCACGGCCTTGAGCGCGGCCACGGCCTGGTCCTTGCCCTCGGCGCGCACTCCCTCGGGCTTGTGCAGGGGCAGGCCCAGGGCCTGGGGGTCGATCTCCAGGGACTCCACCGCGCCGCCCCGCACGAGCCGGGCCTGGGCCGGGCCGAAGGGGGTCAGTTCGTCGTAGCCGCCGAAGCCGTGCACCACCAGGGCGTGCTCCACGCCGGTGAGGGCCAGGGTCCGGGCCATGAGGTCCAGGGCCTGGGGCACGCCCACGCCCAGGAGCTGATGCGTGGGCCGGGCCGGGTTCAGGAGCGGCCCCATGAGGTTGAACAGGGTGCGGATGCCCAGTTCCCGGCGCACCGGCACCACGTGGGCGAAGGCCGGATGAAAGGCCGGGGCGAAGAGGAACACGAAGTTGCGGCGCGCAAGCTCCCGCGCGGCCTCCTCGGGCTCCTTGGGCAGGGGCAGGCCCAGGGCCTCCACCGCATCGGCGCTGCCGCAGGACGAGGACACGGCGCGGTTGCCGTGCTTGACCACCTTGTGCCCCATGTCCGCCAGGAACAGGGCCACGGCCGTGGAGCAGTTGAAGCTGCACGAGCCGTCGCCGCCCGTGCCGCAGGTGTCGATGCGCGCGCCGGAAAGCCCCTCCACCCGGCGGGCGTGGCCCAGGGCCGCGTTCACGGCCGCGGCCAGTTCCTCCGGGGTCTCGCCCTTGGCCCGCAGGCCCATGAGCAGGGCCCCGGCCTGGGCCTGGGTCAGCTCCCCGGACATGAGCGCGCCGAAGGCCGCGCCCACCTGTTCCGCGCCCAGGTCCTGGCCCCGGGCCAGGGTCTCCAGAATGTCGCGAAGACCGTCCATGTTCCCCTCCTCAGGCCGCCTGCGCGGGCTGCGTGTTCAGGAAGTTGGCCAGGAGCGCCGGCCCCTGGGGCGTGAGAATGGATTCGGGATGAAACTGCACCCCGGCCCAGGGCCGGTCCAGGTAGGCGAGCCCCATGACCTCGCCCTCGGCCGTGCGGGCCGTGGTCCGCAGCGCCTGCGGGGCCTCGTGGGCCAGCACCAGGAGCGAATGGTAGCGGCAGACCTCGAAGGGATTGGGCAGCCCCGCGAAGAGGCCCGCGCCCTCGTGCTCCACCAGGGAGGTCTTGCCGTGCATGATGCGCTCGGCGCGCACCACCGAGGCCCCGGCGTGATGGCCCAGGATCTGGTGGCCCAGGCACACGCCCAGCACAGGCACGCTTTTGGGCAGCCGCTTCAGGAATTCCAGGCAGAGCCCGGCGTTCTCCGGACGGCTGGGGCCGGGCGAGATGCAGACCCGCGACAGCCTGCCGCCGGCGGCCAGCTCCAGGACCTCGGGCCGGTCGTTGCGATAGACCACGGGGTCGGCCCCCAGCTGCTGGAATGCCTGCACCAGGTTGAAGGTGAAGGAGTCGAAATTATCGATGAGCAAAAACATCGCCGTCCTCCTTGCCCCGGATCACCTCGCGCAGCACCCGGGCCTTGTTGTTGGCCTCCTGCCATTCCTTTTCCGGCACCGAATCATAGACCAGCCCGGCCCCGGCCTGCCAGGAGACCCTGCCGTCTCGGATCCACATGCTGCGGATGGTGATGCCCGTGTCCAGGCTCACCGCCCCCTTGTCCAGGCCGAGCCAGCCGATGCACCCGGCGTAGGGTCCCCGGTTGCGGCGCTCCATCTCCGCGATGGTCCGCATGGCCCAGATCTTGGGCGCGCCGGACACGGTGCCCGCCGGGAAGGTGGAGGCCAGCACGTCCAGGGCGTCCAGGCCGTCCCGCAGCTGGGCCTCCACGTAGGAGGTCAGGTGCATGACGTGGGAGAACCGCTCCACCTGCATGAACTTTTCCACCCGCACCGTGCCCGGGGCCGCGATGCGGCCCAGGTCGTTGCGTCCCAGGTCCACGAGCATGACGTGCTCGGCCCGCTCCTTGGGATCGGCCAGCATGTCCTCGGCCAGGGCCTGGTCCTGCTCCGGCGACTTGCCCCGGGGCCGGGTCCCGGCGATGGGCCGCACCTCCAGCCTGCCCCGCTCGCAGCGCACCATCATCTCCGGCGAGGAGCCCACCAGGATCACCTCGGGGAAGCGCATGAAGAACATGAACGGCGAGGGATTGGCCTGGCGCAGGCGGCGGTAGATGGAGAAGCCGTCCTCGCAGGCAGGCACCGAGAAGCGCGTGGAGAGCACCAGCTGGATGCCCTCGCCCGCGGTGATGAGCTCCTTGGCCTTGCGCACGCCCTCACAATACTCTTCGCGGCCGGGCGAAACCTCGGGCTCGTCCGGGCAGCCGCCGCTGCCCGGCTCCAGGGACACGGCCATGGGTTCGGGCCGGGCGTCCCGGTCCAGGGCCAGGAAGCAGCAGCGGTGGCGCAGGTGGTCGAAGAGCACCACGCGGCCCGCCAGCACCAGGCAGGACTCGGCCTCGGCCGGAGGCACGGCCTGGGCCAGGGCCGGTTCGAACATGCCCGCCGTGTTGTAGCCGAAGTAGCCGTAAAGCCCGCGGGTGAGCGCGGGCAGCTCGCCCACGCCTTCGTCCGGCGTCAGGACCAGGCGCTGCATGACCCGGCGCACGCCCTCCAGGAAAGGCAGGCCCTCCAGGTCCCTGAGCCCCGCCAGGCGCTCGTCCGCCATGTCCAGGGCCAGCCTCCCGTCCCGGGGCGTCAACCGCAGGCGGAAGTCCCAGGCCATGAGGCTGAAGCGGCCCAGGCGGCCGTCCACCTCGGCGCTCTCCAGGAGAATGCCGGGCTTCTCTCCCACCAGGCTCAGGTAGAGGCTGATGGGCGTCTGCACGTCGGCCGGAAGCCACTGTCCGTATTGTTGCAAGCGAATGTCCATGTTTCCTCCCGTGTGAAAAACGAAGGCCGCGCCCCTGTGCGGGGCGCGGCCTGTATTCCTCTGCCGTCTGAGCTCTCGCTCACTACCGCCCCGCCCCGTTTCCGTCTCGCCACCACCAGCCGGCCTGGTCGGCCAGCAGGTCCAGGTCGCCCCCGGCGGCCAGAGCCAGGAGGCTGCGGAAGCGGCGCACCGCCTCCTGGCTGAAGGGGTTGGAATCCGCGATGACGCCGAACATCTCGCGGTCCTGGGTGAGCATCTTGCGGGCCGAGTCCAGCCGCCGCTGGAGCGAGGGAGTCAGGAAGCGGCCCTGGGGGTCCACCTCGCGCAAGCTCGCCAGGTAGGCCACCGTGGTGGTGAAGTTGAGGCCCTGGACCACGGCCAGGGCGCGATCGTGCTCCTCGGCCGTGCAGAAGAACGGGCTGTAGCCCAGCTTCTGCAGGAAAGCGGACACGGCCCGGGCAGCGGCCTCGTCCCGGCCCGGGCAGACCGCCACCCGGGGCTCGAAGCCCTCGGGGATCACCGGCCCGAACAGGGGATGCGCGCCCACCACGGCCCCGGAAAAGGCCTCGAGCATCTGCTTGAGCGGCAGCACCTTCACGGAGCAGAGGTCGGCCAGGATGCAGCCGGGGTCCAGCTCCGGGGCCACGGCGTCCAGGACCGCGCCCATCTTGTTGATGGGCACGGATAAGAGCACCAGGTCCACGCCGCGCACGGCCGCGTCCACGCGCTCCGGCGTGAGCGGACGGCTCAGGGGGCGGACCTCCAGACCGGCGCGGCGGGCGGCCTCCACGAACAGGGCCCCCATCTGCCCCCCGGCCCCCGCCACGGCCAGGCTCCGCACGAGCCGCTCAGCCACGTCCGGCCTCCCGGGCGGCCGCGGCCACCGTGTCCCACTGCGTAAAGAAGCCGGGGAAGGACTTGGCCACGCAGCCGGGGTTGTCCAGGGCCACGTCCACCCCGGCCAGGGAGTACAGGGACAGGCTCATGGCCATGCGGTGGTCGTTGTGGGACGAAAGCGGGACCGCGCGGTCCTTGACCGGGGTCCCGGGAATGACGCGGATGCCGTCGGACAGAAGCTCGGCGCCGCAGCCCGCGCGCGCGATCTCCGAGGCCAGGGCCCCCAGGCGGTCGGATTCCTTGATGCGCAGGTGCGCCACGTTGCGGATGACGGTCTCGCCCCGGCCCAGGGACGCGGCCACGGCCACGGTGGGCACCAGGTCCGGGCAGTGGCCCATGTCCAGGTCCGCGCCCCGGAGCCCGTCCGGAGCTGGCTCCACCAGGACGCTGCCGCCCTGCCAGGACACGGCGGCGCCCATGCGCTGCAGGATGTCGAGGATGGCCCGGTCGCCCTGGAGCGAATCCGGCCGCAGACCGGCCACGCTCACGGGGTTGGGACCCAGGGCCCCGGCGGCCAGGAAATAGGAGGCGTTGCTCCAGTCGCCCTCCACCTTGTAGTCCCGGGCCTGATAGACCCCGGGCTCCATGACGAAGCGGATGGCCCCGGGCCGGGCCTCGAAGGCGCGGCCGCGGGAAACCGCCGTCCAGCGGTCCGCGTCCAGGAGCTTCACGCGGGCGGCCACGCCGAAGTCCTCCAGCACCTGCAAGGTCAGGGCCACGTAAGGCCAGGACACCACCTTGGAGCCGCCCACGCCGATGGTCAGCGGACCGCGGGCCAGGGGCGCGGCCAGGAGCAGGCCCGAAAGGTACTGGCTGCTCTCCTCCATGGAGATGGTCAGGGAACCGCCGGACAGGCCCCGGGTGGCGAGGACCACGGGCGGGTATCCGGGCGCGGCCTCGTAGCCCGCCACGACGCCCTGGGACTCCAGGGCGCGGAAGATCTCGCCGATGGGCCGTTCGTGCATCCGGCCCTCGCCGTGGATGCGGAAAGCGCCGCTCCCCGCGGCCAGGACCCCGGCCAGCAGGCGGCAGGTGGTGCCGGACTCGCCCACGTTCATGTCCGCGGGCCGCTCCGGGCTGCCGCCCTGGGGCCCCTGGCGCATGCCCGTGACCGTGGCGGCCTCGAAGCCGCCGTCAAAGACCGCGCCGCAGGTCTCCAGGCAGGCCCGGGTGCGCCGGAGATCCTGGCTGTCCAGGAGCCCGCTCACGCGGGACCGGCCCGGGGCCAGGGACGCAGCGATGAGCGCCCGGTGGGACATGGACTTGGAGGCCGGGGCCTGGACGGAAACCGTGTGCACCGCGCCTCCCCTAGCCCATGGTCTCGATGTGCGGCCCGGCCGGGTAGGAGCCCAGGACCTTGAGGGTGTGGCAGCGCTGGCGCAGCTCGGCCAGGAAGCTCTCATACTCGGCCTTGCTCAGGTCGCACTCGAGGTCGGTGAAGAACACGTACTTCCACTTCTCGCCGCGCAGGGGCCTGGACTCCAGCTTGGTGATGTTGATGGCCCGGCCCGCGAAGGAGTCGAGCACCTCGGCCAGGGCGCCGGGCTTGTCCGGCACGGTGAAGAGGATGGAGGTCTTGTCCCGCGAGGGCTCGGTGTTGGGCCGTGGCCCGATGACCAGGAAGCGCGTCCAGTTGTCCGGGGCGTCCTCGATGTGCTCGGCCAGGACGTTCAGGCCGTAGCGGTCGGCCAGGCGCACGTGGCCCACGGTGGCCACCTCGGGTCCGCGGCGGAAGGCGATCTCGGCCGCGGCCGCGGTGCTGGCCTCGGGCACCAGAGTCCGGCCGGGCATGTTGTTCCGCAGCCAATGGGCGCACTGGTCCAGGGGCTGGGGATGGGAGTGGATCTCGCGCACCTCGGCCGTGTTCGCGGCCTTGCCCATGAGGCAGTGGGTGATGCGGCTGAACAGCTCGGCCTGGATGAACACCGGGAAGAGCATGAAGAGGTCCACCACCTGGCCCACGGTGCCCTGGAGCGAGTTCTCCAACGGGATGACGCCCAGCTCGGCCTCGCCGTCGGACACGGCCCGGAAGATGTCCTCGAAGTTGGCCCGCGGCGACAGCTCGGCCGAGCGGCCCATGTACTCCAGGCCCGCGAAATAGGAGAAGGTGCCCTCGGGCCCCAGATAGACCACGCGTTCGGGGCGCTGGAGGCGGCGCGAGGAGGACATGATCTCGCGGTAGATGGCCCGCAGGTGGCTCTCGGGCAGGGGCCCGGCGTTGCGGGCGTTGAGCCGGTCCAGGACCTCCTTCTCGCGGAAGGGCTTGAAGACCGTCTCGATGGAGTCGGCTTTGGCGCGGCCCACGGCCACGCTGATGGCGGCCCGCTGGTTGAGCAGGTCCAGGATCTGGTCGTCCAGCCCGTCGATGGTTTTGCGCAGCTGGAGCAGGTCCAGTTCGAGGCTGTGGTTGCCGTCCATGCTCAGCCTTCCTTGATGTCTTCGCGGATGCGCATGCCGAAATGGCGGCCGGGTTCGTCCACGCGCACGAGCACCTCGTCCCCGGGTTTGAGCGCGACCACGCTCACGGGTTCGCCGCCGGGCCGGGTCAGCCGGATGGTCTCGGCGTTCTGCAGGAAGACCTGCCCGCTCTTGCCCCCCGCCTCGGCCGTGACCAGGAGCATGGGCCGCACCTCCACCTTGACCCGGCCCACGGTGGCCAGGCTGGAGGACCCGGCGGCGTCCACCACGAGCACGTCGCGGCCCGCGGCCAGCTCCTCCAGGTAGCTCGTCTTGTCGCCGGGCATGACGCAGTATGCGTGCACGGCCCCGGCATTGACCCGGAAGGGACGCGCCGCCACGTAGGGATTGGACTCGGTCTCGGCGTGCACCAGGAAGGTGAAGGCGCTGGAATTGCCCACCAGCATGCCCTGGCCCTTTTTGAGCATGGAGATGGTGTCCACGCAGACCCGGTGGCCCAGCCCGGCGTGGCGGATCTCCGTGACCCGGGCCGGAACCAGGGGCTGCACGCCCTGGGCCAGCTTGACCTCGGCCACGATGGCCTTGAGCTCCCCGGCCGCCTCGGGCAGGACCACGATGGTCTCGGCCCCGCGCTCCAGGACGCCCGCGGCCAGCCTGGCCCGGTCCAGGGACTCCACTTCCAGGCCCACGTCCGGGGCCTGGGCCAGGATGTTCTCCACCGGGATGATCTCCCAGCCCTTGGCCAGGACCACGCGCTCCCCGGCCTTGAGGCGGCGCACGGCCTCCTCCTCGTCGGACTTGGCGGCCAGCGCCACCACCGGCAGGTCCTCGGGGGTCAGGACCTGGACCCGGCCCAGGGCGCGCACAGCCTCGACCTTGTCCGCGCTGGTGAGCACGGCGTCCACGCCGGACTCCAGGGCCAGGGTCACGAGCTTTTTGTCAAACGGCAGGGCCTTGAACACGATGGTCTTCATGCTAGTCCTCGCCCGCGATGGCCAGGGCCTCTTCCACGGAAGCGCCCTTGTGCACCACGGCGTTGAGCGCCCGGGTCAGGGCCGCGGGGTCCTTGTGCTGGAAGATGTTGCGGCCCACGGACAGGCCCGCGCCGCCCGCGGCCAGGGAGTCCCGGACCATTTCCAGGAAGGCCTTGGTGCTGTTCAGCTTGGGGCCGCCCGCGATGACCACGGGGATGCAGCAGGCCGCCACCACCTGGGAAAAGCTCTCGGGGTCGCCGGTGTAGGGCACCTTGACCACGTCCGCGCCGAGCTCCATGCCCACGCGGGCGCAGTGAGCCACCACGTCCGGGTCGAATTCGTCGGTGATCTTGGGGCCGCGGGCATAGACCATGGCCAGAAGCGGCATACCCCACTCCGTGGCCCGGGAGGCGATGGTCCCCAGGTCGCGGAGCATGGCGGGCTCGGTCTCGTCGCCCAGGTTCACGTGCACGGACACGCCGTCCGCGCCCAGGCGCAGGGCGTCCTCCACGCTGGCGCAGAGGGCCTTGGCGTTGGGAAAGGGCGAGAGCGTGGTGCTGGCCGAGATGTGCACGATGAGACCCACGTCGCGGCCGTGCGTGCGGTGGCCGCAGCGCACCAGCCCCTTGTGCATGAGCACGGCGTTGGCCCCGCCTGTGGCCACGGCGCCCACGGCCGCGCGCATGTCCACCAAGCCAGCGATGGGACCCACGGTGACGCCGTGGTCCATGGGCACCACCACGGTGCGGTGCGTGTCGCGGTCAAAAATCCGTTCCAGTCTGATGCTTTTCCCCAGATGCATGGCCGTCCTCCTCCAGTTTGGCGCCCTTCGCTGGTCCCGGCTCCGGCGGCTGAAACAAGAAGGGCCGCCGGCTTTGCGCCTGCGGCCCTTCGAAGAGGCTTGGTTTTCTGCAGCTACCCTTGGCTACAGTGCACCTCTCCCGAAACCGCAAGCGCGGGTGCGCCAATAATACCAATAGCCATAAAAAAAGGAGTTGCGGGGTTCGGAGAGGTTCATGGGCAATGCCCTATCCCAGTTGGCCGGAGGCTGTCAACAGTTTTCTCTTCCAACCAGTGGGATTGCGGCGCCTTTTCCCCGGCCGTTTCATTTCCCTAGATAAGGGCGCAGCCCTTGCGCCATTTTTATACGGTTTTTTCTTTTTTGTGAATTCTTTCTCACCAGTCATGACACGATTGTTATACAATAAACATTTTTGAAGAGTATTTCCCCCGGCCATCGCAAATACAATCAATAATTTCTTGATGTTGTAAAAGTGGCCCGGGGTTTGCTTTGCGCCTCGCATCCCATCCCGCACACTTTTAAGGAGGAAGCGTATGTTGTTCAGCAAGTCGCCGACCGGATTCCGGCTGAGCAGGACCCTCGGGGGGGCGGTCCTGTTCGGCCTCGCCCTGGCCCCTGCCCTGGCCCTGGCCCAGGATGCTCCCGCCGAGGCCGCCTCTGCCGCCGAAAACGTGGTGGAGTATCTCACCCAGTCCAACGCCAACATCATGTGGACGCTCATCGCGTCCGTGCTGGTCATGTTCATGCAGGCCGGCTTCGCCATGGTCGAGGCCGGTCTGACCCGGGCCAAGAACACCGGCAACATTCTCATGAAAAACATGTTCGACTTCGCCGCCGGTTCCGTGACCTTCTACATCCTCGGCTTCGGCCTGATGATGGGTCTGGACCACGGCGGGTTCATCGGCCTGTCCAATTTCAACCTCTCGGACTGGACCCCGGCCACGGATGAAGGCCTCTGGGGCTTCACCTTCTGGTTCTTCCAGTGCGTGTTCGCCGCCACCGCCACCACCATCGTGTCCGGCGCCATCGCCGAGCGCACCAAGTTCGTGGCCTACCTCATCGCCTCCGTGGCCATCACCGGCCTCATCTACCCCGTGTCCGGCCACTGGATCTGGGGCGGCGGCTGGCTCTCCAAGCTGGAGGCCCCGATGATCGACTTCGCCGGCTCCACCGTGGTCCACTCCGTGGGCGGCTGGATCTCCCTGGCCGGCGCCCTGCTCATGGGACCGCGCATCGGCAAGTACTCGCCGGACGGCAAGTCCCGCGCCATTCCGGGCCACAGCATGGCCCTGGTGGCCCTGGGCGTGTTCATCCTCTGGTTCGGCTGGTTCGGGTTCAACCCCGGCAGCACCGTGGCCGCGCAGGCGAACATCGCCCTCATCGCCGTGACCACCAACCTGGCGGCCTGCACCGGCGGCCTGGCGGCCATGATCACCGCCTGGGTGCGCTACGGCAAGCCCGACGTCTCCATGAGCTTCAACGGCGTCCTGGCCGGTCTGGTGGCCATCACCGCCGGTTGCGCCAACGTGAGCCCGGACGGCGCCATGATCATCGGCCTGTTGGCCGGTGTGGCCGTTGTCCTCTCCGTGGACTTCATCGACAAGGTCCTCAAGATCGACGACCCGGTCGGCGCCATCTCCGTGCACGGCGTGTGCGGCGCCCTGGGCACCATCTGCGTGGGCCTCTTCGCCAGCCCGGACTACGGCGGGGTGGCCGGCCTGTTCTACGGCGGCGGCATGACCCAGCTCACCACCCAGCTCATCGGCGTGGGCACCGTGTTCCTCTGGGCCTTCGGCACCGGTCTGGTCCTCTTCTTCATCCTCAAGGCCACCGTGGGCATCCGCGTGCCGGCCGAGGAAGAAATCAAGGGCCTGGACATCACCGAGCACGGCCAGGAGGCCTACAGCGGCTTCCAGATCTTCACCAACGAATAGCCGGAAGCCCGAGAGAAGGAGAAATACACAATGAAGCTGATCGTAGCCTACATCCGGCCCGACCGCCTGAACGCGGTCAAGCAGGAACTGTACGCCAAGGAAATCTACTCCCTGTCCGTGACCAACGTCCTGGGCGCCGGCCGCCAGAAGGGCTTCACCGAAACCTATCGCGGCGTGGTCATGGAAGTGAACCTGCTCAAGAAGGTCCGTCTGGAGATCGGCGTGAACGACGACTTCCTGGACAAGGCCATTGAGTCCATCAAGAAGGGCGCGCACACCGGCAAGGAAGGCGACGGCGTGATCTTCGTCACCGAGTTGGCCAAGGCCCTGCGCATCCGCACCGGCGAGGACGGCATCCTGTAGAACCTGCGCATCCTCACAGGCATACGGGGGCGGCCTTCGGGCCGCCCCTTTTCCGTTCTGCAACGGGCGCAAAAAAAGGCGGGGTTTCGGCCCCGCCCTTTTTTGTCAAACCGCTTTCACGCTTACAGCTTGCAGGCCGTGCGCAGGTCGGCCACGGCGTCGGTCTGCTCCCAGCGGAACTCGGGGAGCGCGCGGCCGAAATGGCCGTAGTTGGTGGTTTCGCGGTAGATGGGCCGCTTCAGGTCCAGACGCTTGATGATGAAGTAGGGGCGCATGTCGAAGACCTCGCGCACGGCCTTGGTCAGCGCCGCGTCGGACACCGGGCCGGTGCCGTGGGAGGTGCAGAGCACGGACACGGGCTCGGCCACGCCGATGGCGTAGGCGATCTGGACCTCGGCCACCTCGGCCAGCCCGGCGGCCACGATGTTCTTGGCCACGTAGCGGGCCATGTACGCACCGGAGCGGTCCACCTTGGAGGGGTCCTTGCCGGAGAACGCGCCGCCGCCGTGGGCGCCTGCGCCGCCATAGGTGTCCTGGATGATCTTGCGGCCGGTGAGGCCGCAGTCGCCCACCGGTCCGCCGATGACGAAACGGCCCGTGGGGTTCACGTAGATCTTGAGCTTGTCGTCCAGCAGCTCCTGGGGCAGCGAGTGGAAGATGACTTCCTTCTTGATGGCCTCCACCAGGTCGGCGTAGTCCACGCTCGGGTGGTGCTGGGCCGAGACCACCACGTTGTCGATGCGCACCGGCTTGCCGTCCTCGTACTCCACGGCCACCTGGGTCTTGCCGTCAGGCCGCAGGAAGTCGAGAATACCCTCCTTGCGCACGAAGGTCAGCCGCCGGGAGAGCTTGTGGGCCAGATAGATGGGCATGGGCATGAGGGCGTCGGTCTCGGTGGTGGCGAAACCGAACATCATGCCCTGGTCGCCGGCGCCCTGCTCTTCGGGTTTCTGGCGTCCCACGCCCTGGGCGATGTCCGCGGACTGCTTGTCGATGGAGGAAATGACCGCGCAGGTCTCCCAGTCGAAGCCCATCTCCGAACTGTTGTAGCCGATGCCCTTGACCGTCTCGCGCACGATGTTGGGCAGGTCGGCGTAGGCCTTGGTGGTGATCTCGCCGGCGATGAAGGCCATGCCCGTCGTCACCAGGGTCTCGCAGGCCACGCGGGATTCGGGATCCTGGCCGATGAGGGTGTCGAGCACGGCGTCGGAAATCTTGTCGGCCACCTTGTCCGGGTGGCCCTCGGTCACGGACTCCGAGGTGAACAGGTACTTGCCCTTGGGTCTGATCATGAGGCTTCCTCCTTGAACATTCACGATCCTCACGGGCCCTCGATCCGGCCCTCCAGGACTTCCACGGCCCGGTTCTCCCGGTCCACCAGGACGGTCCTGGGACGGAACGCGGCCCACTCCTCGGCGGCCAGCCAGACGTAGGCCGCCACGATGACCCGCTGTCCGGGGCGGCCCTTGTGGGCGGCGGCCCCGTTCAGACAAATCTCACCCGGCCCTCCGGGGATGGCGTAGGTGGTGAACCGCTCCCCGTTGTCCAGGTTGTACACGTCGATCCGCTCGAAGGGCAGGATGCCCGCGGCCCGCAAAAGTTCCGGGTCCACGGCCAGGCTGCCCCGATACTCCACGTTGCCGCCGGTGATCACGGCCCCGTGGATCTTTGCGCTCAAAAAACAGCGAGAAGGCATGATCCTTAACCTGCCAGCAACGTGTTGTCTATGAGCCGGGCCTTGCTCATGAACAGGGCCACGGCCAGCAGCGCCGCCCCCCGGACCTCTTCCATGGGCTCCAGGGACTCGGGGTCCACCAGCCGGGCGTAGTCCAGACGAGCCATGGGCACCCGCTCGGCATAGAAGGCCTCCAGGTCCGCCAGGATTTTGGCGCTCCGGCGCTGTCCCTGGCCCACCTGCTCCGCGGCCCGCAGCAGGCCCTGGTGGATGCCCGGCGCGGCGCGCCGTTCCTCGTCGGTCAGGAACACGTTGCGCGAACTCAAGGCCAGGCCGTCGGCTTCCCGCACGATGGGCCGCCCCACCACCTCGAGCGGGAAGTGCAAATCCCGGACCATGCGGCGGATGATGGCCAGCTGCTGCCAGTCCTTTTCCCCGAACACGGCGAAGGTGGGCTGGGCCAGGTGGAAGAGCTTGGCGACCACGGTGGTCACGCCCTTGAAGTGCGTGGGCCGGGTGGCCCCGCAGAGCCCGCGGGCCAGGTCCGGCACCTCCACCCAGGTGGCGTGGTCCGGGGCGTACATGGCCCCGGGTTCGGGCGCGAAGAGCAGGTCCACTCCGTGCTCCCGGGCCAGGGCCGCGTCGCGCTCGAAGTCGCGGGGATAGCGGCCCAGGTCCTCGTTGGGACCGAACTGGGTGGGGTTCACGAACAGGCTGACCACCACGCGGTCCGCCCGCTGGCGGGCGAAGTCCATGAGCGAGAGGTGGCCGGCGTGAAAATAGCCCATGGTCGGGACCAGGCCGGTGGCCAGTCCCTGGGCCCGCCAATGCAGGCTGGCTTTCTGGAGCGCCTGGGGCTCGCGGATGATGTCCATATTCTTGGAGCGGGTGCTACCCTCTTTTCCCGGGCTTGTCCACCGAGGCCCCGGGACCCTGGAAAGCCCCTTGAGCAAACAGGATTGTCAAGATAAGGACATGGGTTATGCGCGCCTATAAAGACCCCTTCGCGGCGGGCCCCGGGGCCCTGGACCGGCAGGATCTGGTGGAGTACGAGCACGCCCTCAAGGACGCCGTCCACCAGTTCCTGCCCTTCGCCTCCTACAGCCTGTTCTTCCCGCGCTCCGGCCAGGAGGACCAGGCCGAGGCCCGGCCCGAGTACCGCGCGGCCGACGCCGAGGTCTTCCTGCCTCTGGTGCTGCGCGGCCGGCTCCTGGGCTGGTTCGTGGCCCGCGGGGTCAGGCTGCCCGCGCCCAAGACCTCCCTGGCCTATCTCCAGGCCCTGGCCTCGGCCACCCTGGAGCGCCTGGTCCTCTACAAGCAGGGCGTCACGGACCCGGTGACCGGGCTGGCCAACCGCGCGCACTTCCTGCACTGCCTGACCCAGGAGATCGGCCTCATCAAGGGCTGCCTCCTGCCCGCCGCGGGCCAGCGCCTGGACGCCGACCTGCCGAGCTTTTCCGGCTGCCTGGGCCTGGTGCTCATGGACCTGGACTGCTTCCAGCGCATCAACGAAAACTACGGCTACGCCACGGGCGACCGCATGGTGGCCGAGGTGGGCGCGGTGCTGGCCCGGGTCTGCCCCAAGCACGTCATCGCCGCCCGGCTCCAGGACGACGCCTTCGCCCTGCTCCTGCCCGACGCCACGCCGCGAGCCAGCTTCCAGCTGGCCGAGGTGATCCGCGAGGAGGTGGCCAAGCTGGCCGTCACCGACGAACTCACCGGCGACCGGCTCCAGGTCTCGGCCAGCCTGGGCGTCATCAACTATCCCCAGGGCCTGTCCGGGGTCCAGCTCAAGCGCGGCGACCGCGAGCAGGCCCGCATCCTGCTGCGCAAGGCCCGCAAGGCCGTGGGCACGGCCAAGGACCACGGCCGCAACCGGGTCTTCTCCTACGCCGAAATCCTCAAGTCCGGCGGCCGGGTCCTGGAGGTCCTGCCCCTGAACCGGCTGGCCGTGAGCCTGGGCCGTTCGGTGGACGCCCAGGAGGGCCGCCGCTTCCTGGTCTGGTCGCCCAAGTACCAGAAGACCGCCGAGGCCCGGCTCACCGAGGAGGACCGCCTGCTGGGCAGCTACCCCACGCTGTACAAGGGCGAGGTGGTGCTCACCCTGGTCCAGGACGAGATGAGCTTCGCCGAGGTGCTGCACGCCGCGGACCCCTCCTGGGCCATGGAGGCCGGCGACCGCCTGACCCTGGTGCAGGAGGGCGAGAGCCCCTTCGAAAGCGAGGCCTCGGCCGAGGCCGCCGCCGCGCCCCAGAAGGACATCCTCACCGGGCTCTACTCCTACCGCGACTTCCTGGCCTGGTTCGGCCGCGCGCGCCAGAAGCCCGCGGGCTTCTGCCTGGCCCTGCTGCGCCTGCAGGACCAGGGCGGGGAGCACAGCGCCCATTTCCAACAGTATATGGACGGCCAGGTGCGCAAGCTGGCCGAGCTGGCCGCCGAGACCCTGGGGGCCGAGCCCACGGGCGGCCGCTTCGGCCTGGGCGGGCTGGCCTATTTCCTGCCCGAGCGCGAGCCCGCCGAGGTCCTGGCCCAGTTCCAGGCCCTCTGCGCCGCGGCCTCGGAGCGGCTGTCCCAGAACCTGGCCGTGGGCATCGCCCGCCACCCCTACCTGCGCTTCGACCGGGCCGCGGCCCTGGAGAACGCCCGCAAGGCCCTGGACCACGCCCTGCTCCTGCCGCCGCCCCGGGCCGCCCTGTTCGATTCGGTGTCCCTGAACATCGCCGCGGACAAGCTCTACATGGACGGCGACATCTTCGGCGCCCTGGAGGAATTCAAGCTGGCCCTGCTGGCCGACGAGAACAACCTCACGGCCCGCAACTCCCTGGGCATCTGCCTGGCCCAGCTGGGCCGCCTGGAGCAGGCCCGCCAGCACTTCGAGCTGGTCATCGCCGCCAACCCCAAGGACATCATGGCCCACTTCAACCTGGGCCGGGCCTGCCAGCGCCTGGGCGACCTGAAGCGCGCCCGCGAGGCCTACCGCCGCTGCCTCAAGCTGGACCCGCGCCACGTTTACAGCCTGCTGCGCCTGGGCACCCTGGCCGAGCGCGAGAACAAGCCTGCCCAGGCCGAGAAGTTCTACCTCCAGGCCGCTGAGCTGCCCGAGGGCGGCAAGCTGACCCTGCGGCCCCTGGCCCGGGTCTGCCTGGCCCGCGGCCGCACCGAGCAGGCCCGCGAATACCTGCACCTGGCCCTCAAGGCCAACCACAACGACGCCCAGGCCATGCACCTCCTGGCCCGGCTCTACCTGGACTCGGGCGAGGACCCGCAGATCGCCGAGGTCCTGGCCCGCCAGAGCGCGGCCCTTGCGCCGGACAAGGAGGAGTATTGGCAGACCCTGGCCCGGGCCTTGGAGGCCCAGGGCAAGGACGAGGAGGCGCGGCAGGTGGAGCTGCGGCGGAGCTAGTCTTTCCCGAACCAGCGCACCCGGCTGAATCGGCGGCGCACCCCGCGCTGGTGCCGCACGGCAGGATGCCCGGCCGCCAGGAACACCCCCAGGTGGTGCTTCCTGGGCACCCCGTATTTTTCCCCCAATGCGCGGTCGCGCTGGAAGGCGTGGCCCGGGAACCCGAGCATGCACGTGCCCAGGCC
The DNA here is from genome assembly GCA_040307135.1 of Desulfovibrionaceae bacterium. Taxonomy (GTDB): domain Bacteria; phylum Desulfobacterota; class Desulfovibrionia; order Desulfovibrionales; family Desulfovibrionaceae; genus Aminidesulfovibrio. The sequence continues at coordinate 28,323 of JAWRKD010000130.1, forward strand.
CAGGGATTCCGCCGCCAGCATGGCGTAGGTGGCGGCGATCATGGGGTCGGCGGCGTCGGCAAAGGCCGCGGCGTGAAAATAGAGGCCCAGGGGCGCGCCGTAGAAGAGCGTATCCCGGCCGGCGGCCCATTCCCGCACATAGAGGTCCACCACCGGGACCAGGAAGCCGCGGAAGGCCTCGGCCGTGGCCCTGTCCAGGAACGGCCGCAGGAACCAGAAGAGCGGCGGCCGCATGATCCGGCACATGCGGTCCAGGGCCGGGATCATCTCCCCGGCCAGGGTCCGCACACAGTCCCGGCCGTGGAACACGGCCCCCTCCACGTCCGTGGGCGGCAGGCCCATGGGCGCGGTGGCGGCCGCCTCCAGGATGCGCTCCACGTCCTCCCGGGACACTTCCTCCGGACGGTAATGCCGCACGCTGCGCCGGGCCTGAAGCAGGGCCAGAAGCTGGGCGTGCGTGGCCCGCTCCCGGGCCGGGGCCAGGCCGAAGATGTCGCCGGGCTCCAGGTCGCGGCCCGAGACCAGGATGGCCCCGCTCGGGCAGACCGTGGCGCAGTGCCCGCAGCCGATGCAGCCGAACAGGCGCTCCTGGTGCACGGCGATCCTCCCGCCTTCCAGCTCCAGGACCCCGCCCGGGCAGATCCGGGCGCAGAGTCCGCAGAGCGTGCACTTTTCCGGGTCGATCAAGGGGGCGGCCGGGTCGTAGGCCCGGCCCGTGCGCAGGGCCATGGGGTCCTCCTCGGAAGGAATGCGCGGGGCAGTCAGCCGTTCCAGAGCAGCAGGATCATGGCCCCCAGGCCCAGGAACGGGCCGAAGGGCACGGCGGTCTTGAGCCCGTCGGCGTCGGGCCGCCGCAGGTAGGCCACGCTGGCGGCCAGGGCCGTGACCCCGGCCAGGACAAAGATCATGGGCAGGGCCAGGGGGCCGCAGAGCGCGCCGATGGAGAGCATGAGCTTCACGTCGCCCAGGCCCAGGCCCTCCATCTTGCGCAGCCGCATGTGCACGAAGCGCAGAATCCAGAGAAAGCACGAGCCGAGGAGCGCGCCGATGAGCGGCTCCTGCCAGCCCCGGCCCAGGAGAAAGGCCGCCGCCGGATAGGCCAGGGCCGCGGCGGGCAGGGTCAGGATGTCCGGCAGGATGAAGATTTCCAGGTCGATGGCCCCGGCCGTGAGGCACATCCAGCCGAAGGCCCCATAGACCGGCAGGGCCCAGGACAGGCCGAAGCGCCAAGCCAGGAGCCCGAACCACAGGCCGCAGCCCAGCTCCAGCAGGATGTAGCGCAGGCCGATGGCCGCGCCGCAGCCCCGGCAGCGGCCGCGCTGGAGCACGTAGCTCAGCACCGGGATGTTCTCGCTCCAGGTCAGGGTCCTGCCGCAGGAGGGGCAGAAGGAGCGGACCGGGGTCAGAATGGACTTTTCCGCCAGGAAACGATGGACCACGCAGGTGGAAAAGCTGCCCAGGACCAGGCCGAGAAGCGCGGCCAGGGCGATCACCGAGGGATCGGCGGCGGGCACGCTCATGGGGTCGGCCTCCCGCCTCGCTTGAACTGCGCCGGTTTTTCCTGCATGAAGAGGCGGGTATCCCAATTCCCCGGGCCCGGCAAGGCCCCGCGTCAAGGAGCGTCCATGTCCAAGCGCCACCGTTTCCTGCCCGACCTGCATCCCGAGGAGATCGCCGCCCGCCAGCTGGCGGGCCTCAAATGGACCGTGGCCCACGCGGCCAAGGGCAGCCCGTTCTATCGCAAGCGGCTCAAGGAGGCCGGAGTGGACCCCGCGGGCGTCTCCAGCCTGGACGACCTGCAGAGCCTGCCCTTCACCACGGCCTACGACCTCCAGGACGGCTACCCCCTGCCCCTGCTCTCCGTGCCCGAGAAGGACGTGGTGCGCATCCACGCCTCCAGCGGCACCACGGGCAAGCGCAAGGTCCTGGCCTACACCCAGAACGACATCGACACCTGGAAGCAGATGTTCGCCCGCTGCTACGAACTGGCCGGGCTCACCCCCCTGGACCGGGTCCAGGTCTGCGTGGGCTACGGCCTGTGGACCGCCGGGGCCGGGTTCCAGCTGGGCAGCGAATACTTCGGCGCGCTCACCGTGCCCGTGGGGCCGGGCATGATGGAGATCCAGCTCCAGATGCTCGTGGACTTGAAGACCACCTGCCTCTGCTCCACGGCCTCCATGGCCCTGCTCCTGGGCGAGGAGGTGGAGCGCCAGGGGCTCAAGGACAAGATCGCGCTCAAGCGCTGCATCTTCGGGGCCGAGTCGCACACGCCCAAGATGCGCCGCCAGTTCGAGCAGGCCCTGGGCCTGGAGGCCAGCTTCGACATCTCGGGCATGACCGAGCTCTACGGCCCGGGCGCGGGCCTGGAGTGCGAGGCGCGCACCGGCATCCACTACTGGGCCGACCTGTACATCGCGGAGATCCTCGACCCGGTCACGCTCACGCCCGTGGAACCGGGCCAGATGGGCGAGCTGGTGGTGACCAGCCTCCGCAAGGAGGCCTCCCCGCTCATCCGCTACCGCACCCGCGACCTCACCCGTCTGCTGCCCGGAGCCTGCACCTGCGGCTACTGCATGCCGCGCCACGACCGCATCCAGGGCCGCTCCGACGACATGTTCATCTTCCGGGGCGTGAACATCTACCCCGGCCAGATCGCCGCGGTGCTGGAGAAGTTCAAGCAGCTCTCCTCGGAATACCAGATCTGCCTGCAGCGCCGGGAAGGCCTGGACCACATGCAGGTGCGCCTGGAGCGCCGGCCCGACACGGCCGAGGAAAGCGCGGCCCTGGCCAAGGCCGTGTCCGACGAGATCCGCCGCCAGATCCTGGTGCGCAGCGAGGTGGAGGTCCTGGCCCCGGGCGCGCTGCCGCGCAGCTTCGCCAAGACCAAGCGGGTCCTGGACGAACGGGACAACGACTAGGACCGCCCGGCCGGGCGGCCAGGAGGAGGCCATGCCCACACTGGCCCACGCCCCTGAACGGCACGTGGTCATCGACCGCAGGCCCGGGCACTACCTCTGTTTCCCGGACGTCTGCCGCACGGCCGACGGCCGCCTCCTGACGGCGTACAACGAATACGACCAGCACGTGGGCGCGCGCCGCCGCCTCCTGCTCCGGGAGAGCGCGGACCAGGGCCGCACATGGTCTGCGCCGCGCATGCTGCGCGCGGACGCGAGCCACTGCCCCCGCTTCTCGCAGCTCTCCTCGGACCAGCTCGTGCTCTCCGACGACTCCGGCCCCGTGCTCCACTGGAGCGCGGACCAGGGCCGCCACTGGGCCGCGGCCCCCATTGCGGGCGTGACCCACGGCCTGCTGGACCGCATCCTGGAGCTGGACACCGACAGCCTGGCCATGGCCGGGCACATGCACCGGGGGGCCTTTCCCCATCCCAAGACCCGCCAGCCGACCACTGAGCAAATGCTCTACCGCTCCGCGGACCGCGGCCGCACCTGGCGGCAGCACGCGGTCATCGCCCACGACCCCTGCCTGGTGCTCTGCGAGGCCAGCCTCGTGCGTCTGCCCGAGGGCCGGCTCCTGGCCCTCATGCGCGAGAACAGCTTCGTTTACGAGCCCATGTACGCCTGCGTCTCGGAGGACGGCGGCGACACCTGGTCCGAGCCGCAGCCCACGCGGCTCATCGGCCACCGCCCCACCCTGGGCCTGACCTCCGGCGGCAGGCTGTTGTGCACCTATCGCAACGTGGGTCCGGACAGCGGCACCTGCGCCTGGCTCGGCAGCCTGGAGGATCTCTGCGGGGAGTTCGCCGTGCACGGCCTGGCCCCGGACCCGGGCAACCCCACGCTCGGCGAGGACGGCCTCCTCATCAGGAACGACGCGGGCCCCCAGGCTCCGGCGCGCTACGCCCTGCGGCCGCTCACCGACCCGGAGCGGGCCGTGGCCGAGCTGGAGGCCCAGGTGCTCTGCCGCGCGGCCCAGGACAAGGGCTGCGGCCTGCGCCTGGGCGTATGGTGGAAGATCTTCCCGGAGCGCATCGTGGCCGACGTGCCGGACGCCGAGCCCGTGGCCTTGGAGCCGGACCGCTTCCACACCCTGCGCCTGGTCTATGCCGGCGGCAAGGTGGCCCTGTCCGTGGACGGCGAGGTGCGCCAGGAGATTCCGGTGAACCCGCGGGCGGCCGACGCCCGGGCCATCGTCTTCGGCACCCGCAGCGCCACGGAGGACAACGGCGGCGAGCACCTCTGGCGGCGCCTGAAGCTGCGCACCGTGGAGCCGCGCTACGGCCGGGACTACACCTGGACCTGGCACGCGGCCTGGGGCCTGCCCGACGCCTGGGTCCGGAGCCATGTCCTGGAACTGGCCAACGACCGCCGCGCCCAGTACCCGGACTTCGGCTACTCGGGCTGGTGCGAGCTGGAGAGCGGCCGCTTCTTCGGCGTGTTCCACCACGGCGGCGGCGAGGAGCAGGACTACGTTCCGGGCCGCAGTTCGCACGTTCGCGGCTGCTGGTTCGAGACGGGAGATTTCGGTAAATAGCACTTGGCTGGAACCGGAGCGCGGGCTATGATGCCGCCGCCCACAGGGTGAAGGACAAGGAGAAAACCACATGCAGTTCGAGAGCGCCAAGCAGGGCAAATACATTCTGATCAAGGTGAGCGGACGCATGGACGCGGCCTCGGCCCCGGAATTCGAGCGCGAATGCGGCAGCTGGATCAGCCAGGGCGAGTTCTTCCTGGCCGCGGATCTCTCCGGGGTGGATTACCTGAGCAGCGCGGGCCTGCGGAGCATCCTGGCCACGGCCAAGCAGCTCAAGCTCCGCCAGGGCGAAATCCGCTTTTGCGGCCTCACCGGCATGGTCCAGGAGGTCTTCGCCGTGTCCGGCTTCGCCTCCATGTTCCAGGTGAGCAAGACCGCGGACGACATCCCGGCCGCATAGCCCCCGGGCGCAAAAAAGGCCGGTCCCCGCAAGGACCGGCCTTTTGACGTTTCCGCCCTCAGGGCCGTTCCGTGGATTTCTTGGCCTTTTTCGCGCATTCCTTGCAGATGGTTCCGTCCTTCTGGCTGGCCAGGGCCGCGGCCATGACCCCCTCCATCTCCTCCATGGGCACGGCCCCTTCCACCATGACCCCGTTGATGAGGAAGGTCGGGGTGCCGTCCACGTTGAAGGAAGCCGCCTCCTGCACGTCGCGGGCGATGCGCGCGGTCACCCGCGAATCCTTGCGGTCCCTGGCCACGCGGGCCGGGTCCGCGCCGATCTCCTTGAGCATGGCCGTGATGGCCTCCTCGCCGCCCGCTTCCAGGCGGTCGCGGCTGGCAAAGGCCAGGTCGTGGAACTTCCAGGCCAGGGCGTCGCTGCGCAGGGACAGGGCCTCGAAGGTCTCGGCCAGCTCCATGGAGCCGGGATGCAGGGGCAGGTGCTTGAAAAAGAAGCGCACCTCCCCGGCGTGGCGGTCCAGGAGACGGTGGATGTTGAGCGCGGCGCGGCCGCAGTAGGGGCAGAGGAAGTCGGAGTAGCCCACGATGGTCACGGGCGCGTCGGGCGCGCCGAGCATGGGCCGGTCCGCCTCGATGGCGGGCTTGAGGGGATTGGCCAGGGCCTGCTTGAGCCGTTCGGCCTGTTCCTGGACCCGGCGCTCCCGGGCGCCCTCCTCCACAGTCTGGAGCACGGCCACCTTGTTCTCCTGGAGCACCTCCAGGACCAGGTCCGGGTTCTCGCGCAGGGCCTCGCGCAACTCCTCGCGCAGGGCCTCGCGGGACTGCGGCGACTTGGCCGCGCAGCCCCACAGAAGCACAGCGGCCAGCACCAGGCAACAGACAGACCGGACCATCACACCCCTCCGTTCGTTCCGGGCCGGCGTCTCCGGCCGGTGATCATCCTATCCTTTCCCGGACCTGGGGCCAAGTGCGAAAAAGGGTTCCTTGCGCCGGGCGGCTCCCTCTATTAAGAATGGAGCCAGAAACTCCTCCCCGGAAGTGCCTATGGAAAGACTGCTGACCCTGCGCTACGCGGCCACCTTGAGTTTCGTGGCCCTGCTGGCCGGACTGGCCTTCTGGAACATCCACAGCCTTTCGGCCCTGCACCAGGAGTCCGCCTACTTCATGGACCTGGCCGCCAGCCAGATGGGCCTGGTGCAGCGCCTGGCCGCGGATAGCGTGCGCCTGGACCTGGCCGCAGACCCGCAGGAACGCGCCCGCATCGCCGACTCCGCCCGGCAGATCGCCGAGCGCATCGGCAACAGCCACCTCCTGCTCACCGGCGAGGCCGCGCCCCTGCCCGACTACTACCGCTATTCCGGGAGCCTGCGCGCCCTGTACTACAACCAGCCCCTGCTCCTGGACCAGCAGGTGCGCAACTACGTCCAACTGGCCCTGAACCTCCTGGCCGAGGCCGACCCGACCCGCCGGGCCAGCCTGCGGGACTCCCTGCTCTATGCGGCCGGGGAGCGGCTGCCCGAGGCCCTGCGCCTGGCCGCCCGGCTCTACCGCGACGAGGCCAGGACCAAGGCCGCGAATCTGCGTCTGATGGGCCTGGGCATCCTGACCCTGACCCTCGGCCTGCTCCTGGTGGACCTGACCCTGGTCTTCCGGCCCATGCTGCGGCACGTGACCGCGGCCCGCCAGAGCCTGGGGGAGATGGCCCGCAGGGTCGAGACCGCCGCAGCCACGGACAGCCTGACCTCCCTGCTCAACCGGGCCAAATTCAACGAGGTCCTGGAACGCGAGGTCTCCGCGGCCCGGCGCTACGGCAATCCCCTTTCGCTCCTGCTCCTGGACGTGGATCACTTCAACCGGATCAACAACGACTACGGCCTGGAAACCGGCGACCGGCTCCTGGCCGAACTGGCCCTGCTCGTGAAGAACAACCTGCGGATCACGGACCACGCCTTCCGCCTCGACGGCGAGGTTTTTGCCGTGCTGGCCACCCAGACCCCCCTGGAGGGCGCGGCGGCCCTAGGCGAGAAGCTGCGCCGCCTGGCCAAGGGCTTTCTGTTCGGGACGGAACCCCTGACGCTCAGCCTGGGCCTGGCCGCCTTCCGCCGGGGCGACGAACGGGAGTCGCTCCTTTCCCGCGCGACCGAGGCCCTGAAAGAGGCCAAGGCCAAGGGCCGCGACCGCCTGGAAATCGAGGCGGCCACGGCATGACCGTCCTGCACTGGCTGTTCTTCGCCCTGGCCACGGCCGCGGACATCTGGGCCGCGGGCCACGCCCTGCTCACCCAGCGCGACCCGCGCACGGCCTGGGGCTGGATCGCGGTCACCCTGCTCCTGCCCGGCCTGGGGCCGGTGCTCTACTTCCTCCTGGGCATCAACCGCATCGCGGCCCGTGGCCGCAAGCTCCGGCGGCGCTCGCCCTTCGACATCCAGGACCAGCAGGGGCGGCTCACCGCGGCCGCTCCGGCCACGCTCCCGGAAAACCACCTGGGCGACCTGGCGGCCCTGACCTTCGCCCTCACCGGCCGCTCTCTGGTTGCCGGCAACAAGTTGGATTTCCTGGAGAACGGCGAAGAGACCTATCCCCGGATGCTGGCCGCCATCAACGAAGCCCGGGAGCGGGTCTATCTTTCCACTTACATCTTTGAGGCCAACACCGTGGGCCGCCGCTTCGTGGAGGCCCTGGCCGCGGCCCGCGAGCGCGGGCTGGACGTGCGCGTGCTTCTGGACGGCGTGGGCGAGTGGACCCAGCTGCCCCTGGCCGGGACCCTGCTCAAACGCCGGGGCGTGCCCCTGGCCCGCTTCCTGCCGCCGCGGCTCATCCCGCCCAGCGTGCACCTGAACCTGCGCTGCCACCGCAAGATCCTGGTGGCCGACGGCCGGGTGGGCTTCACCGGCGGCATGAACATCGGAGACCGCTACCTGGCGGGACGCAAATGGCGCAAGACCAGGGTCACGGACACCCATTTCCGCCTGCGCGGGCCCATCGTCGCCCAAATGGAGGAGGTCTTCCTCTGGGACTGGGGCTTCGCCACGGGCCAGGACACCGCTCCGCCCGCCGGGCCGCCCCCGGCCCCGGCCGGGGACTCCGTGTGCCGCGCCGTGGTGGACGGCCCCAGCGAGGACCTGGACCGGCTGGTGGACGTCTATTGCGCGGCCATCGGCGCGGCCCGCGAGCGGATCCGGATCATGACCCCCTATTTCCTGCCCCCGAGGGAGCTGGTGGCCGCCTTCCACTTGGCCGTGAAGCGCGGCGTGGAGATATCCATCATCCTGCCCGCCACCAACGACCAGGCCGTGGTGCACTGGGCCGCCCAGCACATGCTCCCGGACATCCTGGACCTGGGGGCGCGGGTCTATTTCCAGCCCCCGCCCTTTGCCCACACCAAGCACCTCATGGTGGACCAGGGCTACGCCGTCCTGGGCTCGGCCAATCTGGACCCGCGCAGCCTGCGGCTCAATTTCGAGCTGGGCCTGGAGGTCTTCGACCCGGGACTGACGAAGATTCTCATTGCCCATTTCGAGAAAATCCGCCATGGCTCCCGCGAACTGACCGCGGAGGCGCTGGCCGGGCGCTCCCTGCCCCTCCGCCTGCGGGACGCGGCCTGCTGGCTCTTCTCGCCCTACCTCTAGGCAGGGGCATTGACACCGGGCAGGGAAGGTTTAGTTTGAAGACCGCGGGCCGAGCCCGCCCATACGATGCTGAAGTTCCTGACGGCCGCATGCGGCCTTGCCATATTGCTCCTGGCCCTGCCCGGGGAAGCCCTGGCCTGGGGGCCCGGCGTGCACCTGGCCGCCGGCGGAGCCATCCTGGCCAACCTGGACCAGGTTTCGCCGTTCATCGCCGACATCCTGGCCCGCTACCGCGACCTCTTCCTCTACGGCTGCATCAGCGCGGACATCTTCATCGGCAAGGGCTCGCGCATCCACGACAGCCACAGCCACAACTGGACCACCGGCTTCAGCCTGCTGGAGTCGGCCCGCGACCCGGGGCTGCGGGCCTACGCCTACGGCTACCTCTCGCACCTGGCCGCCGACACCGTGGCCCACAACTACTACATCCCGAACATGCTGGCCGCCGCGCCCCACCGCGGCAAGCTGGGCCACGTCTTCCTGGAGATGCAGGCCGACCGCGCCGTGGACTGGAATCCGCGCAACGCCCGCCGCCTGTTCTCCGGCTCCGTGGGCGAGGCCGACCACATCCTGCTGGCCACCCTGAACAAGAACCGCCTGCCCTTCCTGCTCAAGAAGCAGGTCTTCATGGGCAGCCTGCGGGTCTGCGGCCGCAAGACCCTGACCTCCTCCCTGGACCTCATCGGCCGCAACCTGCACTGGACCGGCTCCTCGGCCTACCTGGCCGAGATGCTCGACCTCTCCCTGCGCGTGGTGGCGGACTTCTTCACCTTTCCCAAGGCCTCGCCGGCCCTGGCCCTGGACCCCATCGGCAGCCGCAACCTGGAGGCCGCGCGCCGCCTGGCCCGGCGCAGGAAGCCGCCGCAAGGCGCGCTGCCGCACATGTTCCAGGTGGACGGCTGCCTGGCCTGCCTTCCGCCGCTGGTTCAGCCGGAACCCGGCCAGGACCGCGCCCCGGCCGTGAACCAGTAGCCCCAGGCGGGAACCATCCCGCGCCCAGATGCCCGAACCCGTCATGCCGCTCCCGGAAACCCCCGGCCGCCTCGCGGCCCTGGGCCGCTCCTTCCGCCACCGCAACTACCGGCTGTTCTTCTCCGGCCAGGCCATCTCCCTCATCGGCACCTGGATGCAGAGCGTGGCCCTGTCCTGGCTCCTCTACCGGCTCACCGGCTCCAGCCTGGAATTGGGCCTGCTGGGCTTCGCCTCCCAGATCCCGGTCTTCCTCCTCTCCCTGGGGGGCGGGGTCCTGGCCGACCGCCTGGACCGCCACCGGCTCCTGGTGGGCACCCAGGTGGCCTCCATGATCCAGGCCTCCATCCTGGCCGGGCTCACCCTGGCCGGGCACATCGCCACCTGGCACCTCTACGTCCTGGCCACCCTGCTGGGCTGCATCAACGCCGTGGACATCCCGGTGCGCCAGTCCTTCATCGTGGAGCTGGTGGGCAAGGAGGACCTGCACAACGCCATCGCGCTCAATTCCTCCATGTTCAACGCCGCCCGCGTGGTGGGTCCCTCGGTGGCGGGCATCCTGGTGGCGGCCATCGGCGAGGGCTGGTGCTTCCTGATCAACGCCGTGAGCTTCCTGGCGGTCATCGCCGGGCTGCTGGCCATCCGCCTCACCCCGCGCGCCGCGGCCCAGGGGCCGGCCTCGGTCCTGGCCCACCTGGCCGAGGGCTTCCGCTTCGCCTGGACCACGCCCTTTGTGCGGGCCGCCCTGCTCCTGCTGGGAGCGGGCGGGCTGCTGGGCTCCTCCTACATGACCCTCATGCCGGTCTTTGCGGGCGAGATCCTGAACACCGGCGCCCGCGGCCTGGGCATCCTCCTCTCCGCGGCCGGGGCAGGCTCCCTGGCCGGGGCCCTGAGCCTGGCCGCCCGGCGCCAGAGCGCGGGCCTGTCCCGCCTGGTCCTGGGCGCGGCCCTGGGCTTCGGGGCCTGCCTGGCGGTCTTTCCCCTGTCCCGCGACTTGCGCATTTCGGCCCTGATCCTGGTGCCCGCGGGCTACTGCATGATCGTGTTCATGGCCGGCGCCAACACCCTGCTCCAGCTCCGGGTGCCGGACGCGCTGCGCGGCCGGATCATGGCCTTCTTCTCCATGATGATCATCGGCATGACGCCCTTCGGCGCGCTCCTTTCCGGAAGCCTGGCCCACTGGCTCGGCGCGCCGGTCACGGTGAGCCTCTCCGGCCTGGCCATCCTCGTGGTGACCGTCCTGTTCGGGAAAAAAATCAGGCAGGCCGATACGGCCTAGGCCGCGGGGCCGGAATCCGGGCGGGTCTCGCCCCGGAAGGACACGGTCATGGTCGTGCCGCTCTGCTCGTCGGTCTTGCAGACGATATGCGCGCCGTGGGTCTGGGCCACCAGGGCGGCGAAATAGGCGCCCAGGCCCGTGCCCCCCTCCTTGCCGAAGGTCACGTACTTCTCGAATATGCGCCGCCGGATCTCCGCGGGCACGGCCCGGGCGTTGTGGATGGAGACGCGCGGGGCGGCGCCGCGCTCCAGGCTGACGCGCACCACGCCCTCCCGCTCCGAGGCCTCGATGGCGTTCTGCATGAGGTTGCGCAGCATGGCCCGCAGCAGGGCCGTCTCGCCAGAAACCAGGAAGGTCTCACGGCCCTCCACCTCCCGGTCCTCCAGGAGGATGTTCAGGCGCACGCCCTGGCCCCGCAGGAGCGGGGTGAACTCCTCCTCCAGGCTGCAGAGAAGCTCCACCAGGTCCACCGGCTCCTTGCGCAGGGAGTAGATGCCCTTCTCCATCTTGAACATGTCCAGGTGGTTGCGGATCATGTCCAACATCCGGTAGCCCGCGGCGCGGATGCGCCGCACGTGGTCCTCCTGCTCCGCGCTGAGGCCGCCCTCGCGCAAGAGCAGCTCGGGGTAGCCGATGACCAGGTTGAGCGTGGACTTCAGGTCGTGGCGGTTGATGCGCTCCACCTCGCTGCGGATCATCTCCGCGCGCTCGCGCTCCCGCATCTCCACCTGGAGCTGCCGGTTCTTGCGCTCCAGCTCCTCCTGGTTGCTGCGCAGCTCCCGGGTGCGCTCCTCCACCAGCCGTTCCAGGAGCTCGTGCTGACGGCTCAGCCACTGGTCATGCTGCTCGATCTTGGCCAGCATGGCGTTGAACTCGGCCACCAGCGCGCCGATCTCGTCGTTGCTGGCGTAGGCCACGCGCTGGGAATAGTCCTTGTTCCGGCCGATGTCCGCCACCACCTCCTGGAGCCGGTGGATGGGGTCCGTAAGCCTGCGGCGGTAGTAGCGCGCCACGCTGACGCAGACCGCGAACACGATGCCCAGGATGAGCACGGACCCGCCCAGGTATTCGGCCAGGACCATCCACTGCTCCTCCAGGGAGACGCGCAGGAGCAGGACTCCGGGCCGCGCGCCCGTGGTCATGGGCTGGACCACGGTGAGGGCGTTGAACTCCTTGAGCACCTCCGGCTCCGCGGCGGGCTGGAACGCGGGGGGCTCGCGGAACGTGGCGAAGGCCCGGCCCTCGTCCGTATATACGGCGGCCCCGGCGATGCTCGGCACCCGGCCCAGCATGGCCAGGTTCTCGGCGGCGGCCTGGGGGTCCTCGAAATCCAGGGCCGCGGCGGTGGAGGCGGCCATGAGCCCGGCCAATGCCTGGGCCTTGTCCTGGGCGTCGCGCCGGTAGTTGTGGAGCATGGGGAACACGCCAAGGGCCAGGCTCAGGGTGAGGGCCAGCAGGGTCACGCCCAGGATGGCCCCGGTGAAACGGCGGCCCAGGGGGATGAAGCGCTTCTGCTCAGTCACCGGCTCTCCCCTGGACCTGGGCCAGTTGCAGGAGCCGGGAGCTGATGGCCAGCCCGGCCTTGCGCGCCGCCTGCATGTCGATCTGGAGCCTGAGCCGCCCGCCGTCTTCCACGATGTTCACGATGAGCCCCGGCGGCGGGCTCTCCAGCTGGTAGCCCACGGTGAGCACCGGCCGGTCCGCCAGGCGGTTCACCAGGGCCGCGGCGTCGCGCGGGGCCGTGCCGTTGAGCAGGAGGATGTGGCAGGGGGTGGCCGGCCACTGGGTCAGGAGCATGCCGGGGGAGGCCGCGGGGTCGGGGAAATAGGCGCGGAGCTGGCGGGCGTCCGTGGCCGCCAGCAGAAACGGCGAGCCCTGGGCCGGGGCCGCCAGCTCGGGCCAGGTGACATAGCGGGCCAGCCGCTGCACGATGAGCGCGCAGAGCTGGTCGCCGGAGGCGCTCACCTCGCCCTGCGCCGAGGCCTGCGCGCTGAGCAGAAGCGGCAGCAGGACCACCGGCAGGAGGAGGGCGCGCAGCCGGCTCAAAAGTCCCATGTGACTCTCAGGGCCAGACTGGTGTCCACCTCGAGAACCGAAAATTCCTGGCGCGCGCCGAGCAGGTTCTGGCCGATGAGCTCCAGCAGGAGACCCTCCCTGGCCTTCCAGGAGAGGTGGGCGTCCATGGTCCAGTAGCTGTCCAGGCGCTCCTCGGTGGGACTGTCCAGGTAGGCCGTGTCCACGTCCAGGCCGACGCCATGGCCCAGGTCGCTCATGACCATGAGCTTGGTCTCCACCACGTCCGTGGGCTTGGGCAGGGAATCACCGTGGTCGTCCCAGCTGAACTGCTGGAAATCCTGGCGGATGAAGCTCACCGACGGCCGCAGGGTCAGCCACTGCCGGGCCTGCCATTCGAGCAGGCTCTCCACGCCGTAGGACATGCCGCTCAGGCTGTTGACCAGCTTGCCGGTGCGGGTGGCGCCGTTCAGCTCAAGCTTGGTGAGCCGGTCATAGTCGTTGGCGAACAGGGAGACTTCCATGGCCAAGAGCTTGGAGATGTGGCGGCGGTAGCCCGCCTCGTAGGCGATGAGCTCCTCGCTGGTCAGGGAGTCGGTGGGGCGGACGTCGTAGTCCACGCCCTGGTACCGGACCCGGTAGAAGCCGTTGTCCTGCCAGCGGTTGGCCGGGCGCACGGCCCGCGACACGGCCAGCCAGTATTCCTGGTCCTCCAGGGTCTGGAGCAGGCGGACGGTGGGCTGGGTCTCCAGGTTGCCGCTGCCCAGGTAGTCGAACTTGAGCCCCAGAATGAGGAAGAGGCTGTCCTGCACCAGGGTCAGCTTGTCCTGAAGGAAGGCGCTGGTCTCCAGGCGGTAGGAGTTCGGGGTCTCCATGCGGGAGTCGGCCTTGTCCTTGAAACTGTCCCAGTAGTAGCGGGTGCCCAGCCCGTAGCTCAGAAGGTTGCGGTCGCCCAGCTCCAGGACGTGCTGGAGTTCGGCGTCCCAGACGTTGCTGGTGCCCTCCAGACCGCCGTCGGTGTCCAGCTCGCGGGTATAGGAAGTGCGGAAGTGCAGGCCCGAGCCCAGGCCCGTGGCCCGGTCCCAGGCGAGCTGCCAATAGCCGCCGTAGTTCTCCTTCTCCTGGGGCGGGGCCATGTGCGGCATGGCGCCCGCGCCCTCGTTGAACTGCGACTGGACCAGCTCGCCCTGCAGGGAGAGCTCGTCGGTGGCGGCGTTGTTCCAGTCGATGCGGGCCCCGGTGCGTCCCTGGGTCCAGTCCCGGGTGCTGGTGGCCTGGTGGGCCTGGTCCTGGAGCTGGGAGCCGTCCTGATAGCTGCCCTTGGCGTAGATCCGGTAGTACAGGTCCTCGCCTGCGGAGCCGCCGTTGCGCAGGGTCTGTTCCAGGCCGTCGGTGCCCGCTAGGCTGACGCTCTGCCAGCCCTGGGTCTCGGCGGCCCGTTTGGTGATGATGTTGATGACCCCGGTGAAGGAGTCCGAGCCCCAGAGGCTGGTCCAGGCACCGCGCACCACCTCGATGCGCTTGACCGTCTCCAGGGGAATGCTCTCGTTGCTCCAGGCCACGTTGGTCCGGGCCGAGGAGGTGATGGGCCGGCCGTCCAGGAGCACGAGGTGCTTGTTGTCGAACATGCCGTTGAAGCCGCGGATGCCCACGGCCCACTTTTCGGTGTCGATCTGGGCCACGTGCACGCCGGGGATCAGCTTGAGAGCCTCGGGGATGTTGGTGGCGCCGGACCTGCGGATGTCCTCCTCGTCGAGGACCGTCACGGCCCCGGCCACCTGGGACAGGGATTCAGCGCGGCGGGAGGGGGTCACCACCTGGACCTGCATGAGGTCCTCCATCTCCAGGCCGGAGAGGTCCGCGGCCTCCTCCTGGGCCAGGCCGGGCGGGCAGAAAAAGAGGGCAAGAAGGGCGCTGAGAAGGAAGGCGGCAAGGAAACGCGAAGGCGGCATCAGGCTTCCTGGTTCTGGGTCACGGCCATGAGGTAGCCGCGTCCACGGATGGTCTTGATGCTCACCCGTCCGGCAAGCTTCTTGCGCAGATTGCTCATATGCACGTTGAGCACGTAGTCGTCGAAGTCCACGCCCTTGCCCAGGGCCTTCTCCATGAGCACCTCGCGCTCCACGATGTTGCCCGGGCTGGCGCTCAGGAGGTCCAGGATGCTGAACTCCGTGGCGGTCAGGGGCAGGGGCGTCCCCGCCAGGGTGGCCTGGCGGGCCCCGGGGTCCAGGCTCAGTTCGCCGATGCGCACCGCGGCCCGCTGGCGCGCGGGGGTTTCGGCCGCCGCAGCCCCGGCGTGGGAGAAGCGGCGCAGCACGGCGCGCATGCGGGCCAGCAGCTCCCGCAGGGGAAAGGGCTTGGGGATATAGTCGTCCGCGCCCTTCTCCAGCCCCACCACCCGGTCGATCTCCTCGCCGCGGCCGGTGAGCATGATGATCGGGATGTTGGACTCGGCCCGCAGCCTGCCCAGGACCTCGAAGCCGCTGGTGTCCGGGAGCATGATGTCCAGGATGACCAGGTCGTAGCCGCCGGACCGGAAGCGCTGGAGGCCTTCCGCCGCCGAGGGGGCGGCGTGGAGCTGGATGCCTTCTGCGCCGAGGTATTTGGTCAGGAGTTCGCCGAGTTCTGGGTCGTCGTCGATGAGCAGGGCTGTGGTCATACACATTTCCTTTTGAATCGTGAAATAAAGCTTCACGAAAACAAAAGGTACAGTTTTAATCTCAAGTTTTCTTAAGATTTCACAACAAAAGTAAACAACCGCTTCCGCGCCAGCGCATCAACATTCCTTTGGAACATTAATAAATCTACAGACCCTGAACGAACGGCCCACGCTCCTCCGTATAGGTTTGCATGAGACCTGTCCGTTCACGGAATGAACGGACAAAGCATGGATGCGAAAAAACTTCAAGGAGGAACCCCACCATGTCGCTCGTCGTCAACAACAACCTCATGGCCAACTCGGCCGCCCGCTACCTGAACGAGGCCTACAGCAAGCTGTCCGCCTCCACGGAAAAGCTCTCCTCGGGCCTGCGCATCAACTCGTCCTCGGACGACGCCGCCGGTCTGGCCGTGCGCGAGCTCATGCGCGCCGACATCGCCACGCTGAACCAGGGCACCCGCAACGCCAACGACGGCATCTCCATGATCCAGACCGCGGACGGCGCGCTCTCGGTCATCGACGAGAAGCTCATCCGCATGAAGGAGCTGGCCGAGCAGGCCGCCACGGGCACCTACACCTCGGACCAGCGGCTGCTCATCGACTCCGAGTACCAGGCCATGGCCTCGGAAATCACGCGTATCGCCAACGCCACGGACTTCAACGGCATCTACCTGCTCAACGGCAACCTCTCCAGCTCCGGCCTGACCATCCACTTCGGCACGGGCAACGACTCGGCCGAGGACAAGTACGACGTGGTCATCGGTTCCTGCACGGCCTCGGCCCTGGGCCTGGGCCACGGCGCCAGCGTCAAGAGCTCGGGCTACTGCGTATCCACCCAGGCCCTGGCCCAGGCCGCCCTGGAAGCCCTGGACCTGGCCGTGAAGAGCAAGGACACCATCCGCGCCAACCTGGGCGCCATGGAGAACCGCCTGGACGCCACCATCTCCAACCTGGAAATCCAGGCCGAGAACCTCCAGTCCGCGGAATCGCGCATCTCGGACGTGGACGTGGCCACGGAGATGACCGAGTACTCCAAGGAGCAGATCATCACCCAGTCGGCCGTGGCCATGCTCTCCCAGGCCAACTCCCTGCCCCAGATGGCGCTCTCGCTCATCACGGGCTGATCCGCTTCCCGCCTGTATCCGCGAGGCCCGGGCAATGCCCGGGCCTTTTTCGTTTCATGAGGCGGGCCGTTTTTTCCGCCCCGGGAATTTTTTTCCCTGCCCCCTGCCGCCGCCCACCCCGGACCGGGTCCTGCCGCGGCCGCGTCCATCAAGTTCCCTGTGCTTTCATCATGCCTGTCAATGTTTCTTGATGCAATCCTTTACAATCAAAACAAACCGCAAAATGATTCACTAGTAAAGTATATCATGCATAATGTAATATTAATATTCTGCGGAATCCATATTGCTGAATCATGGCATGAACACGCTGACGAAACATGATGCAAAATTGTCCTACACTGATTTATTCAAGCGGTATTCTCCGAATATCCATATGTGTATCATGAGTTTCATACGCTACAACAATATTTTGATAAGCAGGGATGAAATCGACGACATATTCCAGGAAGTGGCGTTGAAGATCGTGAAGTACAGATATCTCGACAAGTTCGACAGCAACAGAAGCTCGCTCTCCACATGGATGAAGACCATCACAAGAACAGTGACTATCGACTACTACAGAAAGAACAACCCGGCCATGCAGCACGAAAACATCGAGGAGCACGAGGAGCCCGCGGGCGAGAACGAACCCGCGCAGGAATTCCCGCTGCCCCCCGGCGTGCTCACCGGGAGACAGGAAGAGGTGCTGACCCTGGCCCTGCGCGACGGCTGGGAGACCAGGGACATCGCCCGCAAGCTGAGCGTGACCGAGGAGACCGTGCGCAGCACCAAGTTCCAGGCGCTCGAACGGCTGCGCAAGCACTACGGCATCGCCCAGGAAACGGCCGAACACAAGGAGAGAGCCTCATGAGCACCAGCGAAGTGACCAGCTACTACACCTCCCTGCTGGCGTCCTCGGACACGAGCACTGTGACCACCACCGACTCCAGCTCGGCCACCGACCTCACGGCCGAGGATTTCCTGACCCTGCTCCTGACCGAGATCCAGTACCAGGATCCCACCGAGCCCCTGGATAACGCCGAGATGATCAGCCAGCTCACCGGCTATTCCCAGCTGGATGAGCTGACCAGCATCAACGAGCAGATGGAGAGCATCGCCGACGCCGTGACCTCCTCCAGCGCCACCAACGGCCTGGACTACATCGGCAAGAGCGTGGAGGCCGAGGGCGACAGCATCGTCAAGAACGAGGACGGCATCTCCTCTCTCTCCTTCACCCTGGGCGACGACGCCGCCAGCGTGACCATCAACATCTACGACGCCAACGGCAAGATCGTGAACACGGTGAGCATGAGCGACCTGGACGAGGGCTCCTACACCTTCGACTGGGACGGCACGGACGCCGACGGCGAGAGCGCGGACGACGGCACCTACTCCGTGGCCGTCACGGCCCAGGACAGCGACGGCGACAGCGTGGACGTGACCACCACCACCTCCGGCGTCGTCACCGGCCTGCAGATCACCTCCGACGGCGTGATCCTGGTCCTGGAGGACGGACGCACGGTGAACATGGCGGACGTGACCTCGGTCACCTCCTGAACCCGTTGAAGACACTTCTTCCACACAAGGAGCACGAACATGAGCGTCACGGGATCGATGTACACCGGCATTTCCGGGCTGCAGGCCCAGAGCGAGGCCATTTCCGTGGTGAGCAACAACCTGGCCAACTCCACCACCACGGCCTACAAGAGTTCCTCCATCACCTTCGAGGACGTGTTCTACAGCACGGTCTCCACCGGCGGCTCCCTGTCCCAGGTGGGCAACGGCGTCACCGTCTCCTCGATCTACACGGACTATTCCCAGGGCTCCTACCAGTCCACCAACTCCGCCACGGACGTGGCCCTCACCGGCAACGGCTTCTTCGTGGTGGAGGACGCCATCACCGGCGACACCTACTACACCCGCGACGGCAGCTTCACCTTCGACAGCAACGGCTACCTGGTGGACTCCAGCGGCAACCGCGTCCAGGGCTGGGGCATGGAGGACGGCTCCATCAGCGGCGGGCTCGTGGACATCCATCTGGAGGACTCCCAGTCCCCGCCCTCGGCCACCAGCGAGGTGCACATCGTCATGAACCTGGACTCGGAGGCCACGGACAACGCCTCGGCCAGCGGCTACACGTCCCTGTACAACGTGTACGACGGGACCCAGACTCCGCCCCTGGACGACTCGGCCTATTCCTACTCCACCACGCTGACCATCTACGACGAGAACGGCGAGGCCCACGACCTGACCGTGTACCTGGACTACGTCACCACCAACGATGACGGCTCCATCGTCTATGAGTACGTCATGTGCTGCGACGCCGGCGACGACGAGCGCACGGTCAACGGCACGGACGTGGGCGGCACCAGCGCCGCGGGCCTGCTCATGGTCGGAACCATGACCTTCAGCACCTCGGGCAAGCTCGAGGGCATGACCGCCTTCACCCTGGACGAGACCGCCATCACCTCCTCCAGCTCCGGGCTCATGGACGCCTCCAACTGGACCCTCGCGGACTTCGACGGCAACGGCTACGTGGCCCTGTCGGCCAACTTCACGGGCGCGGACGAGGACCAGGTCATCGGCATCGACTTCGGCCTCTACAACACCGACGCGGACAGCGGCACGGGCTGGGACGACAAGGGCGTCACCTCCCTGGCCGACCTCGACTCCACACTGCTGCCCGACGACCTGCCGGAGTTCAACACCAACCGCCTGGAGAGCAGCTACACCACCAGCTACAGCTCCAGCTCCGCCACCTACACCCTGACCCAGGACGGCTACGCTTCGGGCACCCTGAGCGAGGTTTACTTCGACGACGAGGGCGTGCTCTGGGCCTCCTACACCAACGGCCAGAGCATCTCTCTCTACACCCTGGCCCTGGCCGACTTCGCCAACGAGCAGGGCCTGGAGGCCATCGGCAGCAACCTCTACAGGGCCACGGCCGAATCCGGTCAGGCCATCATCGGCACGGCGGGCACCGGCACCTTCGGCGACATCGCCTCCAGCTGCCTGGAGGAATCCAACGTGGACACGGCCACCGAACTGACCAACCTGATCATCCTCCAGGCCGCGTACCAGGCCAACAGCAAGGTCATCACCACGGCCAACACCCTGCTCCAGACCGCCATCAGCATGAAGAGCTAGCGGCAGCGGGGATGGAGGAGGACGGCCATGATCAACACGATCTACAGTATCGCCCGCAGCGCCCTGCAGAACGCGCAGGTCTCCCTGGCCAACGTGTCCAGCAACATCGCCAACGCGGACACCGAGGGCTACCAGCGGACCACCACCAACTACTCCACCAACTCCTCCATCACCATCTACGGCCTGAGCGTAGGCACGGGCGCCAGCGTCACGTCCATCACCGCGGAGTGGGACTCCTACGTGGAGGCCCAGTATCTGGACTCCTCCGCGGAGCTGAACCGCCAGAACGCCGCGCTCAAGTATGCGGACCAGCTGGACTCGCTCTGGGACCAGGACGAGGACTCGGGACTTGCCGTCACGCTCAACGCCTTCTGGAACGCCTGGAACGACCTGATCACGGACCCCACCTCCTCCTCGGCGCGGGAGGCGCTGCTGGGGGCCGCGGAAACCCTGGCCTACTCCCTGAGCGAGGCGGCCGAGGAGCTGGAAACCATGACCCAGACCATCGACACGGAAATCGCCGCCAACGTGGACGACGCCAACGATCTCATCGACTCCATCGCCAAGGCCAACGCCTCCATCGCGGCCAATCCGGACGACACCACGGCCATCTCCGAGCGCGACCAGATGATCCGGGACCTGAACGAGATCATCGGCGTGGACGTGCTGGAGCAGGAGGACGGCACGGTGACCATCCTCACCGAGGAGGGCTACACCCTGGTGGACGGCTCCTCCACGCACCACCTGGCCTACGCCGAGGCCCGCTCCACCGAGTCCCTGCTGCGGGACTCCAGCTACGAGGGCAGCCTCCGGTTCTCGGGCAGCTCCAGCGAGGAGATCCTCATCGAATTCGTGTCCGCTGGCGCGGACGGCGCGGCCCAGTACAAGGTCTCCCTGGACGGCGGCGCGACCTGGCTCACGGACGGGAACGGCGACACCATGCTCTACACCGCGGACGGCGAGGACAACGCCGTGACCATAGAGGGCGTGACCATCTGGTTCGACGGTTCCGCGGGCGAGCACGCCGTGGGCGACCGCTACACCGTGGTGGCCAAGTCCGGCCTGTACTGGGAGGGCGGCGACGGCTCCCTGGTGAACATCACGCCCATGACCGGCGCCGGCGGGGACGAGGTCTCGGGCCGGACCACGGGCGGGACCCTGGCCGGGCTGTTCCTGGTGCGCGACGACGTGGTGGTCCCGACCCTGGATTCCCTGAACGACCTGACCGAAACCCTGATCTGGGAGGTGAACTCCCTGCACTCCCAGGGGGCCGGACTCGAAGCCGACACCTCCATGGTGGGGACCTATTCCGTGGACGATTCCGGCGCGGCGCTCTCCAACTGCGGTCTGGCCTACGGCGACAGGATCGTGTCCGGCAGCCTGGAGCTGGTGCTCTACGACGCCGACGGCGCAGTCACCACCACCGCGCTCATCGACATCGAACCCTCGGACTCCCTGCAGGACGTGGTGGACGCCATCAACTCCAACGCGGCCCTGGGCGGCGGGCTCACCGCCTCCATCAACGCCGACGGCCGGCTCGTGCTCGACGCGGCGGACGGCACGACCTTCGAGATCGTCTCCGACTCCTCCAACATCCTGGCCGCCCTGGGTCTGAACACCTTCTTCGACGGCTCGGACGCCGACACCATCGCGGTCCGCGACTCCATCGCCGCGGACACCTCGGGCATCAACGCGGGAGCCCTGGGGGACGATTACCTCCTAGCCTCGGGCAACAACGAGGTCGCCGCCGGGATCGTGGCCCTGGCCGACAGCGAGGTGCGCATCGGCAGCGGCTCCTCGGCCGCTGCCTCCAGCCTGGGCGACTACCTGGCGGCCATGGTCTCCACCATCGGCTCCGCGGCCAGCGCTTACGAGACCGAGGCCGAGACCGCCTCGGTCTGCGCCGAGTACTACTACAACCAGCAGGCCTCCACCGCCGAGGTGAACGTGGACGAGGAGCTGGTGGACCTGACCAGGTACCAGCAGGCCTACCAGGCCGCGGCCAAGATGATCGAAGTGAGCAAGGAAATGATGCAGACCGTGCTGGACATGATCTAGCCGCGGGAGGACCCCATGCGCGTCAGCACTTCCCAGATATTCTCGGCCTCCTTGAGCCAAATCAACTCAGCGCTCTACGACGTGACCCGGCTGAACCTGATGAACTCCAGCCAGAAGAAGATCAACACGCCCTCGGACGACCCCGCGGGCATGGCCTCGGTGATCTCCCTGCGCGACTACTCCTCGTCCCTGGACCGCTACACGGACAACTGCACCGTGGCCGGCAACTACCTCTCCGAGGCCGACTCGGTCCTGAGCCAGATCAGCGAGACCGTCACCTCCATCCTGGAGCTGGCCGAGCAGGGCTCCACCGGCACCTACACATCAGACCAGCTCCAGATGATGGCCGAGGAGATGGAGGGCTACCTGGAGACCCTCATGAGCCTGGCCAACTCCACCTTCGGCGACGACTATCTCTTCGGCGGCGACGAACTGGACTCCAGCGCCTTCAGCATGGGCCTGGGCGTCAGCGTGACCGGCGACGGGCTGACCAGCTCGGCCTCCTTCCTCTCGGTGAGCGGGTCCATCGACTCCGCGGTCATGGTGCGATTCACCGAGGACGGCACAGTGGGGACGGACGCGCTGGACTACGAGTACTCCCTGGACGGCGGCGAAACCTGGACCGGGGCCACCCTGGCCTCCGGGGCCTCCACCCTGGACCTGGGCTCCTGCCAGGTGGAGCTGGCCGCCGGGATCGCGGTGAACGCGGCCGGCGACGACGAGGAGGGCACCGAATTCCTGGTGCGCGACGCCGTGTACTACGAGGGCAGCGGCAAGGCCATGTCCGTGACCATCTCCGACGGGGTCAGCGTGGACATGACCAGCGTGGGCAGCGCGATCTTCGGCGGCCTGGACTCCACGGGAACGGCCTATTCCGGAGCCAACCTCTTCGAGGCCGTGGCAAAATGTCTGGCCTGCATGGAGGTGGGCGACGCCGATGGCGTGGCCGCCTGCCTGGACGGCATCAGCGCCGGGCAGGAGCGGATGCTGGCCGGGGCCTCCAGCGTGGGCGCCCGGGAGGTCAAGGTGACCAGCTTCGAGTCCAGCCTGAGCGTCATCTCGGAGGTGGCCACCAACAGCATCAGCTCGCTGGAGGACGCCGACGCCACGCAGATCCTGGTGGAGCTGGAGCAGGCCAACTACATCTACGAGGCCGTGCTCTCCTCCGCCTCGGACATCATGCAAATGAGCCTTTTGGATTACCTCTAGAGGAGGAACGCCATGGCCTATGTCAGTTCCCTGTCCAGCGGCACGTCCGTTTACACCTCCATCTCCACCTCCGGGGCCATCACCTTCTCGGGCCTGGGCAACGGCACGGACTTCAGCGAGATCATCGACGCCACGGTGGAGGCCGAGAGCTACAAGCTGGACGCCTACGAAGAGGATCAGGAGGAGAAGGAGGCCATCGTCGAGCTTCTGGAAACCCTGAGCGACCTGATGGACGACCTCAACGAGACCCTGGAGGGATTGGACGAGATCGACGAGTTCCTGCCCATGACCACCACCGTGGAGGACGCCTTCACCGCCACGGCGGACGGCGACGCCACCCCGGGCACCCACACCATCGTGGTGAACCAGCTGGCCCAGGCCGACGTCTGGGTGGACACGGCCTACGGCTTCTCCTCCGAAAACGAGGTGCTGGCCTCCTCGGCCACGACCTTCACCTTGTCCTACGCCGGAAAAGACATCACCCTGGACATCGCCGCGGGCACCACCATCGAGGGCCTGGTCTCGGCCATCAACACCTCCTCGTCCACCACTGGCAAGGTCACGGCCAGCCTGGTTTATGACGGCGAGTCCTACTACTTCACCCTGAGCGGGGACGACACCGGCGCGGACAACGCCATCGTCATCAAGGACACGGGCACCCTCTCCGGCATGTCGGCCTCCGGCTTCACCAACACCCTGACGGCCCAGGACTGCCGCTTCAAGGTGGACGGCTTCCCCGCGGGCGACGACGCCTGGATATCCCGCGACACCAACGTCGTGGACGACGTGCTCACCGGCGTGACCCTGACCTTCACGGACACCACGGACAGCGCGGGCGAGACGCTCACCGTGAACTACGACACCGAGGCCCTGGAGGAGAACATCGAGACCTTCCTCGCCGAGGTGAACCAGATCATCCTCGAGATCCAGACCCTCACCGGCAGACTTGACCAGGATTACGAGAACGGGGACGCGGTGAGCACGGACACCGACGATGACGACGAGGACGACGAGGACGACGACATCGTCATCAAAAGCTCCACTCTGGACGCCATGTACAGCCAGATCAAGAGCATCCTCTCCTCCTCGGGGCTGGGGTTCAAGGCCTACGACGCGGACACCGACTCCGGCGACCTGTTCAGCACGCTGTCCCAGCTCGGCATCTCCACCGACACCGAGGAGGGCTCCGACACCTTCGGCCAGCTCCAGCTGGACACCGACACCCTGGAGGAGGCCCTGGACGCGGACCCGACCGCCGTGGCCGCGCTCTTCTCGGTGAACGACGTGGCCGAGTCGGACAGCGACGCCCTGCAGGTCATCTCCCTGATCAAGACCGTCACCGCGCCCGGGAACTACCAGGTGGAGTACACGGTGGAGAACGGCGCGCTCGTCTCGGCCACCATCAACGGAGAGCAGGCCCAGGTCAGCGGCTGGACCATCCTGGGCATCGACGACGACTCCACCGGTCTCTACCTCCAGGTGGTGGACCAGACCGACGGCGACCATTCCGGCAGCGTGCGCGTGAAACAGGGCAAGATCGGCCAGCTCGCCGAGGCCATCTCGGACATGACCGCCGACGAGACCGGCACCCTGGCCATCCTCATCAGAAGCTACGAACAGGGCATCGACGACCTGGACGACCGCATCTACTACGAGAGCGCGCGGCTGGACGCCCTGGAGACCAAGCTCACCTCCCAGTACGCCACCCTGGACGAGACCCTGTCCTACTACACCAACCTGGAGAGCAGCCTGAGCAGCCTGGTGGAATCGCTCTCCAGCGATTGATCCGCCGCCGGAAACGAAAAGGCCCCGGACAGGCGGAGCCTGTCCGGGGCGGAGGCGAGAGGGAATCGGCGTTCTTCTAAGCCTTGGCCATGGCGGCGGCCTCGGCGCGGCGGGCCTTCCACATGGCGCCCAGGATGATGACCGCGCCGGTGAGCAGGGCCAGGCACATGAAACCGAAGCTCACGTTGCTCATGAGCTGGAGCGAGCCGTCGGAGACTTCCATAACGCCCAGCTGCACCAGATACTTGGGAATGGCGATGGCGCGGCTCACGGCCACCACGAGCATGATGGTGGCCATGACGGCCTTGATCATGTGTTCGCGCACGTAGGTGGTGCCGATGGCGCCCAGCTGCACGCCCAGGAGCGAGCCTGCCAGGATGATGAGCACCAGGCGGATGTCCACCATGCCGTGCATGGCCCAGTTGATGGAGCCGCCCAGGCCCATGATGAAGGCGATGACCAGCTCCGTGGCCGAGGAGACCAGGCTGGACGCGCCGATGACGTAGATCATGCCGGGCACGCCGATGAACCCGCCCACGGCGATGGTGGCGGCCAGCAGGCCGGTGGCGAAGCCGACGGGCACGGTGAACCACAGGGAGATGCGCAGGCCCGAGGTCTTGAAGGTGATCATGGGCCAGATCTCAAGCTTCTGGAGCCGCTTGGCCAGGGAGCTCGGCTTCTCCTCGCCGCCGCAGCGGCTGCACTTCACGGCGTCCATCATGACGTAGCCGCCCACGATGACCAGCACGGCCACGAAGGACAGGCTCACGTAGAGGTCCGAGCCGGCCTGGCCCCAGCGGTTCAGAATGAACTGCTGGATCATGATGCCGATCTGCACGCCCACGCCCGCCGAGGCGGCCATGATCAGGCCCATCTTGATGTCCACCTGGCCGTAGCGGAAACGCTTGATGGCGCCCACCAGGGCCTTGGGGAACTTGTGGCACATGTTGCTGGCCACGGCCACGGTGCCGGGCACGCCCAGGCTCATCATGCCGGGGGTGAGCACGAAAGCGCCGCCCGAGCCGATGAAGCCGCTGACCAGGCCTCCGATGAAGCCCACGATGAAAAGGAAGCCCACCGCCTGAAAGTTCAGCTCGATGAACTTGGTGCTGTCGAGAAGCAAGGTTTCCATATTACTTTCTCCTCTCTCTTCCGGCGACTAGGCGTTGAGGGTGGCGCGGGGCTGCGGCCGGGTCTCGGCGCGCTTCTGGGCGCGGGCGCGGCTGGCTTCGATGCCCAGGCAGGTCCAGAGATTCGAGGCAAAGGCCCCGTGGGCGTAGGAGAACACGAAGACCGTCAGGATCGGGCCGGCGGCCCAGAAGGAACCCTGGGAGAACAGGGCCGTGAGCGCATCGCCGTGCGAGAAGGCCGCGGCATACAGGGCCGCGGAGAACAGTCCATAGAGTACGGTCTTGAGAACGGGCTTCTTGCCCCCGGTGGTCTGAGCCATGGTCATCCTCCAGTTTGTTGTGTCTTCCGCCCCAGGGGGCGGATCGGTTTCCTTCAATCCACAGTGAACAGGGCCGAGGTGGCGCGGCCTTCCAGCCGGGCGCCCTCCCCTGGTTCGCTCAAGATGAGCTCCACGCGATGCAGATCGCGGCACAGGCCCTCGACCTCGGCCGGGGTGTCGCCGAAGCGCACCACGTGCCCCGCCTCCAGGCCCCGGTCCGTGGCCAGCAGGAGCCAGGGCCGGGCCTCTTCCCCGGCGCGGCGGGCAAAGCTTTCGCGCAGGTAGCTGTCCATCTGGCCGTCCGCAGCCTGGGACCCGGGGCTGCCCACGTTCAGGAAGACCAGGCCGTAGCCCAGGCGCTGGGCCAACCCCAAGGCGTATTCCGCCAGGCGCGGCGAAAAGGACGGGCCGTGCCCCAGCACGAGGATGCGCTTGCGGCCGGAACCGGCCCGGCGGATCACCCCGCCGGCCAGGGCCTGCTCGCCCGCCTCAGCCAGGGCCAGGGCCTCGGCATAGTCGTCCAGCCGTTCGCGGCGCATGCCGCCCGGCCGGACCTCAATGCCCCTGGGCCGGGATATCCCGGCCCAGATGCGCCTGGCGAAATTGCGGGGCATGAACTACTCCGCCCTCAGGGTGGCGCGGGTGCGCTTGTCCTTGCGGGTGTCCTTGCGGGCCTGGGGACGCTCGGCCTCCTCGCCCTTGGCCAGCTGAACGGCCTCTTCCTTGTTGCCGCGCTCGGCGAACGCCACGGCCGCGAACACGTCCTCAACCTGCTTTCTGATGGTCGCCATACCGATTCTCCCGGTTTGATTGTTGCAACCGGCATGACCATAACAAAGGCCGTGCCAAACCAGTTTTTCACGGCAATATTCTGAAATTGTTGATGATAAAAATTAAGGCGCCCCGGCAGCGTCGGGCCGGCTTGTTGCAGAAACGAACAAAAGGGAGTACGATTTGATTTATCTTATTGAAATACAAAGGACTCGCCCAAAAAAGGCTGCGTTCGGTATTGCAACGTGTGTTCGGTTGCGCAACGCGCGGCCAGGGAGGGGGGCATGATCTTCTTCCGAAAAAACGACGAGCCCGGACCTGCGGAGCAGGAGGGCCTGGAAGGCCTCAAGGCCAAGGCCCACGCCGCGGACCTGCCCGAGGCCACTCGCAAGGCCGTGGACGCCGAGTTGGAACGCCTGGCCAAGACCGACCCTTCCGTAGCCGAGTACGGCATCGGCGCCAACTATATCGAATGCCTCCTGGACCTGCCCTGGAACCGCCTGACCCAGGACAACCTGGACCTCAAGCGGGCCGAGGCCGTGCTCGACGCCAGCCACGCGGGCCTGGGCCAGGTCAAGGACCGGGTCCTGGAGTACCTGGCCCAGCGGACCATGGCCGCGCGCCGCGCCCCCTCGGTGCTCGTGGTGGACGACGAGTCCATCGCCCGCAACAACCTCCGTCACATCCTCTCCCGCGAGGGCTACCAGGTGGAGGCCGCGGCCAACGGCGAGGAGGCCATGGAAAAGGTCCGGCGCTGGGAGTTCGACCTCATCGTCACGGACCTCAAGATGGACCACATGGACGGCATGACGCTCCTGGAGGAGGCCAAGAAGGTCTCGCCCGGCACCAGCATCATGATCGTCACCGGCTACGCCACCGTGGACACGGCCGTGCAGGCCATGAAGACCGGGGCCGTGCACTACCTCTCCAAACCCATCGAGATCGACGAGCTGCGCAACTCGGTGCGCGAGATCCTCAAGGGCAGCGCCCGGCAGTACGGCTCGCGCTCGCCCATCCTCTGTTTCGCGGGCCCCCCGGGCGTGGGCAAGACCTCGGTGGGCATGGCCGTGGCCGAGGCCCTGGGCCGCAAGTTCTGCCGCCTGTCCCTGGCCGACCTGCGCGACGAGGCCGAGCTGCGGGGCCATCGCCGGACCTACGTGGGCGCCCTGCCCGGCCGCATCATCCAGGCCATCCGCAGCGTGGGCGTGAAGAACCCCGTGTTCATGCTCGACGAGATGGACAAGATCGCCCAGGACGCCAAGGGCGACCCGGCCTCGGCGCTCCTGGAGATCCTGGACCCCGAGCAGAACAGCCGCTTCCTGGACCGCTACCTGGACGTGCCCTTCGACCTCTCGGCCGTGCTCTTCATCGCCACGGCCAACGGCACGGCGCGGCTGGCCGGGCCGGTGCTCGACCGCATGGAGGTGGTCACCTTCTCGGGCTATTCCGAGGCCGAGAAGCTGGAAATCTCCCGCCGTTTCCTGGTGCCCCGCCAGCTGCGGGAGCACGGCCTGACCCAGCCCTTCCCGCCCTTCACGGACGAGGCCCTCTCGCGCATCATCCGCGAACACACCAACGAGGCCGGAGTGCGCGGCCTGGACCGTGAGATCGGCCGGGTCTGCCGCAAGCTGGCCCGATCCTGCCTGGAAAAGGGCCAGATCGGCTACCTGGGCGACATCACCCCGGAACTGGTGGCCTCGCTCCTGGGCCCGGCGCGCTTCAGCCACGAGGCCGCGGCGGGCGCCCCGCGGGTGGGTGCGGCCACGGGCCTGGTCTGGTCCGAGGCCGGGGGCGAGCTGGTCTCGGTGGAGGCCTCGCGCATGCCCGGCACGGGCCAGCTCCTGCTCACCGGCTCCCTGGGCGAGGTGCTCAAGGAATCGGCCCAGATCGCGCTCAGCCACATCCGCGGCAACGCCGGACGCCTGGGCGTGGACCCCGGGTTCTTCGCGGGCCAGGACATCCACATCCCGGCGGGCGGGGTGAGCAAGGACGGCCCCTCGGCCGGACTGACCATCGCCGTGGCCCTGGTCTCCCTGCTCACCGGCAGGCCGGTGCGCGCCGACGTGGCCCTGTCCGGCGAAATCTCCCTCTCCGGCCGCGTGCTCCGCGTGGCGGGCGTGCGCGAGAAGCTCCTGGCCGCGGTGCGCGGCGGAGTGCGCCAGGTTGTGCTGCCCGAGGAGAACGGAGCCGACGTGGAGACCCTGCGCCGCTCCTCCCCGGGCCTGCCCGAGGCCGTCCTGGCCCGGGACATCGACGCGGCCCTGGCCGCGGCCCTGGAAGGAGGCCACCCGTGATCGCCCTGAGCCTGCCCATCCGCCACAAGGTGGCCCTGGGCATCGTGTCCGCCATGCTGGCCCTGGGGCTCCTGGGGGCCGTGTCCTACCACCACCTGGCCCAGATCGAGGACGCCCTGCGCCTGGCCGAGGTGGTGGACGACCTGGCCAACGATATCCTGGAAGTGCGCCGCTACGAGAAGAACTACCTCCTCTATTCCCTGGAGGAGGATCTGATTGAGAGCCTGCGCTACGCCGACCTGGGCCTGGCGAGCATCGACCGCATCGCCCGGGACGAGACCGCGGTGCACACCTCCCGGACCGGAGCCGACGGCTTCGCCCGCCTGCGAATCCTGCTCCTGCGCTACAAGCAGGGCGTGCTCGAGCTGGCCGGCAGCAACGGCGCCAAGGCCGAACTGGAGACCGCGCGCAACGAGCTGCGCGAACACGGCAAGGCCCTGGTGGAGACCTCCCAGGGTTTCGTGGCCGAACAGCGCGAGGGCATCCTGCGCATCGTGAACAGCCTGAAGCAGCAGCTTCTGCTCTCCATCTGCGCGGCCCTGGGCCTGGGCCTGGCCTTCGCCTGGTTCGTGGGCCGCAACATCATCCAGGCCCTGCGCCTCATCAACCGCTCCACCACCCAGATCGCCCAGGGCGACTTCACGCCCCTGCCCGTGCCCCGCAGCCGCGACGAGACCCGCAACATGGCCGAGGCCTTCAACCGCATGATCGTGGAGCTGGAGAAGCGCCAGAACCAGCTGGTGCAGGAGAAGAAGCTGGCCTCCCTGGGCGTGCTCACCTCGGGCATAGCCCACCAGCTGAACAACCCCCTCAACAACATCTCCACCTCCTGCCAGATCCTGCGCGAGGAGGGGGTGGTCCGGGAGGACGAGTTCACCCGCGAACTCCTGGACAACATCTACCACGAGGTCCTGCGCTCGCGGGACATCGTGAAGGGGCTCCTGGAGTTCTCGCGGGTCACGGACTTCTCGCTCAAGCCCGTGTCCCTGGACGCCGTGGTGGAGCGCTCCATGCGCCTGGTGGCCAGTCAGCTCCCGGCGGGCGTCGAAACCGAGCGGAACATCCCGGCCGACCTCCTGGTGCCCATGGACGCCCAGCGCATGCAGGAGGTCTTCCTGAACCTGTTCATCAACGCCATGCAGGCCATGACCCCGCCGGGCCGCATCACGGTGCGGGCCGAGGCCGACGCGGCCCGGGGCCAGGCCGTGATCCGGGTGGAGGACACGGGCACGGGCATCAAGCCCGAGCACCTGGGCCGCATCTTCGATCCCTTCTACACCCTGAAGGAGGTGGGCAAGGGCACGGGCCTGGGCCTGTCCATCGTCTTCGGCATCATCAAGAAGCACGGCGGCACCATCGTGGCCGAGAACCGCCAGGACCGCCAGGGCGCGGTGTTCACCATCCGCCTGCCCCTGGAGCGGCCGGAGCCCAAGGAGGTCTGCCAGTGACCGATCTGCCCGCCCTGGTCCTGGTGGTGGACGACGAGCCCATCGCGCGCAAGAACCTTTCCCACGTGCTCTCCCGCCAGGGCTGCCAGGTGACCCAGGCCGCCGACGGCCGCCAGGCCCTGGCCGAGCTGGCCAAGAGCGAGTTCGACCTGGTGGTCACGGACCTCATGATGGAGGGCGTGGACGGCCTGGAGGTGCTCAAGCGCGCCCGCGAACTCTGGCCCGACACCGAGGTTCTCATGGTCACCGGCTACCCCACGGTGGAGACCGCGGTGGAGGCCATGCGCCGGGGGGCCTACGACTACCTGGCCAAGCCCTACCAGATCGAGGAGGCCCGGCTCCTGGTGCAGAAGGCCCTGGAGAAGCGCCGCCTGCGCCTGGAGGTGCGCGAACTGCGCGAACGCATGCGCGAGCGCTCCGAGCCCCTGCCCATCATCGGCGACTCCCCGCCCGTGCGCCGCCTCAAGCAGGACATCGCCCAGGTGGCGCCCACGGACTCCACGGTGCTCGTGCTGGGCGAAACCGGCACGGGCAAGGAGCTGGTGGCCCGCACCCTGCACCTGTTGAGCCGCCGGGCCGAGGCGCGCTTTCTGGCCATCAACTGCGGAGCCTTCAACGAGGACCTCCTGGAGAACGAACTCTTCGGCCACGAGGCCGGGGCCTTTTCCGGGGCCTCGCGCCTGAAGAAAGGTCTGTTCGAGTCCGCCCCGGGCGGCACCCTCTTCCTGGACGAGATGGGCGAGATGTCGCAGCCCATGCAGGTGAAGCTCCTGCGCGCCATCCAGGAGCGGGTCATCCGCCGGGTGGGCGGCACCGAGGACGTGCCCGTGGACGTGCGCATCATCGCGGCCACCAACCGCGACCTCAAGCGCGAGGTGGAGGAGGGACGTTTCCGCCAGGACCTCTACTACCGGCTCAACGTCATCACCCTGCGCGTGCCGCCCCTGTCCGAACGGCCCGGGGACATCCCCCTGCTCTGCCAGTTCTTCCTGGACAAGGCCGCGCGCATGCTGGGCAAAACCCAGCTCGCCCTCTCGCCCGAGGTGCCCGAGGCCCTGGCCCGCTACCCCTTCCCGGGCAACGTCCGGGAGCTGGAGAACATCATGGAGCGGGCCGCGGTTCTGGCCGAAGGCGGGGTGGTGGAGCCCCGGCACCTGCCCCTGGACCTGCACGAAAACGCCGTGCACGTGGCCCGGCCCGGATTCAGCGAGCCCGTGACCCTGGAGGAGAACGAGCGCCGCTACATCGCCTGGGTCCTGGAGCAGACCGCGGGCAACCGGACCCAGGCGGCCAAGATCCTGGGCATCGACCGGGCCTCGCTCTGGCGCAAGGTCAAGAAGTTCGGGCTGGAGTAAACCCGTCCCGCGCCTGCGCCCGTCCCCCTTGACTCCCCCTTGACCGGGGTATAATGGACAGGCGTTTTTTCCCTACGGGAGGGGTCCATGGTTCTCTTCTGTTCCGGGATTGCGGTGCTCCTGGCCGG
This sequence comes from Desulfovibrionaceae bacterium, assembly GCA_040307135.1. Classification (GTDB taxonomy): domain Bacteria; phylum Desulfobacterota; class Desulfovibrionia; order Desulfovibrionales; family Desulfovibrionaceae; genus Aminidesulfovibrio. Next base: position 60,510 of record JAWRKD010000130.1, read on the forward strand.
AGCCCTGTGCGCCTTCATCCTGGCGCGCCGCGACCAGGCGGCCAACGCCCTGGGGCCCTTGGCTGCGGCCCTGGGCTCGGGCCTCTGCCTGGCGGCCGGCGCCCTGGCCCTGGCAGGCGACACCTGGAGCCTGACCCTGGCCTGGGCCATGCCCGGGGCCTCCTTCCGCCTGGCCCTGGATCCCCTCTCCGGCTTGTTCCTGCTTCCGGGCGGCATTCTGGGCCTGGCCTCGGCATGGTCCGGCCACGCCGCGCTCAAGCACCACGACGGCGGCCTGGGTCCGCACTGGGGCTTCTTCAACCTGACGCTGGCCGCCTCGGCCGTGGTCTTCGCGGCCCGCGACTCTCTGCTCTTCCTCCTGGCCTGGGAGGTCATGTCCGTGGCCTCCTTTTTCTGCATCACCCTGGAGGACCGCGAGGAACGGGTGCGCTCCGCGGGCTGGCTCTACTTCGTGGCCGCCCACCTGGGGGCCGCGGCCCTGCTGGCCCTGTTCCTGGTGCTGGGCTCGGCCGCGGGCGCGCAGGACTTCGCCGCCTTCTCCGGCCTGGGACTCACCGGCGGCACGGCCGCGGCCGTGTTCCTCCTGGCCCTGGCCGGGTTCGGCTCCAAGGCCGGATTCTTCCCCATGCACGTCTGGCTGCCCGAGGCCCATCCAGCCGCGCCGAGCCACATCTCGGCCTATCTTTCGGGCGCGCTCATCAAGGCCGGGCTCTACGGATTCTTGCGCGTGCTCACCTTCCTGGGGGCGCCGCCCACCTGGTGGGGCGGGCTCTGCCTGATCCTCGGCCTGGCCGGGGCCCTGCTCGGCATCCTCCTGGCCCTGGGCCAGGCCAACCTGAAGCGCCTGCTGGCCTACTCCAGCGTGGAGAACATGGGCATCATGCTCCTGGGCGTGGGCGTGGGGCTCCTTGGTCTGGCCAACGGCGCGCCGCTGGCCGCAGGACTGGGATTCGCCGGGACGCTTCTGCACATGCTCAACCACTGCCTCATGAAGGGCCTGCTCTTCCTGGCCGCGGGCTCGGTGCTCCACGGCGCGGGCACGGTGCGCATGCCGCTTTTGGGCGGTCTGCTCAAGCGCATGCCGGCCACAGGCACGCTCTTCTGCCTGGGGGCACTGGCCATCTGCGGCCTGCCGCCGGGCAACGGATTCTTGAGCGAACTCCTGCTCTACGTGGCCGCCGCGGGCTGGGCCAAGGGCCTGGGTCCGGCCCAGGCCGCCCTGCTCTGGGCCGCGGTGGTGGGTCTGGCCCTCACCGGCGGGCTGGCGGCCTTCGCCATGGTCCGGGCCTTCGGCCTGACCTTCCTGGGCGAGCCGCGCTCCGGCGTGGTGGACCACGCCCACGAGCCCGGCCCGGGCGAAGTCGGCCCCGTGGCCGCCCTGGCCCTGCTCTGCGGCCTGGCCGCGGCCGCCGCGCCCCTGATCCTGGCCGGCATCTGGCCCGCCGCGGCCCAGCTGGCCCCGGTGGGCGACGCGCCCCTGGCCCTGGGCCGCAGCCTGCTCGGCGCCACGGTGGCGGCCCTGGCCGCGCTCCTGCTTCTGGTCCTGGCCGCGGCCCTGGCCCGCCGCCTGCTCCTGCGTGGCCGCAGCGTGGCCCAGGCCCCCACCTGGGGCTGCGGCTACACCGCCCCCACGCCCCGCATGCAGTACAGCCCGGCCTCGTTCTCGGCCGAGGCCGAGTCCATGGCCCGGCAGGCCACGGGCTACGTGGAGACGCGCCAGGACCCCACGGGCTATTTCCCGGGCCGCTCCGGCTTCGCCTCCGCCTGCCGGGACCGCGTGCTGCACGGCTTGTTCGGCGCGCCCTTCGCCCGGCTGGCCCAGCTCTGCGACCAGTTCAAGGTCATCCAGCACGGCAGGACCCAGTTCTACATCCTCTACATCTTCGCGGCCCTGCTCGGGGTCCTGGCCTGGAGGGTCTGGCTGCCGTGAACGCCCTGACCCTCTTCCATTTCGGCCTGGGCCTGGTCCTGGCCCCGCTGCTCCCGGGCGTCATCAACCGGGTCAAGGCGTTGTTCGGCGGCCGCAAGGGCAAACCCCTGCTCCAGCTTTACTTCGACCTGGCCAAGCTGGTGCGCAAGGGCGCGGTGTACAGCACCACCAGCACCTGGATCTTCAAGGCCGGTCCGCTCGTCGGCCTGGCCGCCCTGGTCCTGGCCCTGGCCTTCCTTCCCTTTGCCGGGGTGGACGCCCTCTGCTCCTTCCCGGGCGACGTCTTCCTCTTCGCCTACCTGCTCGGCCTGGCCCGCTTCTGCACCATGCTGGCAGCCCTGGACACAGGCTCCAGCTTCGAGGGCATGGGCGCGGCCCGCGAGGCCCTGTTCTCGGCCCTGGCCGAACCGGCCCTGGTCCTGGCCTTCCTCGTCTTCATCAGCCGCTCGGGCTCCCTGACCCTGTCGGCCATGCTCAAGTCCCCGGCCAACATGGACTGGACCCTGCACGGGCCGTCGCTTCTGCTCATCGCCGCGGCCCTGTTCCTGGTGCTCCTTTCGGAGAACTGCCGCATCCCCTTCGACGACCCCAACACGCACCTGGAACTGACCATGATCCACGAGGTCATGGTCCTGGACCACAGCGGCCCGGACCTGGCCTTCATCCTCTACGGCGCAAGCCTCAAGCTCTGGATCTTCGCGGCCCTGCTCGTGAACGCCGTGGCCCCCTGGGGTGTGGCCAGCGACTGGCTGGACGGCCTGGCGGGCCTGGCCTGCGTGTTCCTGGTGGCCGTGGCCGTGGGCGTCATGGAATCGATCATGGCCCGCTACCGGCTGCCCCAGGTGCCCAAGGCCCTCACCGTGGCCGGGGCCCTGGCCCTCCTGGCCTTGGTGCTCACCTGGAGATAGCGATGCGGGAACTGCTCGACCCCCTGGCCACCTCGGTCATCCTGGCCAACCTGCTCCTGCTGGCCTGCAGCCGCCTGCGGGTGGGCGTGACCCTGGCCGCGGTCCAGGGCATCCTCTTGAGCCTCGCGCCCATGGCCCTGCCCCAGGCCGAGCCCAACCTGCAGCTGGCCGCGTTCTGCGTCACGGCGCTCTGCGTCAAGGGCCTCATCTTCCCCTGGATGCTCATCCGCACCCTGCAGCGGGTCAAGGCCCGCCGCGAGATGGAGCCGGTGCTCGGCTACAACCTCTCGGTGCTGGCGGGCATCGCCGGGCTGGTGCTGGCCATCTGGCTGCGCGGCCAGCTGGGCCTGACCGAGGCCCTGGCCCTGCCCGCCACCGCGGCCTTCATGACCGGCATCACCGGCTTCCTCCTCCTCATCATCCGGCGCAAGGCCATCACCCAGGTCATCGGCTACCTGGTGGCCGAGAACGGCATCTTCCTCTTCGGCACCCTGGTTTCGGCCCACGCCGAGATCTGGGTGGAGCTGTCCATGCTCCTGGACCTCTTCGTGGCGGTCTTCGTCATGGGCATCGCCATCCACAACATCGGCCGCGAGTTCTCCTCCATCAACACCGACCGCATCGCGTCGCTCAAGGACTGACCGTGCTGCTGGCCGCCCTCGTGCTCATCCCCCTGGCCGCCGCAGCGCTGGCCTTCCTGCTCCGGGCCAACGGGCCGCGGCGCGGCCTGCTCCTGGCCGCGTCCCTGGCCCACGCCGCGCTCACGGCGAGCGCCTGGGCCGTGGCGCCGGCCCCGACCTTCCAGGGCAACCTGGCCCTGGACCCCCTGGGCCGGCTCTTCCTGAGCCTCATCAGCCTGGTCTTCCTGGCCGCGTCCCTTTACGGCGTGTCCTACCTGGGCGGCGAGGAATCCGGACCGCGGCAGGACTTCCAGGGCCAGGGCCTGTTCCTGAACGCGCCCGAGGCCCGCTTCACGGCCTGCCTGCTCCTGTTCCTCTCCTCCATGACCCTCACGGTGCTGGCCCAGAACCTGGCCCTGGTCTGGGTCGGGGTGGAGGCCACCACCCTGGCCAGCGCGCCGCTCATCTACTTCCACCGCCACGGCCGTTCCCTGGAGGCGGCCTGGAAGTACCTCATGGTCTGCTCCGTGGGCATCGCCCTGGCGCTCATCGGCAACATCCTGCTCTCCGCGGCCCAGCCCGGCGGTGCGGAAAGCATGCTCCTTCCCGACCTGATCCGGAGCGCCCCGGCCATGCGCCAGCCCTGGCTCAAGGCGGCCTTCGTCTTCACCCTGGTGGGCTACGGCACCAAGATGGGCCTGGCCCCCATGCACACATGGCTACCCGACGCCCACTCCGAGGCCCCGTCCATGGGCTCGGCGCTCTTCTCCGGCATCCTGCTCAACTGCGCCTTCCTGGGCATCCTGCGGGTCTATCAGGTGGCCCTGGCCGCGGACCTGGCCCCCTTCTGCCAGGAGCTGTTCCTGGCCTTCGGGCTTTTCTCCATGGGCCTGGCCGCGGTGTTCATCGTGGGCCAGGGCGACTACAAGCGCATGCTGGCCTACTCCAGCGTGGAGCACATGGGCCTGCTCGTGCTGGGCCTGGGTCTGGGCGGCGGCGCGGTCTTCGGCTCCATGCTCCACGCCGTGAACCATTCCCTGGCCAAGTCCATGCTCTTCCTGCTCTCGGGCAACATCCTGACCGTGTACCACTCCAAGTCCACCTACGACGTGCGCGGCCTGACCCGCGCCCTGCCCGCCACGGGCTGGCTCTGGCTCATGGGCTTTTTGGCCATCACCGGCACCCCGCCCTTCGGCGCGTTCGTCAGCGAATTCACCATTCTGCGCCAGGCCTTCGCCGCCGGCCGCTACGGCGTGGCCGCCGCGGCCCTGGTCTTCCTGGCCATGATCTTCATCGGCATGTCGGTGTCCGTGCTGCGCATGGCCCAGGGCAACGTGCCCCCGGACGCCCAGCGCCGCCTGAAGCCCGAGCCCGCGCTCTCCCTGGTCCCGCCCCTGGTCCTGGGCCTGGCGGCCCTGGGCCTGGGCCTGTTCGTCCCGGAAGCCCTGCGCCATCTGCTGGAGCAGGCCGCCGTGGTGCTGGGAGGCTAGGCATGCGACACCTGCACACGGAACTGACCCCGGGCAAGGCCGCGCCCCTGGCCGCGGTGCCGCTCCTGGCACCCGAGACCTTCGCCCTCTGGCTGGCCCACGAGACCCAGGCGGGCTGCCGCCTGGCCTCGCTCTTCGGGCACGCGGCCGGAGACGCCCTGCGCCTTTTCGCCGTGGTGGCCGAAGACGGCCGGGGCCTGCTCAAGGCCTCCAGCGCGGAGGTCCGGGAAGGGGTCTTCCCCTCGGTGACGCCCGCCTGCCCCCAGGCCCACCTCTTCGAGCGCGAGATCGCCGAGCAGTTCGGGGTCACGCCCCAGGGCCATCCCTGGCTCAAGCCCGTGCGCTTCGTGCGTCCGCTGCGCGACTTCGGCAAGGGCCCGGAGTTCACCCGCCAGACCCCGCGCGTGGGCGAGATGGAGTTCTTCCGCGTGGAGGGCGAGGCCGTGCACGAGGTGGCCGTGGGGCCGGTGCACGCCGGAGTCATCGAGCCCGGACATTTCCGCTTCCAGTGCCGGGGCGAGACCGTGCTTCACCTGGAAATATCCCTGGGCTACCAGCACCGGGGCGTGGAGGCCGCGCTCCAGGCCGGGCCCCTGGCCCAGGGCCTGCACCTGGCCGAGACCCTGGCCGGGGACACCACCATCGGCCACGGCTGGGCCTATTGCGCGGTCCTGGAGGGCCTGGCCGGCATCACGCCGCCGCCGCGGGCCCTGATCCTGCGCGCCGTGCTCCTGGAGCTGGAGCGGCTGGCCAACCACACCGGCGACCTGGGCGCCCTGGCCGGGGACGTGGGCTTCCTGCCCACCATGTCCTTCTGCGGCCGCCTGCGCGGCGACTGGCTCAACCTCTCGGCCCTGTTCTGCGGCAGCCGCTTCGGCCGGGGCCTGCTCCTGCCGGGCGGGGTGCGCTTCGAGGCCGACGCCGCGCTCCTGGCCGAGGCCCGGCAGCGCCTGGAGGCCATCTTCACCGACACCCGGGGGGCCGTGGAGCTGCTCTTCGCCGCGCCCTCCGTACTGGCCCGCTTCGAAGGCACGGGCACGGTGAGCGCCCAGGCCGCCCGCGACCTGGGACTGGTGGGGCCGGCGGCCCGGGCCTGCGGCCTGGCCCTGGACGACCGCGCGCATTTCGCCCAGGCCCCCTACGACCGCCTGGCCGTGCCCATGGCCCTGCACGAGACCGGCGACGTGTACGCCCGCGCCCGGGTGCGCTGGCTGGAGATCCAGAATTCCGTGGCCTTCATCCGTCAGGCCCTGGATCTGCTGGAGGCCGAACAGGGCCCCCTCCGCGCCGGCCCCCTGCCCGCCCTGGCCCCGGACTCCCTGTGCGTTTCCCTGGCGGAGGCCTGGCGCGGCGAGGTCTGCCACGCGGCCCTCACCGGCCCGGACGGCCGCCTGGTGCGCTACAAGGTCACGGACCCCTCGTTCCACAACTGGTCCGGCCTGGCCCTGGCCTTGCGCAACCAGCAGATTTCGGACTTCCCGCTCTGCAACAAGAGCTTCAACCTATCCTACTGCGGGTTCGACCTCTAGGAGCCGCCCATGTTCGCCGCCATCCGCCAGCGCATCCTCCAGAAGCAACGGACCGTGGGCTTTCCGGCCAAGCCGCCGGTGCTGCCCGCGCGCTTCCGGGGGCGGCCCGAACTCCATGCGGAACGTTGCGTCCAGGGCTGCGCAGCCTGTCTGGAGGTCTGCCCCACCGGGGCCCTGAGCCTGACCCCCCTGCGCCTGGACCTGGGCCGCTGCACCTTCTGCGGCCGTTGCGCCGAGGCCTGCCCGGCCGGGGCCCTGGCCTTCACCCGGGACTACGCCCTGGCCGCGCGCAGGCGCGAGGACCTGCTCCTGGAAAACGGGGCCATGCGCCTAGCCGAGGCCCTGGACGCCCGCAGCCGGAAGCTGTTCGGCCGCTCCCTCAAGCTCCGCCAGGTGAGCGCGGGCGGCTGCAACGCCTGCGAGGCCGACGTGAACGTGCTGACCACCGTGGTCTTCGACCTGGGCCGCTTCGGCATCGACTTCGTGGCCTCGCCGCGCCACGCCGACGGCCTCTACGTCACCGGCCCCGTGCCCGAGAACATGCGCCAGGGCCTGCTCGAGACCTGGCGCGCCCTGCCCGAGCCCCGGCTGTGCATCGCGGCCGGGGCCTGCGCCATCTCCGGCGGCCTGTTCCGGGAGCTCCAGCCCGGCCAGACCGGCACGGGCGGCCATCTGCCCGTGGACCTTTTCATCCCGGGCTGCCCGCCCCACCCCATCACCGCCCTGCACGGCATGCTCCGGCTCCTGGGCCGGATCTGAGCCCTTCCCCGCTTTTCGCCTGCGGAAACAAGCCCCTGGCGGTTCTTTGCGCCAGGGGGAACGCCCGCCCGCAAACCCCGGCCCGGCCCGCCCCTGCCCGGATCCTGCCCCGGAGTCCCGGGATGAAGAGATGACAAGCTCCCGCGACAACCTGTTTTTGCCGTTTACTCCTGCGCAAATGCTATGTACTGTATGATCAATATCACGCGGCAGGCATCCGTCGGCCGCGCAGGCGCAGCCGCGCCCAGCTTCCCTGGCGGGAGACCCCATGGAGATAAAGGAACTCGGACGGACTCCCATTCCCGGGACCGCCCCTGCAGGGCAGGACCCGCGCTACGAGCCCGAGTTCGAGCAACTCCAGGCCGAAATCGAAAAACTTTCCTCGGTGAGCGCTGGGGGGGTGGCCGACTGGCCCCGCATCGTGGATCTGGCCTCGCAGGTGCTCTCGACCAAGGCCAAGGACCTCACCGCCGCGGCCTACCTGGCCGTGGGCCTGACCCAGACCCGGGGCCTGGAAGGCCTAGCCCTGGGCACGCACCTCCTGGACGACCTCTGCGCCGTCTTCTGGGAAGACTGCTTCCCGGCCAAGAAACGCATGCGCGGCCGTCAGGCCGCCTTCACCTGGTGGCAGGAGCGCAGCCTGGCCTGGCTCAGGGCTCTGCCCGGCGACACGGCGGTTACGCCTGAGCTCTCCCGCGACCTCATCGCCGGGGCCGAGGCCCTGGACAAGCGGCTGGGCGAACTCATGCCGGATTTCCCGCCCCTGCGGAACTTCCTGGAGGCCCTGGAGCGGCTGGCCCCGGCCGAGCCCCAGGCCCAGGCCGCCCCCCAGGACGCCCCGGCCCCTCAGACCACCTCCGCTGCCGCGCCCCAGGCCCAGCCCGCCCAGGCCCAGCCCCAGGACGTGGGCGCGGCCCGCGAGCTCCTGCGCAGCGCGGCCCTCAATTTCGCGGCCCTGGCCGTGGCCGAGACCCCGACCGACCCCTGGATCTGGCGCGCCAACCGCCTGGCCTCCTGGATCAAGATCAAGGCCCTGCCCCCGGCCGAGGGCTGCAGGACCATGATCCCCGCGCCCGAACCCTCGGTGAAGCAGACCCTCCAGGTCCTGCTTTCCGAGGGCAAGTTCAGCGAGGCGGCCCGCGCCGCCGAGGAGCAGGTCACGGCCTCGCTGTTCTGGCTCGACCCGCACCGGGTGGCGGCCAAGGCCCTGGAGGGCCTGGGACCGGAGTACGCCCCGGCCCTGGCCGCGGTGCAGGCCGAGGTGCGCCTGTTCCTGGCCCGGCTGCCGGGCGTGGAACAACTGGCCTTTGCCGACGGCGCGCCCTTTGCCGACGCCGAGACCCAGGCCTGGCTGGCCACGCTCTCCAGCGGCCAGGACGCGGGCCGGGGCAAGGCCGCGGCGGCCCAGGACGACGCCACGAGCCAGGCCGTGCAGGACGCGGAGCAACGTTTCGCCAGGAAGGACGAACTCGGGGCCCTGGACGTGCTGGGCCAGGCCGCGCGCCAGGCCCAGGACGGGCCTTCGCGGTTGCGCCTGACCATGGCCCAGATGTCGCTGCTGGGCCGGGCCGGACGCTGGCCCGTGGCCGCGTCCCTGGCCGAGGCCGTGGTGGCCGAGGTGGACCGCCGGGGACTGGAGGACTGGGACCCCGACCTGGCCGTGGACGCCTTGCTGGCGGCCCGCGGGGCCTTTGCCGGCATGGGCGGCGAGGACGGACAGAGCCGGGCCAGGACCCTGGCCGCGCGCGTGGCGCGCATCCGGCCCGCGGCGGCCCTGCACCTGGCCGGATAGAGAGGCAGGACGACTGGGAATAATCATCTGGATCCAAGGAGGACCACGATGCCGCAGGAAGGTTCGGTTGCCCCCAAGGAACGGGTCAACATCGTTTACAGGCCGGCCACGGGCGACGCCAAGGAAGAGGTGGAGCTGCCCCTCAAGCTCATGGTGCTCGGCGACTTCACCCAGCGGGCCGACGACCGCATGGTCGAGGACCGCGACCCCGTGTCCATCGACAAGGACAACTTCAACGACGTGCTCAAGGGCCAGGGCCTGGAGCTCAAGCTCAACGTGCCCAACAAGCTCTCGGGCAAGGCCGACGAACAGATGGCCGTGAGCCTGAAGTTCGAGTCGCTTGCGGACTTCGACCCCGACGCCATCGTACGCAGCGTGCCCGAGCTGGCCAAGCTCATGGAGCTGCGCGAGGCCCTCAAGGCCCTCAAGGGGCCGCTGGCCAACGTGCCGGAGTTCCGCAAGAAGGTGCAGGAGCTCATCAAGGATCCGGGGGCGCGCGAGAAGCTGCTCAAGGAACTGGGAATCGAAGGCTAGGAGGAACAAGATGGCTGACGAACAAGTTCAGGATTCCGCGCAGCAGGCCGCGCAGACCGGAGAGTCCTCGAGCCTCCTCGACCAGATCGTGGAGGCCTCCAAGCTGAAACCCACGGACGAGGGCTTCTCCGCCACCAAGGCCGGGCTCCAGGCCTTCCTCAAGCAGCTGGTCCAGACCGGCGCCGAGGCCAAGGTCTCCGGGGCCATGGTGGACGACATGCTGGCCGAGATCGATCAGAAGCTCTCGGCCCAGGTCAACGCCATCATGCACGCCGAGCCCTTCCAGAAGCTGGAGTCCAGCTGGCGCTCGCTCAAGTTCCTGGTGGACCGCACGGACTTCCGCCAGAACATCAAGGTCGAGTTCATGAACGTGTCCAAGGAGGACCTGCTGGCCGACTTCGAGGACGCCCCCGAGGTGGTCAAGTCCGGCCTCTACAAGCAAGTCTATACCGCGGAGTACGGCCAGTTCGGCGGCCAGCCCATCGGGGCCATGATCGCCAACTACGACTTCGGCCCCGGCCCGCAGGACATCTCCCTGCTCCAGTACGTGGCCTCGGTGGCGGCCATGGGCCACGCCCCGTTCGTGGCCGCGGCGGGCAAGGAGTTCTTCGGCATCGATTCCTGGGATTCTCCGCCATTCGATCAATACGCTGAAATGACTTGCTTTCGCTGGCGAGTGGTTAAGGAAATGTCTCACCTCAATGTCTCACCTAAGCTACCTCCAGGCGCTCCCAATGTCCAGACGGGAGGTGCCCCATGTTGCCCTATGGGGTGGCAAGACATCGAGAATCGCCCTGAATCGTCGCAAGGGAAGGCGTGTGGCCCTGGGTGGCCTGATGATCTCGAAAATCGATCCTGGGCTATGCAGACGCGTCACGGGGAGATTAGGCGGATAATATCTCCCGATAATCGCATCAGTATCTCATTGTGCCGCGAGAACTCTCACCAAAGAATAACGAAACCATATTCAGCATATTGATATTCCAACCAGAATGGGGCACACTCAACACAAAATGTAGGTATATGGAGACTGTATGCGCCGGGTGTGGTCTGTTGTGATTATTGGGGTTGTGTTGTTTGGAATAGTCCTGGGAATGAACCTCGACACCAAGGTCGGCAATCCCGGCCTCCCGGCCCCGAGTGACGAGTTCAGCAAGTACGTGCAGGACCTCAACAAGAGTACGTACGACCCGTTCTACATCTCTCCGCGACAGGCCCGCGAGATAGCCGACTTTGAATCGCACGAGCAGACGGTAAAGCAGACCCTCAAGGACAGCTTCACGGTGAACAACAACGCCGTCAAGCTGTACGAGTATGTCAATCGAAAGCTCACGTATGACTCCGACCCGAACTTCGTGCTCGCGGTGCACATCACGAAGCTCAGGGACGGGGTGCCTATCCAGTACTGGCACAAATTCAACGACTGCGAGTCGCTCGGTGAGGCCGAGGCCCTGCGCGGAACGATCCTGGAGCGTGTCGCCGCCGAGCGCCGCCTGAGCTTCATGGGCATCCACGCTATGGGGGCCGGACTCGTGGCTGTCCTCATGGACGTGACCACAATACTCGGCGCTCTGGTCCTAATTCTTTTGGTTCGAATAGCAAAGGCTGCGCTAGCCCGCTTAAGACGTGATCAAGGGGGGCGAGGTCACTTATCAGGCCGCAAACACCAAGAGAATGAGGAAGTATCCGCCAATAAAACATTATCAAATTTTGTATTGGATTTCAGACGTATTATGTCCATGAAGTTATCATGGTCGCAACGTACAACGCTTGAAAAATCTCACACAATTCTCATTATACTGTTTATCATTACCATATTACCGCTGCCATACGAATCATATATAACGATACGTGTTGTTGTCTTTATTTGTTTATTTTATTTCTTCCAAGCAATTCGCCCGATACGGCAGACAAATCGCTGGCCATATTTTATGATTGTTCTTTTATTAATTTTATACAATCCAATTATTCCTATTCACTTCGGAAGTAAGTTGTTATGGACAGTAATAAACGTCACTACGATTTATTTCGCGTATAGGTTCAGATCAATATGCTCTGAAAATTAACATAACACTGCCTGGCTAGCGCGAGCTTGGGTTGCTCCCCTCGTACGGGCGGCACGATCCGGGCAAGCGTGATGCTCCCATCACGCCAAGCGCGTACTGCCTTGTCGTACCGCCGCCGTCTCAAAAAATGATATAAAATTCCGTCCGGGCGAATCGACCTTCCCGCCGTGAGTGGTCCCCCGGGGGGGATGGCTGGGTACGGTAAGGCCAACATAGCGCTGCTATTTCAACCAGAATCGGGCCTTGGCTGCATCCTGGCCTGTTCCGGCAGGCCCGTGCCCGGGTGGCGCTGGTTTGGGCTGCCTTGGGTTGGGCGCAGCCTGCCGGGTATCTGTTATCTATCCTAACCGGGCTCTTGCCTACTCTGGCGGGAAGCATGGGCGGGCATCTTCCGCCGGAGCCGTGCCGACCGGGGCGGGGCCTGTGCTGCCATTTCCTGTCACGGAGCGACACGGACAAGGCCGGGTCTGTCCGATGCAGTAGCGGGCCTGTTCCGGGCTCCTGGCGGGGCGCTGGGTGTGGGCATGGGTGGACGTGGCGGGGCTGGTATCTGTTGCCTTGCCGAGGCGGGGCAGGACTGGCCGGGCACGACCAGGGAACTTAGAGCCGCAACGGTTCCCTGGGTGTCACGTAACTTAGGAATACCGTAGCCTTGTATCGGTTACAAAAAACCCGGCCCTGCCGAGGCAGGCAGGCCCGGCCCAACCCAGCCAGTACAGGCAGGACAGTACAACAGCACACGGGGACCAGGACCACAGGAACACGAACTAGGAACAGAACCAGGGCTAGCCCAGACCAACCAGGACCAGACAGGACGAGCCAAGCCAGGGAAGACCAAGAGAAAGGCAAAGAGAAGAATCAAGATAAATATCAAGACAAATACTAAGACAAGACCAGGAATACCAATATAAAGGCCAGTAAAATGCTAAGAACAGAAGAGTCGTATACCATAAACAGCACATGGTTAATGTACTGATAACTGGTACGACATTACCGTATGGCATATAGTATAAACATGTACTCACGACAAAAAATATCATCTAACTATCAAAACAAGCCATGTTCAACTAACATGCATTAGCTTACCAGAACACAATCTACATTCAAGCCAACACATACGAGCTTATCAGTATACGTCTATCACCTATCCAATCTCGTACATGAACTCCATACGGTAATAGTCGTGATCCTATCTATGCACGAGGCGAATAGCTTGAACTAGCTGTTCCGGCTTATACCCATCCGTGAAGTATACTTCCATTGTCACACCAGTTTGAGCGTGTCCAACAATGGCCTTTGTGATACCGTCTGATACACCAGCCTGTAGAAGTTCTGTAACCATCGTATGCCTGAGACTGTGAAAAACTAATTGCTTGTCCTTCATACCAAGGCGAACCAGAAACGTCTCATTGAACCACCTGCCGAGATTCCGCCCATACCCATTATTCTTGTCATACGTCAGTTCGTGAAACAATTTGTCGTGTCCGGCCTCCCGTACAGCCTGGACGAACTCCAGGAAACCAAATCCAATGAGCCTTGGGTGTACGGGGACAATGCGCCTTGCTGCCTCTGTCTTGAGGTGCTTACCGGCATCGTGTTCATTGATATCCAGGCACCAGATGCCGTCGATCTGCCGAACGTCTCCCGGCGTGAGTTGGGCAATTTCATTGAGCCGTGCGCCCGTAAATATTCCGAGCAGTGTCCCCCATTTCTGAGAGTCCTTCCGTACGAGCCCGCCGGTATTATCGTGAAGCTCTTGAACCATTCGGCTGATCTGATCCTTAGAAAAGGCGGTACGGGCTTCCTTTTTCTTGTACTTGATCGCAAGCCCTTCGAAGATATTGGTCGGCAAGTAGCCGTTCATCTTTGCCCACCGAAACAGGCCGCTATACGCCATGATATGCTTATTGACCGTTTTGACGTGCAGCGTGTCGGCGCTCGTTGAAACAGCATCCGGTTTTTTGGCTCGCCTCGGCGTGAACCCCCTGCGCGTGTTTGTCCTCTTACGCTGAGTCAACGCCTCTTTGACTTTCCGCCCATCCGCTACGGTCAGCGTACGGCAATCCCGGTCCTGAACAAGAATTTCGGCCAGGAATGCAAACATTGCCCTGTACTCTCGCTCTGTCTTGGCGGTCCAATTCTTGCCCGTGTTTCGTTCTTGCACGTACCGATCAATCAACGCACCAACGGAAATACCGGTTTGTGCCGAGGTGCCTGTTTCCACGGGCTGCACCTCAATCGTCTCGAAAGAGTACGTGTCGAACTCCGCGTTCAGTTCAACAGCCTTCGCACAGTAAGCCCTAAACGCCTTGTCGAATTCGGCCTTGAACGTGTCGTATTGGGCCGTCCCCTCTTTGATCGGCAATTGGTGCTGAGCGATGAACTTGTTCGCAATCGCGTTCTCATCATCCGAGGTGCCCATACCTCTCAGCCCCAGGTCCATGCTGTTGCGAAGGGCGTGTACGCTCTGGCAGGACAGTTGCCCGGTGCTTTCAATCTGATTTCGCTGATTGTTCAAGAAGGCCGTGAAGTGCTCCCGCAAGATGGCCCGAATTTCGGCGTAGGTCATTCCGCCTTGGATAGCTTTGTTTGCCATAATATCGCCCACATACGCGAGGAGCCGGGAGGTCTGCAAGGCTCTCCGGGAATCCCGTGTATGGAGGGATATCTTGATTTCCCTCGCCACGCCTGCGGATTGAATGGCTTTGGGCAACGGATACCGGAAGTAATAAACATTGTGCCGGGACAGTGTGATGTAGGCAGGACTGCGCATGGCAATGTCTCACTAGGTTGTCTCACCTAACGAAACTTGCCACCTAACGCATTGATCTGACTGGGATTGGCGGAGGGGGAGGGAGCAGCTGCCCAATCTGAAGGATCTGCACTCCATCTTCGAGATGCCGCAGTACACCAAGTGGCGCTCGTTCCGCGAATCCGAGGACGCCCGCTACGTGGGCCTGACCCTGCCCAAGTTCCTGCTCCGCCTGCCCTACGGCTCCGGCACCGTGCCGGCCAAGAGCTTCAGCTTCCAGGAAGAGGCCCAGGACAACGACGACTTCTGCTGGGGCAACACGGCCTTCGCCTTCGCCTCCCGGCTCACGGACAGTTTCGCCAAGTATCGCTGGTGCGCCAACATCATCGGCCCCCAGGGCGGCGGCGCGGTGGAGAACCTGCCCCTCTACCAGTTCGAGGCCATGGGCCAGACCCAGACCAAGATCCCGACCCAGGTGCTCATCTCGGAACGCCGCGAATACGAGCTGGCCGAGGAGGGCTTCATCGCGCTCACCATGCGCAAGGGCTCGGACAACGCGGCCTTCTTCTCGGCCAACTCGGCCCAGAAGGGCAAGGTCTTCCCCAACACCCCGGAGGGCAAGGAGGCCGAGCTGAACTTCCGGCTCTCCACGCAGCTCCCGTACATGATGATCATGAACAGGCTGGCCCACTACATCAAGGTCATCCAGCGCGAGAACATCGGCACCTGGAAGGAACGCGCCGACCTGGAGACCGAGCTGAACAAGTGGATCAGCCAGTACGTCACCGAGATGGACAACCCCGACCCCATCACCCGCAGCAAGCGGCCCTTGCGGCTGGCCAAGATCGCGGTGAACGACGTGGCCGGGGACCCGGGCTGGTATTCGGTGACGCTCATGGCGCGCCCGCACTTCAAGTACATGGGCGCGAGCTTCACCCTTTCCCTGGTCGGCAAGCTGGACAAGGAATAAAACCCCCTACCCTTCAGGTCAGCAACAAGGAGAACGAGCATGGCACTCATCGCGTACATGTCCGTGAACGGCAAGAAACAGGGCGACATCAAGGGCGGCAGCACCCAGGGCGGGGACAAGAAGGACAAGATCGAGGTGTACGGCTCCGACCACACCGTGGAGATCCCCAAGGACACCCACACCGGCCTGCCCACGGGTCAGCGCATCCACCACCCCTTCAAGGTGATCAAACGCAAGGACAAAGCCAGCCCCAAGCTGTTCAAGGCCTGCTGCACCGGCGAGCAGTGCACCGTGGAGCTGGACTACTTCGAGATCAAGCCCGACGGGGCCGAGTCCAAGTACTACTCCGTGAAGCTGGAGAACGCCATCGTGGTCAGCATGCGGGAACACACCCCGCTGACCTTCCTGCCGGACAACAAGCCGTACCACGACATGGAGGACGTCTCCTTCACCTATTCCAAGATCACCTGGACCTACAGCGACGGCAACATCGAGTTCACCGACGACTGGCAGGGCGTGCCGAAGTAGCAACCTGGAGCGCGGCGCGCCCTTTTCCGGCGCGCCGCGCTTTTTTCCCGGCAATCGGAACGAGAATCATGCGCGAACGGAGGCTCCTGGAGCGGTTGCGGGCCATCGAGCAGGACCCCAACTGGCGCGGCGAATCCGACCCCAAGGGCGCGGTGCGCTCGGTGCTCGACCACCTGGGCAAGATCCTGAACACCCGCCAGGACAGCGCGCCCATCGCGCCGGACCTGGGCGTGCCGGACTTCACGGCCCTGGCCAGTTCCTTCGGCACGGACTCCGTGCCCGAAATCGAGGAGGCCATCACCCGCGTCATCCGCAAATATGAGCCCCGGCTGGCCAACATCCAGGTTTCCTTCGACGCCCGGCCGGACAGGGCCTTCAGCATCGCCTTCAAGCTCACGGCCAGCATCGCCGTGGAGGGGCGCCAGGCCCCGGTGGTCTTCGAGACCGTGCTCAACCCCGACGGCCGCATCAGCGTCCTGGAATAGCCGGAGGGCCGCCGCGTGATCGAGAAGTACTACCAACGGGAGCTGTCGCACCTGCGGGACCTGGCCGCGGATTTCGCCAAGGCCCACCCGGCGCTGGCCCCGTTGCTCTCGGGCCAGTCCGCGGACCCGGACGTGGAGCGCATCCTGGAGGGCACGGCCTTCCTCTCCGGGCTCATCTACGAAAAGCTCGACGACGACTTTCCCGAGATCGTCCACGGCCTCATCCAGCTCATCTTTCCGCACTATTTGCGACCCATCCCCTCGGCGACATTGATCCGCTTCAAGCCCAAGCGCAGCCTCATGGAGACGGTCACGGTCCCGGCGGGCACGGCCATCGGCTCGGTGGAGACCGAGGGCACGCGCTGCACCTTCACCACCAGCTACCCGGTGGAGCTGCACCCCCTGGCCGTGAGCGGGGCATCCTACGAGCAGCAGGGCAGCGACCGCGGCCGCCTGACGCTCTCGCTCCAGCTCTCCAACATGGACATCTCGGCCTTCAAGGCCAAGAGCCTGCGCTTCCACCTGGCCGGCGACTACGCCGAATCCTCCCGGCGCTACTGGCTCCTGCGCAGCCGCCTCCGGGAGGTCCGCCTGGTTCCGGGCAGCGGCGGCGCCCCCTTGAGCCTCAAGCCTTCGGCCGTGCGGCCCGTGGGCTTTGACGAGGACGAGGCCCTGATCCCCTTCCCGGTCCGCTCCTTCCCCGGCTACCGGGTGCTCCAGGAATATTTCATCCTGCCGGAGAAATTCCTCTTCTTCGATCTCGCCGGCCTTGACCAGTGGCGCACTCGCGGCCAGGGCGGGGCCTTCTCCGTGGAATTCCTGTTCGAGAAGCTGCCCCAGGAGATGCCGCCCCTGCGCGAGGAGCACTTCCAGCTCTTCGTCTCCCCGGCGCTCAACCTCTTCCCGCACCACGCCGACCCCATCCTCCTGGACCACAAGAAGCCGGAATACGCGGTGCGGCCCTCGGGCCAGAATCCGCGCCACTACCAGGTCTTCACCGTGAAGAAGGTCACGGGCTTCGCCCAGGGCACGGTGGAGGAGCGCCAGTACCTGCCCTTCGAAATGTTCAACCCCCAGGTGGAGGCCACGCCGGTCTATTCCCTGAGCCACCGTCTCTCCACTCTGGACGGCCGGGCCGAGCTCTACCTGGCCGTGGCCTACCCCGGGGCCACGGGCCAGGCCCGGCAGGAAACCCTTTCCATCGACCTCCTGTGCACCAACGGCTCCCTGCCCGAGACCCTGCGCGCGGGCGACGTGCGCATGCCCACGGAAACCTCGCCGGAGCTGGCCGAGTTCACAAGCATCCGGCCGCCCACCGCGCCGGTGCAGCCGCCGCTCGGCAACAACCTGCTCTGGCGCCTGCTCTCGCACATGTTCCTGAACTACCTCTCCGTGGCCACGGCCGAGAACCTGCGCTCCATGCTCAAGCTCTACATCTTCACCGAAACCCGCGACCGGGCCGCGGTCCTGGCCAACACCCGCCGGGTGGAGGCCATCGCCGGCCTCCAGGTGCGGGCCGCGGAGCGTTTCGTGCGCGGCCGCATCGCCCGCGGCCAGGAGATCAAGCTGGATCTGGACCGCCAGGGATTCGCGGGCGAGGGCGACATGTTCCTGTTCGGCTCGGTGCTGGACGTGTTTCTGGGCAACTACGCGGCCATCAACTCGTACACCCGGCTCACCGCCGAGGACACCACGCGCAAGGAGCGCTTCGCATGGCCCGAACGGCTGGGCGACAGGCCCCTGCTGTGACGCCGCCGGACAAACCGGCCGCGCCCGCGCTCATGGAGCAGCTGCGCGCCAATCCGCGCGCCTTCTCCTTTGTGCAGGCGGTGCGTCTGCTGCGCCAGGCCGGCGCGGGCAAGGGCGCGGACGAGTCCGAGCGTTTCCTGCGCGAGCGCCTGCGGGTGCGCGCCCTGCTCTCCCTGGGCTTCCCGCCCACGGACCTCACCGAGGTGGCGGACCTGCCTCCGCGCAAGGAGGGCGACCCGGACCGCTTCCAGCTCACGGCCACCTTCCTGGGCCTCTACGGCCCCTCCTCGCCCCTGCCCACCTTCTACACCGAGGAGCTCCTGGACGAGCAGGCCGAGGACCGCTCGGCCAGCCGCGACTTCCTGGACGTGGTGGGCGACGGCTTCTTCTCCCTGTTCTTCCTGGCCTGGGCCCGCCACCGCCTCTGGCTCAAGACCTGCGAGGAAGAGGACGCGGCCACCCTGGAGCGGCTTTACAGCCTGGTGGGCCTGGGCGATCCCGCGGTGCGCGGCGTTTTTTCCCAGCCCGGCCTGCTCCTGCGCGTCTCCGGCCTGCTCACCCAGTTCCCGCGCACGGCCGCGGGCCTGCGCTGCCTGCTCTCGGACCGCGCGGGCGCGCCGGTCAAGGTCATCCAGTGCGTGTCGCGCACCGTGCCCATCCCGCCGGACCAGCGCTGCCACCTGGGCGAGGACTCGGCCCAGCTCGGGGAATCGGCCTGGATCGGGCTCCAGGCCCAGGACGACACGGGCAAGTTCCGCATTGAGGTGGGACCGCTCACGGCCGCCACCTTCGCCCAGGTCATCCCGGGCGGCGGCTGGCACGCGGCCATCGTGCGCCTGGTGCGCTTCTACTGCACGGAGCCCCTGGAATTCGACGTGCTCTTCCGCCTGGACCAGGCCGAGGCCGAAGTCAGCCGCCTGGGAACAGGGGCCTGGTCCAGGCTCGGCTGCGACACCTGGCTCGGCGTGGGCGGTCTGGACGATCCCTGCGCCCTGTTTACCGACCTGCGGCAGCAGAGCGATCGCAAGCTGCAAAGGAGTATGGCCCAATGATCGGCGTGGACATGAAGGCCCTTCTCGAAAAATGCAACGGCTTCTGCACCCAGGCCCTGCACGCGGCGGCCGGGCTCACCGTGAACCGCACCCACTACGAGGTCACGGTGGAGCACTTCCTGCTCTCCTGTCTGGAAGACCAAGCCTGCGACGTGGCCCTGGCCCTGGCCCGCTTCGGCGTGGACCCGGCCCAGGTCAAAAAGGCGCTCAACGACGCCATGGAGGACTTCCGGGCCGGAAACTCGGCGCGGCCGGTGTTCTCGCCCCTGCTCATGGAACTTCTGGAGGCGGCCTGGCTGGTGGCCTCCGTGGACCTGGGGCTGTCGCGTATCCGCTCCGGCGCGGCGCTGCTGGCCTTTTTGCGCAAGCCGAGCTTCTACGCCCAGGGCGGCTATTCCGACCTCCTGGGCCAGGTGAACCGCGAGGACCTGCTCAAGACCTTCTGGGACCTGACCAAGGCCTCCTCCGAGGCCGGAGGCGAGGCCGGGGCCGCCGGCGGCGCGGGGGCCCCGGCGCGGGTGACGGGCGAGGGCGGCGAAAGCTTCATCGCCAAGTTCTGCGAGGACTTCACGGCCAAGGCCAAGAGCGGCAAGATCGACGCGGTCTTCGGCCGCGACCAGGAGATCCGCCAGATCGTGGACATCCTGGCCCGCCGCCGCAAGAACAACCCCATCCTGGTGGGCGAGCCCGGGGTGGGCAAGACCGCGGTCATCGAGGGCCTGGCCCTGCGCATCACCGAGGGCGACGTGCCCGAGATCCTCCAGGACGTGACCCTGCTGGGCCTGGACATGGGCCTTCTGGAGGCGGGCGCGGGCATGAAGGGCGAGTTCGAACGCCGCCTCAAGGGCGTGCTCGACGAGATCAAGGCCTCGGAAAAGCCCATCGTGCTCTTCATCGACGAGGCCCACACCCTGGTGGGCGCGGGCGGCTCGGCGGGCGGCTCGGACGCCGCCAACCTGCTCAAGCCCGCCCTGGCCCGCGGCGAGATCAAGACCTGCGCCGCCACCACCTGGAAGGAGTACAAGAAGTATTTCGAGAAGGACCCGGCCCTGGCCCGGCGCTTCCAGCTGGTCAAGCTGGACGAGCCCAGCGCCGCCACCGCGGCCCTCATCCTGCGCGGCATCCGCGACTCCTACGAGAAGTCGCACCGGGTGGTCATCCGCGACGACGCCATCGCGGCCGCGGCCGAATACGCCCACCGCTACATCACCGGCCGCTTCCTGCCGGACAAGGCCATCGACCTCCTGGACACGGCCTGCGCCCGGGTCAAGGTGAGCCTCTCCTCCAAGCCCGGCGAACTGGAGGACAAGGAGCGCGCCGGGCAGGCCGCGGAGCGGGAAAAGAAGGCGCTTTTGCGCGACAAGGCCAACGGCGCGCCCGTGGACGAGGCCCGCATCGCGGAGCTCGGCGAGCGCATCGCGGCCCTGGCCCAGGAGGCCGAGGAAATCCGCGCGGGCTGGAAGAGGGAGCTGGACATGGCCCACGCCCTGGTGGACGCGCGCACGGCCCTGGCCGATGCCCTGACCGGCGGCGAGCCCCCGGCGGACCTCAAGAAGGCCGCGGACGACGCCCGCGCCGCCTACGAATCCTCGCGCTTCGGCGACGGCCTGGTGTCCATCGAGGTCACGCCGGACGTGGTGGCCAAGGTGGTCAGCGACTGGACCGGCATCCCCCTGGGCAAGGTGGCCCGGGAGCAGGCCGGCATGGTGGCCGAGCTGGAAAAGCGCCTGGCCGAGCGGATCAAGGGCCAGGACGCCGCCGTGGCCGCGGTCTGCGAGGCGATCAAGGCATCCAAGGCGGGCCTGCGCGCGCCGGAGCAGCCCGTGGGCGTGTTCTTCCTGGTGGGACCCTCGGGCGTGGGCAAGACCGAGACCGGCCTGACCCTGGCCGACATGCTTTTCGGCGACGAGAAGAGCGTGGTGACCATCAACATGAGCGAATTCCAGGAAAAACACACAGTCTCCCGGCTCATCGGCTCGCCCCCGGGCTACGTGGGCTACGGCGAGGGCGGCATGCTCACCGAGGCCGTGCGCCAGCGGCCCTACTGCGTGGTGCTTCTGGACGAGGTGGAGAAGGCCCACCTGGACGTCATGAACCTGTTCTACCAGGTCTTCGACAAGGGCACGCTCACCGACGGCGAGGGCAAGGAGATCAGCTTCCGCAACACGATCATCATGCTCACCTCCAATCTGGCCTCGGACGTGATCCAGGAGATGACCAAGGACGGGGCCAAGCTGGAGCTGGACGCCCTGCTCGCCGCGGTGCGGCCCATCCTCTCCGAGCACTTCAAGCCCGCGCTCCTGGCGCGCATGACCGTGGTGCCCTACGGCAGCCTTTCGCCCGAAGCCCTGGGCCGCATCGCCGTGCTCAAGCTGGAGGCCCTCAAGCGCAGGCTTCTGGCCAACAACAAGATGGCCCTGACCTGGAGCGGCAAGGTGGCCGAGACCATCGCGGCCCGCTGCACCGAGGTGGAGACCGGCGCCCGCAACATCGACTACATCCTCTCCGGCACCATCCTGCCGCGCATGTCCCAGGAGATCCTGGCCCACATGTCCGGCCAGGGGCTGCCCTCCTCCGTGGCCCTGGACGTGGGCGAGGACGGCGGCTTCACCATGACCTTCGCCTGAGGAGCAGCGCCATGAAGAAAAGCGTCTGGATCACCATGCTGGACAAGGACGAGGGCCTGGCCAAGCTCATCTTCCAGGAGGCCGCGCGCTACGGCCTGGAGCCCGGCGGCCACTTCTGGGTGGACGATCTGCCGAACATGGCCTGGAGCGGCCCCATCCCGGATCTGGCCAAGGGCGGGTGCGGCTGCTGGATCATCGTGGGCCAGGCCGCCCGCTTCGGGGACAAAGCCACGCGCCAGGGGCTTTCGCTCCTGGCCCTGGCGGCCCAGGCCGCCCACGGCCACGGCTTCCCCATCCTGCTCTCGGCTTCTGGCGGCAAGCTGGACGTGGCCACCCTGCCCACGCCCCTGCGCGCGGCCGAGGCCGTGCCCGCGGGCCTGGGGGTCAAGGCCGCGGCCAAGGCCAACGCCTTCAAGCCCGGCGGGCCGGGCGAGTACCGCCTGAACGTCCACCCCCTGCCCGGCCTGGGCTGCTGGCTGGAGGTGGGACCGGGCCGCGACCCCTGGCAGGGGGCCATGCTCGGGGCCAGCGGCGCGTCCCCGGACGCCCACGGCGTGGGCCAGGCCGGGACCATCCCCCAGACCTCCACCCTGCACTACCCGGTGCGGGGCATGAAGATCACCCTGGGGGGCAGGGAGTTCGAGGCCTGGGGCGTGAAGAACGGCCTGACCGTGGCGGAATCCTACTACGTGCGCCTGAACGGAGCGCCCGAGGCCCTGGTTTTCGGCTCCTTCCCGGACGCGGATGAGGCGGACGTCTTTACTGTCTCTATGGCGTAGGATATTTTGATGAAAAGCGTGAGGAGGGGGAGCATGCCCATGGCCAGGGGGAGGAAGACCCGCCCAGCGGGGAGAGCGTTGCTTTCCCTTCCCTGCGCCCTGTTCTGCTGCCTGCTCCTGGCGGCCTGCGGGGGCAAGAGCGCCCCGCCGCCCAAACCCTACGAGGTGCCCCAGAACGCCGACAGCCCGCAGAGCGTGAAGTGGACCTACATGCCCGGCGGCCTGACCCTGAACTACGACGCCAGCGCGGACCTGAACACCTACGAGGGCTTCTCGCACAGCGTGCTCTTGTGCATCTACCAGCTCAACGATCCGGCGGCCTTCAACGAGCTGGCGGCCAACGAGGGCGGCATCCACCGCCTGCTGGCCTGCGATCGCTTCGACAAGTCCGTGGTCCATTTCGAGCGCCGCTTCGTGAGCCCGGGAACCAAGGCCACGCTGCCCATGGACCGCGCCGAGGGCGCGCAGTTCGTAGGTCTGGCCGCGGGCTACTACGATCTCCAGCCCGGCCTGGTCACGCGCACCTGGCAGATACCGCTCAAGGTGGACCAGACCGGTTGGCTGTTCTGGAAATCCGACGTCTATAACCCCGGCACCCTGAGCATGGATCTGCTCCTCGGGCCCAACACGATCCAGCGCATGGGAGGCGACTAGTGGCCGACGGACCCATCTACTGGCACCAGGGGCTGTTCCTCCAGCCCCAGCACTTCCAGATCACGGACCGCCACCTGGCCTCGTCCCTGGGCGCGCTCCAGGCCGCCATGCGGCCCTGGTTCTGGGGCGCCGCGGACATGGAGGTGGACCAGGGCGCGCTGGCCGCCGGACGCATGGAGTTCTCGCGCCTCACCGTGCTCTTTCCCGACGGCTACGGCCTGCTGACCAAGTTCCCGGGCAACGCGGTCTGCGCCGCGCGCCAGATTCCCGTGGACCGCATCCCGCCCGGTGAGGGCCTCAAGGTCTATGTGGCCCTGCGTGGAGTCAAACCCGGCGAGCCCAACGTCACCGTGGCCGAGACCGCCGAGGCCATGGCCGCGGCCCACACCCGCTGGGCCGTGCCCGCGGAGCCGGAGAACACCCCGGACATTTACGGCGACGGCCCCACGGCCCAGGTGCGTTGCCTGAAGGAGGTCCTGCGCCTGGTCTTCGAGCACGAGGTCCCGGACATGGGCGACTACGCCCTGGTGGTCCTGGCCCGCGTCGTGCGCGAAGGCGACAGCGTGCGCCTGGACCCGGACTTCGCGCCCTCCTGCCTGACGCTCATCGCCGCGCCCGCCCTGGCCGCCACCATGGGCGAGCTGCGCGACCGCGTGCTCGGCAAGGTCCGCCAGCTCGAAGGCTACAAGAACCTCTCGGGCCGGGGAGGCGACGCGGCCGAACTCACCGTGCTGCTCATGGCCCTGCGCTCGCTCTCGCGCTGCGCCGCGCGCCTGGACCACGCCCTGCGCGGGCTCTGCCTCTCGCCCTGGGAGGCTTACGGAATGCTGCGCGAACTGGTGGCCGAGCTCTCGGTCTTTTCCCTGGAGGTAGGGGCCCTGGGCGAGGGCTGGGACGGCGGCCAGGTGCTGCCGGACTACGACCACACGAACCTGGGCTTCTGCTTCCGCACCGCCCGCAACGTGGCCGTGCGGCTCATCGAGGCCATCTCGGCCGGGCCGCGCTGGGCCGCCCGCTTCGTGTTCAAGGACCCGTACTGGACCGTGGAGATCCCCCAGCACGTCATGCAGGAAGGCGGCGAATACTGGCTCGTGCTCACCTCGGCCAAGGGCGACCCCGCGGCCATGCGCGCCTCGGCCCAGAAGCTCCTCAAGCTCTCGGCCACGGGCGGCATGTCCTCGCTCCTGGTGCGGGCCGTGCCGGGCATCCCCCTGGGCTACAGCGAGGCGCCCCCGGCGGGCCTGCCGCGTATGCCCGGAGCTCTTTATTTCCGCATCGGCACGGACAGCCCCCAGTGGAACGAGGTGGTTTCCAGCCAGAGCCTGTCCATCTACTGGGACGAAGCCCCCCAAGACCTGGACGCCCGGCTGGCCGTCATCGGGAGATAGCCCATGGCCCTGGTGGACAGATTCCTCCCCGCCGTGGCCTTTGCCGCGCTGCTGGCCCGCGAGCCGCAGATGCGCGACATCCCCTACGCCACGGCCCGGGCCGACATGGAGCGCCTCCTGGACGAGGCCGAGGCCGCGTCCGGCCAAACCCGGCCCGAGGAGGTCCAGGACGCCCTGTTCGCGGTCTGCGCCTTTGTGGACGAGGCCGTGCTGGCCTCGGGCTGGCCGGGCCGCGCGGAATGGCTCCGGCAGCCCCTTCAGCGCCAGCGCTTCGGCACGGCCAACGCGGGTGAGGAGTTCTACGTCCGGCTGGCCTCCCTCTGCGAACGGGCCGGGACCTCCCTGCCCCTGCCCGAGGAACTGTCCGGCGAGCCGGCCGGAGACTCCGGCGGCTCCCGCCTGCGCGAGGTCCTGGAGGTCTATGCGGCTTGCCTGACCATGGGCTTCACCGGCCGCTACTACGACGAAAAGGGCCGGGAGACCCTGGCCGCCATCACCCGCGACAGCCTCAAGCGCCTTCTGGCGGGCCCGGGCCACGGGCAGCGCCGGGGGCCCGTGTTCCCCGAGACCTATGCGGAACAGCCCAAGGCCTTCCGGCCGCCGCGCTGGCGCGCGGCCCTGGGCCTGCTGGTCCTGTTCGGGCTGCCGCTGCTGGCGGCGGCGCTCATCCACACGGCCTACGCATCGCTCTTGACGGACTCCGTGCGGGAGTGGCTCAAGACGCTGACCTGACAAGCAAACGCGGGGCCCGAGGCCCCGCTGGAGGACGACAACGCAGATGGCCCGGTTCCTCGTCACGGCGCTCAAGATATTCCTGCTCCTGGCCCTGGCCGCCGCCGCGGCGGTGGGGGCCATGGTGCTGGCGCGCTATGAGGGCTGGCCCCTGTGGTCCGCCGCCGTGGCCGTGGCCACGCTCTTCGCCCTGATCTTCCTGGGCCTGTTCCTGCGCCGTCTCTACTACCGCCGTCGCGAGGCCGAATTCGTCAAGCGCGTGGTGAGCCAGGACCAGAAGTCCGTGGAGGCGGCCCCGGCCCACGAGCGCCGCAGGCTCCAGGATCTCCAGGACCGCTGGACCGCGGCCGTGCGCCTGCTCAAGTCCTCCAAACTGCGGCGCCGGGGCGATCCGCTCTACACCCTGCCCTGGTTCATGATCTTCGGCGAAACGGCCTCGGGCAAGTCCACGGCCGTGTCCCACGCCCGGCTCACCTCCATCCTCACGGACGCCGGACCGGCCAAGGGCATCGCGGGCACGCGCAATTGCGACTGGTGGTTCTTCGAGGAAGCGGTGATCCTGGACACCGCGGGCCGCTATGCCATCCCCATCGACGAGGAGGCCGACCGCGAGGAATGGGAGCGCTTCCTCTCGCTCCTGGGCCGCTACCGCCGCCGCGAACCGCTCTCGGGCCTCATCGTGACCCTGCCCGCTGACCGGCTCCTGGCCGGGGACACGGACAGTCTGGCCGAGTACGGCCGCTCCATCCGCCGCCGCGTGGACCAGCTCATGCGCATCCTGGGGGCCAAGTTCCCGGTCTATGTCCTGCTCACCAAGCTGGACCTGGTCCTGGGCATGACCGCGCTCTGCGACCTGCTGCCCGAGGCCGAGCGCGGCCAGGCCATGGGCCTGCTCAACGGCAACGAGCTGCGCGCGCCCGAGGAGTTCACGGGCGAGGCCCTGGCCCACATCTCGCGCCGCCTCAAGGACATGCGCCTGCTCCTGGGCGCCAGCACGGGCCGAACCGACGGCAAGGCCGCCCTGTTCCCGGACGAGTTCGAGCGGCTCTTCCCGCTCATCCTTTCCTTCGTGGAGGGCGCGTTCCACGAGAACCCCTACCAGGAAACCCCCTTCCTGCGCGGGCTCTTCGTGTCCAGCGGGCGGCAGTCCGGCATGGCCCGCTCTGGCGTGCTCGGCGGCCTGGAATCCTTCAAGGACAAGGAATGGCGACTGCCGGACACGGGCCGCGGCCTGTTCCTGCACGACATCTTCTCCACCATTCTGCCGCGGGAACGCGGCCTGTTCAAGCGCATCGACGAGTACCTCTCCTGGCGCACGGCCACCCGCAACCTGGGCCTGGCGGCCTGGCTCCTGGTGCTTCTGGCGGGCGTGGGCCTCTCCTCCCTGGCCTACGTCCAGATCAGGGATGCGGTGGACCAGGTCCACGCGGCCTTCCCCAAGGCCCCGCGCCTGGGCCTGGAGCTGACCAACGACCTCATCCAGGTGGAGCTTCTGCGCGACAAGATCGCGGACATGGAAAAGACCCTGCACAAGGGCTTCTGGCCCAAGATGGGCCTGAACCAGGGCGACGAGCTCCTGGCCGCCTTCAAGCGCCAGTACTGCGCCTGGTTCCGCGAATACGTGCTCCAGCCCACGGACAAGACCATGAACGGCCGCTTCGCCAACATGGACCACGCCACCCGCGCCACGGTCATGGCCCAGTCCCTGGAATACCTGGTCTGGCGCATCGACACCATCCGGGGCCGCGAAAAGGGCAGGGCGCCGGAGACCGGCGGCGGCCCCGTGGACGCCCTGGCCCTGGCCTTCGGCGGCAAGCTGCCGGACGTGGCCGCCTTCTTCCCGGAGATGTACCACTCCTACGTGGCCTGGGAGGAGAACACCGCGCTCCTCCAGCGCGAGGCCCGCGAACTGGAGACCTGGACAGCCTGGCTCATCGACGTGGAGGGCGCCAACCTGCACTGGCTCACGGACTGGGCCGCGGCCAAGCCGGACCTGCCCGACTTGACCCTGGACGACTTCTGGCCCGGCCTGGGCCACGCCCGGCCCGAGGTCCAGGTGGACGGCGCCTACACGGCCGCGGGCAAGGCCAAGATCGCGGCCCTCTTGACCCAGGTCAGCGAGGCCATGACCCAGGCCGACAACCGCGAGGCCTTCGCCCGGCGCGAGGAGTCCTTCTGGATCTGGTACCAGGAGCGCTTCTACGGGGAGTGGGAGCTCTTCGCCATGGACTTCGACCTGGGCCTGGAGAAGCTCATCACCCGCGAGGGCTGGCAGAACGCCGGGGCCTCCATGTCCACCCTGGACAACCCCTACTTCCGCCTCCTGGAGCGCATGAAGACGGAATTCGATTCCGTGGAGAAGATCGCCCCGCCGCCGCCCTGGGCGGTCATCCCCGAGCGCTTTTCGGCCATGCTCGGGTATTACCGCGCCGGACAGAAACAGGCCACCCTGGGCTCCAAGGTGGAGAGCGAGGTCAAGGAGCGCGTGGCCAAGGCCGTGGGCGCCTTTGACGAGCACGTCATGAGCCGGCTCTCCCAGGTGGTGGACTCGGTGACCTCGTTCCAGGACTACATGAAGCAGCTGGCGGCCTTCCAGCCGGTGACGGCCTCGGAGGACGCGGCCTTCCGCTTCACCTCCAAGCACTTCGGCACCGGCGGCGCGCCCGTGCCCGAGCAGCCAGGCCAGGTTGGTGCCGTGTCCGGCGGAGGCCAGCCTTCGCCTGTGGACGAGGCCCTGTCCAAGCTCCAGCACATGCGCCTGCTGTTGAGCGACGGCAAGTCCTCCGAGGAGGCGGTCTGGCACCTGGTGGAAGGCCCGCTCACCTTCCTGGTGACCCTGGCCACCTACGAGACCGCCTGCGGCCTGAACCAGCTCTGGGAGGCCCAGGTCCTGGCCGAGGTGCGCGCCGTGCCCGCCGCCAACCTCTGGGAGACCCTCTTCGGCCAGCAGGGCGTGGTCAACTCCTTCGTGGCCGGCCCGGCCAAGCCCTTCCTGCGCCGCGACACCAAGGGCTGGTTCGGCGGCGCCTGGCTCGGCGTGCCCTTCCCCTTCGAGGAGTCCTTCCTCAAGCTCATCGACCAGGGCGCCACGCGCCGCCAGCAGGTCCAGCCCAAGTACACCGTGCGGGTCACGGCCCTGCCCACCAACGTGAATCCCGAGGCCCACTCCCGGCCCTTCCTGGTGAGCCTCACGCTCCAGTGCGTGGACAAGCCGCAGCAGCTCGACAACTACAACTACCAGGACTCCCTGGACTTCACCTGGGCTCCGGCCACCTGCGGCGACGTCACCCTGAAGATCGACCTGCGCGAGGTTTCGGTGACCAGGACCTGGCCCGGCCCCTGGGGCTTCCGGGCCTTCCTGCGCGACTTCCGCGACGGCCGCGAGGTCTTTACGCCCAAGGACTTCCCGGACAAGCAGGCGATCCTGGAAGGCCTCGGCGTGGAGCGCATCCAGGTGAACTACAAGATCAACGGCGCGGACCCCGTGCTCGGGATCAGCGAGTACCCGGCCCTGCGCCTGCCGCAGCGGGTGGCCAACTGCAACGCGGGCCTGGGCGCGGTGGTGAGCCGCGACCTGGACGGCGACGAGGACACCCCTGCCGAGGAACCCGGCGTGGAGGCCAGCGCGCCGCCGTCCATGCCCTCGCCCGGAGGCGCGCCATGAGCCTGCTGCACTCGCGCCGCATCCCCTGGCTCCTGCTCCTGCTCTTCCTGGCCGCGGCCCTGGGCTTCTTCATGCTGGCCGCCGGCCCCCAGATCCCCAGCCTGCCCGGGGTCTTCGACCTGTCCGCGGCCCTGCCCCGGCGCAGCGAGCCCAGCGAGATCCGCCGCATCGCCGTCCGCCTGGAGGAATCGGTCCAGAGCTATCACGTGAGCAAGACCGGCAACGGCCGGACCCAGCACGACCTCCGGCCCAAGGCCACCGCCATCCGGCTGGAGCCCGCCCCGCAGCCCAAGCCCGTGGCCGGGACCACGGCCCTGCTCTCCCACCGGTTCAGCGAGACCCAGGAAGGCTTCCAGGCCGTCTTCGGCACGGATCGCACTCCCGGGACCCAGCGGGTCTTCTTCATGCGCAACCCGGCGCGCTGGGTTGTGGACGTGGAGGGCGTCTGGCGCAACGCCTCGCCCAAAATCACTGTGCCGCCCGGCCTGTTCATCAACCGGGTGGTCATCGGCGTGCACGAGACCTATCTGCGCGTCGTATTCCACTATGCCGACGCGGCCGCCGCCCCCCTGAGCGCGCCGCGCCTGACCAAGGAGACCAGCGAGTTCAGCGTCGTCATACCCCGGCTCCAATGACCCGCGGCGGGTCGGCCGCAAGGAGAAGACCATGCCCGTACTCTCCGAATATTCCTTCCTGTTCCAGAGCCAGGCCGTGGCCAAGGACACCTTCGTGGTGGTCCGCTTCCACGGCGAGGAGGGATTGTCCCAGCTCTACAGCTTCGAGATCCTCCTCGTCTCGGACAAGGCCGATCTGGACCTGGAGTCCATCCTCCAGAACCCGGCCACGCTGACCATCAAGAGCAAAAACGGCAACCTGCCCTACCACGGCATTCTGGCCTCCTTCGAGCAGATGCATCAGGTGGACTCCTGGGTCTTCTACCGCGCGGTGCTCCGCCCCAAGCTCTGGTGGCTCACCCTGACCCACCACAACCAGGTCTTCCTGAACAAGAAGCTGGACCAGTTCCTGGGCGACGTGCTCCAGGACGGCGGCCTGTCCCAGGGCCTGGACTTCGAGTTCAAGCTCAAGGACCAGTACCCGGTCTGGGACTATCTCTGCCAGTATTCCGAGTCGCACTTCGACTTCGTCTCGCGCTGGCTGGAGCGCGACGGCGTGTACTACTGGTTCGAGCAGAACGACCAGGGCGCCAAGATGATCGCCTCGGACACGCTCATCTCGCACACCCCGGTGCCCGGGCACGAAACCTTCCGCTACGCCCCGCCCACAGGCCTGGACGCGGCCGTGGCCGACGAGGTGGTCAAGTCCTTCTCCCTGCGGCGCACGCCCATGCCCGGCAAGCTCCTGCTCAAGGACTACAACTACGAGAAGCCGAGTCTGGACCTCACGGGCCGGGCCCAGGTGGCCGCCAAGGGCCGCGGCGAAATCTACATCTACGGCGAACACTTCCTGGACGTGGGCGAAGGCAACCGCCTGGCCCAGGTGCGGGCCGAGGAGTGGAAGTGCCGGGAGCAGACCTTCCACGGCCTGTCCACCGTGCCCGCGGTGCGGCCGGGCTACGTCTTCAACCTGGACCGCCACTACCGCGGCGACTTCAACCAGCGCTACCTGACCACCCGCGTGACCCACGAGGGCAGCCAGGAGCGCTACCTGCTGAGCGGCCTGGGCGTGAAGGGCCTGGCCGAGGACGACAACCTCTTCTACCGCAACACCTTCGAGTGCATCCCCTCCTCGGTACAGTTCCGGCCCCCGCGGCTCACGGACAAGCCGCGCATCCACGGCTCGCTCCCGGCCAAGATCGACGCGGCCGGGTCCGGGCAATACGCCGAACTGGACAGCCAGGGCCGCTACAAGGTCATCCTGCCCTTCGACCTCTCGGGCCGTTCCGGCGGCAAGGCCTCGGCCTGGGTGCGCATGATGCAGCCCTATGCGGGCCCGGGCATGGGCTTCCACGCGCCCCTGCACAAGGACACCGAGGTCCTGCTCTCGTTCCTGGACGGCGACCCGGACCGGCCGGTCATCGCCGGGGCCGTGCCCAACGCCGAGACCCCCAGCCCGGTGAACGACGCCAGCCAGAGCATGGTCAAGATGACCACGGGCGGCGGCAACAAGTTCCACATAGAGGACCAGGAGGGCAACCAGCGCATCCTCCTGCACACGCCCACGGCCGGGACCTACGTGCGCCTCGGCTCGCACAACGACCCCTCGGACTCCGGGGATGACGACAAGATCGACGAGGACGGCGAGTACGGCATGAAGTGGTACTCCACCAGCGGTCTCCAGATCCAGGCCTCGGCCGAGAACAAGATCATCGCCCCGGGCGAGATGAGCGAGGTCGTGGTGGGGCTGGTCATCGAGAACTACCTGGGCGGCTGGATGGAGTGGGTCGAGATCTTCTCCAACGAGACGGTCATCGGGCTGGCCACCTCGCTGCTCATCGGCAACGAGAAGAAGTGGCACCCCGTGGGCGAGAAGAGCGGCGGCGAGATGCTGGAGGAATACCTGGACGAGCACAAGACCGCCGTGGACAGCATCAAGACCATCGTGAGCAAGCAGCAGGACATCGTGGAGTGCCTGGACAACTACGTGACGCAGACCGAGATCAACGAGGCCAAGACCCAGGTGAGCGAGGAGCTGACCCGGGTCATCAACACGAAGACGAGCGTCGAGGACGTCAATACCCGGATCCAGCAGGAAGCCACGCGCATCGTGGACACGAAGCTGCAGGTGCTCAACGAGTACACCAAGATCGCGGACGTGGAGAGCAAGATCGCCCAGGTGGAGTCGCACCTCGGCGAGGCCAAGAGCGAGCTGCGCGAGGAGATGTCCCACATCGTCACCGAGGTCAACTTCATCACCGAAACCAGCGTCACCATGTCCACGCTCATCGTCCTGATGTAGGTCGCGGGAGCACCATGAAAGTCCTGAAGGATGTGGAGCACGGGCTTCTCTTCTCGGTCTTCGGACTGGGCGGGAAGTGGTATCTGCAGGCCGCAGTGAGCCTCTTCTTCCCTCTGCGCGATCCGAACGCGCTCCTGCCCGAGAAGGAGATGTGGCAGTGCGCACGGCAGAGGCTGCCCAAGGGGACGGTGCTCGACGCGGGCTATCCCAAGCCGTGCGGCGAGTTCCTGGCCGCGGGCTCGTGTTTTCCGCAGGGCGGCGCGGCCCCGGCGGGCCGTGTGGCCGTGCGCGTGGGGCCGCTCTCCCGCGAGCTCCTGGTCTTCGGCGACCGCCAGTGGGTGCGCGGACCCGCGGGCCTTGCGCCGAGCCCGGCCAAACCCTTTTCCGAGATGCCCCTGGACTGGGCCCATGCCTTCGGCGGCCCGGGCTTTGCCGAGAACCCCGCAGGCAAGGGCGCGGGCCCGGTGGACGCGCCCTGGGGCGAGGCCCTGCGCCCCCTGCCCAACGTGGAGGACCCCGCCGCCCTGGTGGGCCTGCCCAGCGACGCGCCCGCCCCGGCCTCCCTGCTGCCCACGCCCCTCTCCGCGCCGAGCCGCCTGTCACGGGCGGGCACCTACGGCGACGCCTGGCGCAACGAGCGCTGGCCCGGACTGCCCGACGACGTGGACATGAGCGTCTTCAACCTGGCCGCGCCGCCGCAGATGCTGCAGAACGCCTTTTTCCAGGGCGGCGAGAGCGTGAGCGTGGAGGGCATGCACCCCACGTTGCCGGTGCTGGAAGGCCGTCTGCCGAAAAAGCGCGTGCGCGTCTTCGCCACCCGCGTGCCCGATCCCAGGAAGCCGGAGGAGGGACGTTTCGAGGAGCTGCCCACGCGGCTGGAGACGGTCTGGCTCTTCCCGGCCGAAGAGCGTTGCGCGGTCTTCTACCGTTGCGCCACGGAGACGGCGGACGACGAGCACGCGGACATCGCGCGCCTGTTCATCGCCGTGGAGGACCAGGACGAGGAGGCCAAGTCCCTGGAATTCTACCGCGACGAGCAGCAGCGCCGCTTGTCGCGCGGCGCGAACATCGACCAGGAGGCCCTGGACGCTGTCGGAGCCAAGGTGAACGCGGCCGTGCGGCAGGTCCGGACCATTGCCCAGGACGTCTCCCAGACCCTGGACACCGCCTTCGGCATGGCCCCGCCTTCGGCCCCTCCGGGCGCGGGCGGCGCAACGGCCCTGAGCGCCCGCCAGGTTCAGGTGCAGGGCTCCCTGGCCCGGGTGGAGGAGGCCCAGGCCCGGCTCCGCGTGCTCAAGGAGAAATACGGCCACCTCGCCAAGATCGACGTGCGCATGCTCGACCCGCTGAAGGTGCAGCTCTCGGCCCTGCTGGTGCGCATGGACGAGGCCAAGGCCAAACTGGCCGCGTCCGCCGCCAAGCTGGCCGAGGGCAGGGAAGGCCTGCTCGCGGCCATGGACAAGGGCCTCACCCCGGCGCAGATCGAGAAGCGCAACGCGCAGATCCGGAGCAAGGGCTTCGACCCCGCCACCCTGGCCCCCCTGCCCAGGCCCGAGAACCTGTGGCCCGAGGCGGCCCTCAGACTGCTCTTCGAGGCGCGCGAACGGCTTTTCAGCGAACCCGTGCGCCTGGCCGCGCTCACCGGCGCGGGGCTCCGGCGCAAGGACGTGCGGCGGGCCTGGATCGGCTGGCTGCCCGAGGCCCGGGACTGCGACCCGGCCGAATGGGGGCTCGCCCCGGCAGACCTGCCCCCGGAGATGAACGGCCGCCTGGTGGTCGGCCCCGGACTGCTCGTGCCGCATTTCGCGGGCGCGCGCTGCGCGCGGCTGGCCGCGCGGCCATGGCCCGAGGCAGGGGCCGCGGGAGCGTTTCCGGCCCTGCCCTGCGCCGAACGCGTGGTCCCCGGCTCGGCCGAGGGCGTGCAGGCGCTCGGCGCGGGCGCGGGACGCCCGGTGGTGCTCGCCCCCGATCCCTTGGCCGCGCGACTGCTCTATGCCGAGGCCGGCGACATCTACTGCATCGTCATCCCCACCTCGGCCGGGGCCAAGGCGCCGGACGAGCTGGCCGCGATCCTGAAGGACGCGCCCCTGGCCCTCCTGCCCCTTTCCCCGGACGACGCGCCGGACGCGGACGCGGCCAAGGCCCTGGCCAAGCCCTTCGCGGCCCTGGCCCCGGGTCTCCGGCCCCATGTCTGGCCCCGGGAGAACGCCGGGCCGAACCTCTTCGCAGCCGCGCGCAAGGGTCTCGACATCCGGGCCTGGCTGCTGGCCCCCCTGCGGGACCTCGGCCTGCCCCTGCCCCAGGAGGCGGGCGTGACCATGCCCACCACGGACGGCAAGACGCCGCCCAAGGGGCTTTCCATCGCCGTGCCCAAGATCGACGTGAAGGGCATCGTGGCCTCGGCCCGGCAGCGGGCCAAGGACCAGATCACGGCGAAGAACAAGGCCAAAGGCCTGCGCGAGGAGATGATGGCCAAGGCGCGCGAGGCGCTGGCGGCCAAGGGCAAGGACCCGGCGATGGTGGACGCCGCGCCGCAGCCTCCGACGCGCATCGGCCCCGATCCCGAGGTCCTGGCCGCCTTTGACAAGAACAAACAGGGGCTGGCCAAGACCGGGGCCCTGACGCCCGAGCGCGAGGCCAAGATCGATGCGGCCAAGGCCGAGTACGAGAGCGTGACCGCGCGGCTGGGGGAGGTCCGGGCGCGCGGCCTGGCCAACCTGGAGGCGGCCCGGGCCAAGGCCGCCGATCCCATCCCGGAATGGGCCGCGAAAAAGATGTCCGCCCAGTGCCTGGAAGGCGGCAAACGCGCCGCGACCCCGGCCAAGGTGCTGGCCATCAAGGCCTCGGGCGGCAGCCTCGCGGGCGTGGATCTCTCGAAACTCGACTTCACGGGACAGGACCTGGCGGGGATCGACTTCACCCGGGCCATCATCCGGGGCACGAACTTCACCAGGGCCAGGCTCGACGGCGCAACGTTCGAACAGACCATAGGCGGCGCGACCATATTCACGGGCGCCAGCCTGCGCGGCGTGCGCCTGCGCAAGGCCGTGCTCAGGGGCAGCGACTTCACGGACGCGGACCTCTCGGAGGCCGACGCCGAGCTGGCGGAACTCTCCAAGTGCCGCTTCGTCAGAACGATCCTCCACAAGGCCTCCTTCGACAAGGCGCAGTTTTCTGGCGCGGAATTCAAGGAGACCGCGTGCAGCGGGGCCTCCTTCCGGCTCTGCATGCTGCGCGGCGGCACGGTGGAGAAAACCCGCTTCGAGGAGACCGCGTTCGAACGATGCGCCTTTGACCGCACGACCTTCACGCAGGTCTCCTTCGCAGGCGGCAGGCTCGTCTCCACGCTCTTCTCGGGCTGCACGGGCGAGGGGCTGCGCGTCTCGAACGCGGACTGCGCCAACCTGCGCCTGCTGCGCGGCAGCGCCTTCCCCAAGGCCTCCTTCGCGGGCTGCGACCTCTCGCGGGCCAGCCTGCGCGAATCCGCGCTGCCGGGCGCGAGCTTCGACGGCTGCACCCTGAAAAACGCTGCGGTCAGCGCCTGCAACCTCGCGGGCTGCAATCTCTCGGGTTGCAAGGCCACGGGCGCGCGCCTCTGCAAGTCCGACCTCTCGGGCGCGAATCTGACGCGCCTCAATCTGCACGGCGGGTCGCTCCGCAAGTCGCGGCTCCTGGAAGCCGACCTGTCCGGGGCCAACCTCTACGGCGTGGACTTCTACCAGGCCGTGTTCAACCAGACGCGCCTGGAGTTCGCCAACCTGAAGCACAGCCTGATCGAGGCGCACGTGGAGACCATGCGGCGGGAGGGCATGCTGCGATGAAACGCGACGACGTGCTGGCCGCCATCCGGGCCGACGAGTTCATCGAGGACGCGGACCTTTCCGGCATCGACCTGTCCCACGCCGATCTCACGGGCGGCTGGTTCGAACGCTGCTCGTTCGCGGGCGCGAACCTCGCGGGCGCGATCATCGGCCGCACGGGCTTCAAGGACTGCGATTTCGCAAACGCCGATCTCTCGGACGTGGAGCTGGACCGGACGGTCTGGCGGGCCATGCGCCTCACCGGAGCGCGCCTGGCCGGGGCGCGGCTCTCGCGCGTGATCCTGAACGGCTCGGACCTCTCGGGCGCGGACCTCTCCGGAGCCCGCCTCGACCGCTGCCTGCTGGAACACTGCGCCATGACCGGGGCCGTGCTTGCCCGGGCGGCGCTGCCGCGCACCCTCCTTTCGGGCTCGAACCTCTCGGGCGCGGACTTCACGGGCGCGAACCTCGAACGGACCATCCTCAAGGGCGCGGACCTGACCGGCGCGGTCTTCACAGGCGCGCACCTGGAGCGCACCTTCCTGCGCGACGCCGACCTCTCGGGCCAGGACTTCTCGAACATGACCTTCCGCATGGTCCAGGCCGGGGGAGCCAAGCTGCCCGGCGCCTCGTTCAAGGGCGCGGACCTGACCTGGTCCAACTTCATGGGCGCCGACCTCTCGGGCGCCGACCTCTCGGGCGCGCGGGCCGTGCAGTGCCTTTTCGCCAAGGCCCGGCTCACCGGCGCGAACCTCGCGGACGCCAATTTCGGCAAGGCCATGCTCATGGAGGCCGAGGCTTCGGGCGCGGACCTTTCCGGCGCGAACTTCGCGCAAGCGCGCATGGCCGGGGCCAGGCTGAGCGGGGCCAAGGCGGCGGACGTGAACTTCTGCGGCGCGGACCTTTCCCACGCCGACCTCACGGGCGGCTATTTCGGCAAAAGCGATTTCACCGGGGCCCTGATGCACAGGGTCGCGGACAAGGATGCCATCTGGGACAACGCCAGCCGAGGCGCGGCCAGGGGCGACGACCAGGAACGGGCCAAGTCGGAAGACTGGGCCTGACCCAGAGCAGTTGGAGGAGATCATGGGACATCCGGCACACAAGCTCGTTCAGGAGGAGGCCTTCCTCGAACCCGGCCGCGTGCTGCACGCGGACGAAAACGGACTGCTCGTGGACGCGGGGCGCGGCCCCGAACGGGCCCTGCCCGCCGCCTCCTGCCTGCTGGCCCCGGAGGCCGGGGACGAGGTGCTCCTCACCGGCCTGCCGGACGGCAGGGTCTTCGTCCTCTCCGTGCTGGAGCGCGCGGGCGCGAGCCGGGCCGTGCTCCACTTCCCGGACGGGCTGCGGCTCGAAAGCGGAGGCGACGCGAGCATCGCCGCGGCCGGGGAGCTGGTCCTGAGCGGAGTCGAGGCCGGGATCGAAGCCGGGCGCATCGCGGTGCGCGCGGCCGAGGTGGCCTGCGATGCGGGCCTCCTCTCCCTCCTGGCGAAAAGCGTGCGCGCGGCCGGGGCCAAGGTGGAGACGGCCTTCGAGCGGCTGGTCTCGCGCCTGGGCAGCAGCGTGCGCCTGATCAAGGAGCACGACGAGACCCAGGCCGGGTCCATACGTTCCCTGGCAACGGAGTCGCACGTGGTGCAGGCCGAGACCATTGTGCAGACGGCCGAAAAAAGCGTGAAGATCGATGCGGACCAAGTCCACCTGGCCTGACGGACGAAAGGAGGACGCCACATGTTCATGCTGACCATGGGCGACGGGATGACCATGGGCTTTCCGGACGTCTGCCTGACGCCCGCCGGTCCCGTGCCTGTCCCCGTGCCCTATCCCAACATCTCGGAATCCATCATGGCCCCGGACGCGGCCATGAACGTGCTGGGCGACTGCATGCCCACGCTCCACCAACTCTCCGACATCTCCCTCTCCGAAGGAGACGAGGCAGGCGTGCTGCTGGGCGTGGTTTCGCACCTCATGTCGGGCGAGACCATGTGGATTCTGGGCAGCGAGACCATCATGGCGGAGGGACTGCCCGTGCAGCGCCTGACCAGCATCGGCGGCTGCAACTCCCTGGAGGTGCTGCCCAACGGCCCGGCCACGTGCATCGTGCCCAGCCAGTTCACGGTCCTGGCCCTGGGGTGAAGGCCAAAAGGCGGCGGAATCACTTGTCCAGGAGGACCTTGACCCGCACGCCCTCGCTGACAAAGCGGTCCAGGCCGCGGATCAGGAATTCGACCTCGTAGGCCGCGGCCGCATCGAGCCCCTTGTCCTCGGCGGTCAAGGGCAGGGTCAGGAGCACGGCCTCGAAGACCTCGCCCGGCAGGCCCTGGATCGTGACCCTGCCCGTGTCGCCGGCCTTGAGCTTCGCATAGTCGTCGGCGCCGACCGTGCAGGCGACGTGAAAGACCAGGCTCGCCACGCGAAAGCAGAGCCTGTTCCTGGCCATCTCCAGCCGGGGCGCGAGCTTCTGCTCCGCAACCACGCCGTCCATGGGCGCGCGCAGGTTCGCCTCCCACGGCACGTGTTCGCCGGAGAGCGGCAGGCCCAGTTCCTCGCCGTACCTGGCGCGGTCCTCGCGCAGGCGGGCGGCGATCTCCTGGATGTCGGCGCGCGCGCCGCTGATCTGCTGATCGAGCAGGGCCACGTCGTCATCGGCCGCGTCCAACCGGGCCCGGCTCTCCACCCCGGCCGCCACGGCCTCCTGCAACTGGTCCCGTTTGGCCGCGATCTCCCGCCGCTGGGCCTCCAGCAACCGCAGTTCGCTCTGGCGCAGGCGCAGGTCCCTTTCGCTCACGGCCTGCTCGATCTCATCGTGGGCCTTCTGGTCCAGGCGGTACACGGCCAGGACGTCGCCCGCCGCCACCGCGTCGCCCACGTGGGCTCGCACCTCCACGCAGCTCCCGGCATAGGGGTTGTGCACCTCCATGGACCGCGGGTGCTCAATCCTGCCCCCCAACTCCATGGCCCGGCCGCTGCCGGGCAGCGCCAGGCAAAACGCCAGGGCGGCCAACAAGGGCCGGAACCAGAGGCGGATGCAGAGTTTCATGCCTGTCGGAATCCTTTGCCGGAGCTATCCGGCTTTCCAGGAAAAATCTATGGCGTAAATCACGGGTCAAGGCAAGACGAACGCAGTCCCGGACAGGGCCGGAATCCGTTGAAAAAACTTGACATGGACCAGGGCATTGTTCATGACCGAATGCAACGGGAAAGAGTCGGCAGGCAAGGCTCCGCATTGTCCCGAGGAGCATGACAGCATCGACATCGGCACCCGGACCGGACGTGCGGGGCGCGTATTCCCCCTGGCTCCTGCCGCGCGCCACGTCCCGTCGCCGCCACTGACTGGAAACATGCCGTGATTTCTCCCCGCGACGTCTTCATCCTCAGCGTGCGCCAGGTCTTCCGGCAGAAACGGCGCAATTTCGGCGTGGTCCTGGCCATCGCCCTGGGCATCGCCGGGCTCATCGCCATCCTGTCCATGGGCGACGAGGTCAAGAAAAACCTGAACCGCGACCTGGATCTCCTGGGCGGCGTGACCCTCATCAAGGTCAACCTGGAGGAGGAACAGCAGCCCGGGGCCAGGCCCGAGGCCTTCAGCGACGCCACCATGCAGGAGATCGCGGCCCTGCCCGGAGTGGCCGTGCTGAGCGCCACGGCCAAGGAAATCCAGTGGCTGACCATCCTCCACGACCAGAACAACATCCAGCTTCCCGTGCACGCCGTGGATGCGAACTACTGGAGCGCCAACAACCTGGACTCCGTGGCGGGGACCCTGTTCTCGGAGCAGGAGGTGCAGGACCGCGAGCGGGTCTGCGTCCTGGGCTCGACCCTGGCTGAATCCCTGGGCGGCGAGAATTCCGTGGTCGGCACCTACCTGCCCATCGGCTCGGACCCCTACCTGGTCACGGGTGTGGTGGACGGACTCCAGATCGGAGACCGCAAGCGCTACTCCTTCGTGCCCCTGACCACGGCCATGGACCGCAACCCGGACAACAAGATCCGGATCAACCGCCTGTTTGTGCGCTGCAAGACCTGGGACGATGTGCCCGTGGTGGCCAAGGCCATCCCGGGGTGCGTGGCCCAGCACCAGTCCGCCCGCTTCCTCAAGGTGGAGGTGGCCTGGGACCAGCTCAAGCGCATCATCGCCATCGTCTGGTGGGTGGAGCTGTTCATCTACCTCTCCATAGGCGCGACCCTGGTGCTCGGCGGCTTCGGCATCTGGAACGGCATGATGAGCTCGGTCACGGCCCGCACCCGCGAGATCGGCCTGAAAAAGGCCATGGGTGCGGAAGAGGCCGACATCATGTTGCAGATCCTCTGCGAATCCGTGGTGTTGAGTTTCTGGGCCGCGATCCTGGGCGTGAGCCTGGGCCTCCTGGCCGTGGCCGCCACCAGCCACTACCTGGGCAGCGTTCCGCCGCACCCGGTCATCCTGCGCTACTCCCTGATCAGCCTGGTCTTCTCCTGCCTGCTGGGCATGGTGGCCGGTCTGTATCCCTCCCTGCGCGCGGCCCGCATGGACGCAGTGACCGCCATACGCTACGAGTGAGCCATGGAACCGATCATCGTCCTCAAGGATCTGCGCAAGGTCTACAACGCCCCCTCCGGGCAGATCCCGGTGCTCAACGGCATCGACCTGAGCATCCAGCCCGGCGAGATGGTGGCCATCATGGGGCCCTCTGGCTGCGGCAAATCCACCATGCTCTACATCCTGGGGCTGCTCCAGCAGGCCACCTCGGGCCGCTTCCTGCTGGCCGGAACCGACATCCTCAAGCTCTCGCCCAAGGCCCACGCGGCCCTGCGCCGGGAATCCATCGGCTTCGTGCTCCAGTCCTGCAACCTGTTCGAAAACACCACGGTCTATGAGAACCTCGAATTTCCCCTGATCTACTCCCGCGTCCCCCGCTCCAGGCGCCGGGCTCGCATCGAGGAGGCCCTGGACATGGTCAACCTGGCCCAGCGCGTGCATCAGCCTTCGAACATGCTCTCGGGCGGCGAGCAGCAGCGCGTGGCCATTGCCCGGGCCCTCATCAACCGGCCCAAGATCCTCCTGGCCGACGAGCCCACCGGCCAGTTGGACGGGCAGACCAGCAAGCATGTCATGGCCTCGTTCAAGTCCCTGATCCGCGACCACAACACAGCCATGGTGCTCGTGACCCACGATCCCGAGGTGGCGGGCCAGTGCGACCGCTTCTTCGTTCTCGTGAACGGAGTCTTGAAAACGAGGCCTGCGCCCGCCGCGCAACACCTTGACACAAAAGGGGAGAATAGGCTGTAGTCCCTGAAATCATTTCAACCGTTGGGACAGGATCGACACGGAACATGCCAGCACCAGCCTGGGGCCTCACGACCGGAGGGAGAGGATCGCTCAGGGCGCTCCTTTTCTCTGTCGGCTCGGTTCTTTGCGTCCTTCTCCTGGGCGCTTCCTGCGCCTCGAAGGACCCGGTCCCGCCGGAGCATGCCGCCGTCACCGCCCGGTATGAGAACCGCCCAGCCCCCGCGGCCGAGGCAAAAACGCAGCCGGCGCCCACCTCGCCGGCCGTCCCTGCCGCGCCCAAGACCACCACAGCCCAAGACGACGCCCCGGCGCAGCCCCCGGCGAACCTGAGCCTTCAAGCTCCGGCCCAGGCCGACGGCGCGCTCTCCGCCTCCAATCTGCGCCTGCGCGACATCCCTCCCGCCAAAACGCCGGGCTCGCTCCCCCTGGGCACGCTGTTCCGGCCGGTTCCCTCCGGCGAGGTGCCTAACGCCCCGGCCGGGGACCCGAGCGCCGCGCAGAGGGCCCAGGCCCCGGGGGCCATGCCCCCCGCCGCTTCCGGCGACACTCCCGTGCCGCCGCCTGACCCGGCCAGCGGCGCGCCCCTGACGCTTTCGGACTGCGTACGCCTGGCCGTGGAGCACTCCCCCTATCTCAAGGGGCCGGCGCTGGAGGTGGAAATCCGCAAGCTGGACGAGAAGGACGCCTGGTACAAGCTGTTTCCCAGTCTGAACTTCATCGTGGCCAATGACCGCTTCATCTCCGGCGAGGAAACCCGCACCCGGAAAATCGGCGACACCTACAACAATCTGGGGTTGTCCAGCGGCACCTACAATCCCATTGCGGCCTGGGTGCAGCATGATGCGCAAAAGGACGTAACCAAGCTGGCCAAGATGGGACAGATCCTGGCCCTCCAGGAACTCATCCTGCAAATGGCCAACGCCTTCGTGGCCCTGGACAACCTGGACCGCCAGATCGCCGCGCGCAAGGAGCTCATCGACCTGGCCGACAAAGGGCTGATCTACGCCACCCGGCTCGAAAACGTGCAGACCACCGGGATCGACGTGCGCATCGCCCAGCAGCGTCTCGCGTTGGCCCACGCCGAGTACGAGTTTCTCCTGGCTTCCCGGCTCCAGGTGGTCATGGGGCTCAAGGACATCATCGGTCTGCCTGCCTACAACCAGGTCAACCTGGACGTCGAACAGTTCAAGAACGTGGTGCTGCCGCTCTACAAGGTGGAGAACTACGATCTGAACTACGCCCAGGCCAACAACATCAAGATGCAGATGCAAGAGCTGCGCACCGAACTGGCCAGGCTCGACGTGAAGGCCCAATGGGTCCGGTTCATGCCCACCCTGTCCTTCATGCTGCGCAAGCCGGATCAAGTGAACTCGAACACCAGCGCCAACCAGGACAACTACTACCTGACGACCACCCTCAACTTCCCGCTCTGGCAATGGGGCGAGTCCGTACGCGCCGTGGACAAGGCCGAACTGCGCCAGGAGGAAACGGACGCCGGCAACGAGATCGAACGGTTGAAATTCCATTCCAGTTGGACCATGCAGAAATTGCAGGTGCAGCAGCAGGCCCGGCTCCTTGAATTGGCCGAGGCCGAGGTGATCCTGGCCGACCTCAACCGTCAGAAGGGGGAGAGCGAATACGGCAGCGGCAGGATCACGGGCCGCCAGTTCCTGGACCTGAAGACCAACGTGATCCTGGCGCGGATCAAGGCCAACGACCAGCTCAAGAACTACCAGACCGCCCTGCTCCAGATGGTCAGCGATACCGGGGACCTCATGAAACGTTTTGTAAACATCGAGGACGTGGGACATGAATAGGCCACTTGCGGCCCTGCTCGTTTGCATGGCCCTGGCCCTGGCCTGGCCAGCGTCCGCCCAGAGCCCCGAGGTTTCCGGGGCGGTCCGGCCCCCGAATCCGCGGCGCCAGTTCGTGCTCTCGGGCAAAATCTACAACGCCACGGCCGTGCCCGTGGCCACTCCCTATGCCGGTACTGTGGCCAAGCGCCTGCACGGCGTGGGCGACATGGTGGCCAAGGACGAACCCCTGGCCGAAATCAAGCTGGAACCCCAGCAAATCCTGGACTTCAAGCGGCGACTGAACATCAGCGCCGCTGTGCGCAAAAGCGAACTGGACATCGCCAAGCTCCGGTTCGACCTGAAGGACCTGCGTCTGCGGCGCGACACCCTGGAAGGTCTCGTGCGCGACGGCATGGCCACGGAACGGGACCTCCAGATCACCAGGGACCAGATCGAGCTTGCGGAGAAATCGCTGGCCGCCGCGCAGAACTCGCTGACCCAGATCCGCATGGACCAGGCCGAACAGACAAAGGCGCTCAGCGAGGAATTCGGCAAGCCGGTGAGCGCGGCCAACGTGCCAGCCACCATCCTGGTGCGTTCGCCCATGGCGGGCACGGTGCTCAAGGCCGCCCCCAACGTGGAGGAAGGGCTCTTCGTGCAGCCGGGCGAACTCTTCACGGTGGGCAGCATGAACCCCATGCTCATCCGGGCCCAGGCCTTTGAAAGCGACGTGGCCCGGCTCAAAGTCGGGGACGAGGCCGAGGTGACGGTGGAATCCCTGGGCGACAAGCGCATGACGGCCCGCCTGGACAGCATCTCGCTGACGCCCACCAGCTCGCAGTTCGAGGCCCCCTCGTATTACCTCCTGGAATTCAACGTGGACAACAGCGACAATTCCCTGCGCGAGGGCTACAAGGTGCGCATCACGTTCCGCTGATGCCGGGGCTGTGCGCTGCGGCGCATTCGTGAAAAGGAAACAGGCGCAACATCGCCTGCAACACGCCGCGGGAGCGGGCCGGCCACTGCGGCAACGGCCTGTCGACGGTGGATTCCCAAGGCTCAAGGACAGCAGTTTGCACTACCTCGAACTCATACTCTACCGCACCTACGCCGACCTCAAGGCCGAGGCCGCGCGCGGCTATCTCGGCGTGCTCTGGTGGGTCATCGAACCCCTGCTCTATCTGGGCATGTTCTCCTTCTTCTTCATCTATGTCCGGGGCCAGCACAGCAGCGAGGTCGTGGCATTCCTCCTGGTCGGCCTCGTGGTTTGGAAGTGGTTCGCCAGCAGCCTCCCCTCCGGTGCAAAATCCATCATCAGCGGTGGAAACCTCATGCGCCAGGTCTATCTGCCCAAGTACATCTTCCCGTGCGTGGCGGTGCTCACCAACACCATCAAGTTCCTGATCGTGCTGCTCCTGCTCCTGGCCGCCCTCCTGTGCGCGGGAATACGGCCCTCCGCCTCCTGGCTGGCCCTGCCCGTGCTGATCGCGGTGCAGTTCTGCCTGACCCTCGGTATCGCCGGACTCCTGGGCGCGCTGGTGCCC
The DNA here is from genome assembly GCA_040307135.1 of Desulfovibrionaceae bacterium. Classification (GTDB taxonomy): domain Bacteria; phylum Desulfobacterota; class Desulfovibrionia; order Desulfovibrionales; family Desulfovibrionaceae; genus Aminidesulfovibrio. Next base: position 104,843 of record JAWRKD010000130.1, read on the forward strand.
TTTCTGCCCGACCTGCAGCAGATCATCAACAACATGCTCATGTTCCTCTTCTTTCTGTCCGGGGTCATCTTCGACATCAACAAGCTGCCGGAGCCGTTCCGGGCCTATCTCTCCCTCAACCCCATGGCCATGCTCATCGCCAACTACCGCACGGTGCTCATCGACGGCCGGACGCCGAGTTGGCTGGGCCTTGCCGCCGCCCTGGCCCTGGCCTGCGCGCTCTGCGCCGTGGCCGGTTCATTGCTGCGCCGCTACGACCGCATCTACCCCAAGGTGCTGATCCAATGACCGATTCGACCCGCGTGGCCCTGAGCCTGCGCAACGTCGGCCTGCGCTACCGCCGCAGAAAACGGGCGGCCGGGAGCGTCTTCTGGGCCCTGCGCAATGTCACCTTCGACCTGCTGCGGGGCGAGACCTTGGGGGTCATCGGCCGCAACGGCGTGGGCAAGAGCACCCTCCTGCGGCTCATGGCCGGGATCATCGCCCCGGACGAGGGCGAAATCATCAACAATGCGGGCCAGGCCTCGCTCTTCACCCTGCAGGTGGGTTTCGTGAACCACCTCACCGGCCGCGAGAACGCCATGCTCAGCGCCATGCTCATGGGCATGCGCCGGCGTGAGGCCAAGGCCAAGCTCCAGTCCATCATCGACTACTCCGGCATCGGCGAATTCATCGACGAGCCGGTAGGCAACTACTCCTCCGGCATGCAGGCCAGGCTGGGCTTCGCCGTGGCCTTCCACGCCGACCCGCCAATCCTGCTCATCGACGAGGTGCTCGGCGTGGGCGACGCCGAATTCAAGCAGCAGTCCACGGCGGCGATGAAAAACCGCATCCGGTCCGACAAGACCGTGGTCATCGTATCCCACCATGTGGATCTGATCGCCGACCTCTGCGACCGCGTGGTCTGGATCGACCGGGGCAAGGTCGTGGAGGTGGGGGAGACACAGGGCGTGTTGCAGGCCTTCAGACAGAGCACACTTCCAGCATCGGCAGCCGGGAGGGAAAAGGGATGAAGCGCCTGGCCTGGCTCATACGGACCTGGCTCAGGCGCATCCTGGGCAGGCTGCCCGGCCCGCTGGCCGACAAGAAGACCCAGGCCGAACTGGCGACCCTGATCAGGCTCGGCGCCAAGTACATGTACGCCGGACCGGACATCCATCGGCACATCCAGGACGGCGGCGTGCTCGTGGAGCCGGCCACCTTCTACTCGGCGATCCCCCTGGTCCGGGACGTGGAGTCGGCCTTTGAATACCAGGAGCGCGAACCCTTTGACGCCGAAGAAATATTCCGCACCGAGGAACTGCGCGGGATTATGCGGGAACTCACCGGATTCTCGCAGGATTTCGAACCGCCGTTGGAGGGCGACCCTGATTCTCCGAACGGCTATTTCTGGAAGAACGGCATGTTCTCCTATTCCGACGCCATGAGCTACTACGCCATGATCCGCCGGATCAGGCCGCGGACCATCTTGGAAATCGGTTCCGGCTTCTCCACCCTGGTGGCGCGCGAGGCCGTGCAACGCAACGGAACGGGCCGGATCGTCTGCATCGAGCCCTTCCCCGCCCCGTGGTTGCGCAGGCTCCCGGGGATCGATCTCATTGGGAAACCGGCCCAGGCCTTCCCGGCCTCGTTTTTCAACGAAACCCTGGCTGACGGCGACATCCTGTTCATCGACTCCACGCACACGGTGAAAACGGGCAGCGACTGTCTGCACCTCTACCTGCGGGTGCTGCCGAACCTGACCCGCGACCTGGCCATCCACGCGCACGACATCTTCCTGCCCGCCGGGCTGCCCAAATCCTGGGCCCTGGACCGGCATCTCCACTGGACCGAACAGTATCTGCTCCTCGCCTACCTCTTGGGCAACGGCCGCACGCGCATGCTCTTCGGCTCGTCCCTGGCCCGCCTCCGGCTTGCCGCCGAGTTGGAGGCCTTCATGCACCGCCGCCATCCGGGCGGCGGCGGCAGCTTCTGGTTCCGCCAAATCCCGCCCGGCATGCCCATCCCGGCGCAACTCCTGGACTTTTCCGGCACGAGGAACGCCTGATGCAGGTCCTCGTGCTCGGCATGCACCGCTCCGGCACCTCCGCACTGGGCCGCCTGCTCAACATGATGGGCTGCTATTTCGGCGAGGAAAGCGTCATGGCCCGGGCGGCCCAGGACAACCCCAAGGGTTTCTGGGAGCGCCTGGACGTGGTCTGGGCCAATGACGAGCTGCTCCGGCTGGCAGGCGGCAGCTGGTGGGAGGTGGACCGCCTCGATTTCGCCGCCGCGGCCCCGGAGCCCGCGACCCAGGTCCAGCGCTATCTGGGCCAGATCCTGCTCAAGCTGGACGCCCACAGGCCCTGGTTCGTCAAGGACCCGCGCCTGTGCCTGACTCTGGACCACTGGCTGCCGCACCTGGAGCGACCGGTCTTCATCCATGCCCAGCGCTCCCCGCTCCAGGTGGCGCGGTCCCTGCAACGGCGCAACGCCATCCCCCTGGAATACGGCTTGGCGCTCTGGGAATTCTACACCCGGAGCCTGTTGCTCGCTCTGGGTGGCCTGCCCCGCATCCCCTTCCGCTACGAGGACCTGCTGCGCAATCCCCACCAGACCGTGGCGCGCCTGCACGCGGCCCTGGCCGAGGCCGGGGTGGACGGCCTCCGTCTGCCGAGCCCGGACGAGGTGGAGGCATTCATCACCCCGAGCCTGGGACACGGCGAGGACGCCACGGAACCCACGCTCCGGCAGGAACAGCAAGACCTGCTGGCCGCCTTGGAACAGAACGCCCCGGCGGCTCCGGACCCGGTCCGGATGGAGGCCCTGCGGCAGCGGCTGGAGGCCCTCCGGACAGGCAGCCCCTGGGCCGGCGATCTCGCCCGGGGCAGCGTGGCGATGCCGCCGCCCGAGCAGCTGAACGGCTGGCTGCGCGAGCGCAACGTGGCCCTGGAAGCCCGGGTCCTGGCCCTGGAAACGAGCCTGCAACGGCTCCTGCACAGCCGCCTGGTCCTGGGCTGCGCCGGACTGGCGCGGCTGATGGGCCGCACCGGACGCGGGCTGGTGCCGGAACTCCGGCACGCCGCCAGCCTCCTCGCGCCGGACCAGGCCACGGCCCAAGCCGCGCCGGGCCTGGTGCGCCGCATCCTGCACAACCCTTCGGGCCTGGTGCGCATCCTGCATCCGCGCCGCCTCAAGAACGGCCTCCTGCTCCTGGCCTCGGGCCGGGAGGGGCTGCGCCAGGTGCGCGAGCGCTGCCGCATGCACCTGGGCCTGCCCCGCGCCAGCGGCCTCGGGAATCCCCTGCGGGCCGCCCTGCCCCTGATCGACCGCTACGGCCTTTCCCTCCCCCGGCCAGGCAGCCTGCCAGCTCCGGCCACCGATGCCGAAGTCGATCTCTGGACCCGGGAACTGCGTCTGCTGGCGAACAACCTGGCGCGGCAGGGGGACGAATGCGCCGCCACCATCATCATCCCGGTGCACAACCAGATACGCTTCACCCTGGCCTGCCTGCACTCCATCTACCTCCACGCCGGCCGCCAGGACTATGAGGTCCTCATCGCCGACGACGCCTCCACCGACCAGACCCGGACTGCTTTTTCCGGACATTTCCCGCGGGTCCGCCATCTGCGCAGCGATGTGAACCTCGGCTTCCTGCGCACCTGCAACGCCGCGGCGCAGGAGGCGAAGGGGCGCTTCCTCGTCTTCCTGAACAACGACACCGTGGTGCTGCCGGGCTGGCTTTCCGAACTCCTCCGCACCTTCGCCGACCACCCGGGAACCGGCCTGGCGGGCTCCAAGCTCATCTATCCCGATGGACGCCTGCAGGAGGCCGGAGGATTCGTCTTCGAGGACGGCGGCGCCTGGAACTACGGCCGCCTGCAGGACCCCGCGGACCAACGCTTCAACTTCGCCCGCGACACCGACTATTGCTCCGGCGCCTCCCTGGCCGTGGACGCGGCTCTCTGGAAGAGCCTGGGCGGCTTCGACGAGCGTTTCGCCCCGGCCTATTACGAAGACACAGACCTGGCCTTCCGGGTCCGCGCCGCTGGGCGGCGGGTCCTGTACCAGCCCTGTTCCTCGGTAGTGCACTTCGAGGGCCTGAGCAGCGGCACGTCCGAAAACACGGGCGTAAAACGCCACCAGGCCCTGAACAGGACACGGTTCAAGGCCAAATGGGCGGACGGACTAGCCGGCTATGGCCCGTGCGACCCGGCGTCCCTGCCCGTTTTCCGCGGAGTTCAGAAGCGCATCCTGGTGGTGGACGCGGCCACTCCCACGCCGGACAAGGATTCCGGCTCGGTGGATACCTGCAACCTCATGCGCATCTTCCAGGACCTGGGCTTTCAGGTCACCTTCCTCCCCGCCAACTGCCGCCATGGAGGGCGCTATACCGAGGACCTGCAGCGTGCGGGAATCCAGTGCATCCACGAACCATGGACACCTTCGGTCCGGCATGGCATTCGCCGGTTCGCGCCCGGCGCGGACATCGTTCTGCTCAGCCGGGTCGGCGTTGCGGCCCCGCTGCTTCCGCTCGTCCGGCAATGCGCGCCAAAAGCCGCGATCTGGTTCGACACCGTGGACCTGCACTTCCTGCGTGAAAACCGCGAGGCCGCCCTGCGCCAGTCCTTCTGGCTGGCCCGCCGGGCCAACGCCACACGGCGGCGGGAACTCGACGTTGTCCGGAACGCGGACATGATCATCCTGCGCAGCGAATACGAAGTGGACGTGCTCCGCACACTCCAGCCGGAAGCCCGGCTGCTCCATGTGCCCATCATGCGCGCGATTCCTGGGCCGGGGCCAACCCCCTGGCACAAACGCAAGGACATCGTATTCCTTGGGGGATACGCCCACCCGCCCAACATCGACGCCGTGCGCTACTTCGCCGCGGAAGTGATGCCGCTGTTGCGTAAGGCTGGCTTCCCCGGCCGCTTCGTCATCGCGGGCAGCGACCTGCCTGCCGAACTCGCGGCCCTCGCAGCCCCGGACATCGAGGCGCGGGGCTTTGTACCCGACCTGGCCCCTCTGTTCGACGCCTGCCGCTTGACCGTGGCCCCGCTACGCTACGGCGCGGGGATGAAGGGCAAGGTGATTTCGAGCCTCGCCCATGGCGTGCCCTGCGTGGCTACCCCCGTGGCCGTGGAGGGCTCCGCGCTGGAGCACGGCCGGCACCTGCTGGTAGCCGCTACGCCGGAAGAGACGGCGCAGGCCATCATGGCCGTGTACCACGACCAGGACCTCTGGCTCCGGCTCTCCGCCGAGGGCCTGCGGCTATGCCGCGACAGGTATTCCATGGACGCCGCCTCGCAGATCATCGCCGGGGCGCTGGAAGGAACCGGTGCGGCTTCTCGTTAGACTCTTCTCGGGCTTCCGCCGCCGGGATGGGAAGAAAATCCGCATCGCCGTGCTGGGCAACTGCCAGGCCAGGCCCTTGGCCGCGCTGCTGCCGCTCGCCAACCCCGCCATCGAGGTCATTTATCAGGGCGTGGTGCACCTGTTGCGCGACGACGACGCGCCGCAGTGCGAGGCGGCGTTCCGGGAAGCGGACCTCATCCTGGCCCAGCGCGTCTCGGACACCTATCCCTGCGTCTTTGCCCGCTCCTCCTGCCTGCTCGACAACTTCGGGCAAAAGGTGCTTTTCTGGCCCAACCTGTATTTCCGCGGCTACAACCCTGAGCTGTTCTACATCCGCCTGGACGATCGCACTCCCCTGCGCGGCCCGCTCGGCGATTATCAGAGCAAAACTTTTTTCGAAGGCTGGAGACGGGGGCTGTCGGCGCAGGAAACCCTCGCCCTGCATCTGGACATGGATTTCAACCACGAGCGCTACGCCGCGGTTCCGGAAGCATCTCTCGCCGAACTGCGCCGCCGGGAACAGGAAACCCATGTCCGGATCACTCCGGAATTGGAACGGCTCGTCTGGACGCAGCGCTTGTTTTTCACCTTCAACCACCCTTGCCTCTTTCTGCTCCAGCTGACCGCCGCGGCCCTGCTGCAGGAAGCCGGCATTCCTGCCGCAAGGTTTCCCCGGAATGCAGGCCCGGAACCACTTGGGCTGATCCGCCTCCCGCTTAATCCCTGGGTCGCCAGGGATCGCGGGATGCAGGAGCCGCAGCCGGATCGATGGACCGGGCTCGCCGTGCGGGATATCCAAAAGAACCTCGTGGCGGTCGGCGGCCAGCGCGAGTACAGTTCCAGCGAACTGGTCGCATCGTTTTTCAAGATCTACGCCGCCAACCAGGACCTCCTGCTCACGCGGAATGCGGACGGGGAGGCGTGACGATGCTCCAAACGTTGCTGAGTCGATTCCGGAAGGATCAGCGAAGGCGGGTTGTCATCGTCCACAACCACGTCTTCAAGAACGCCGGCTCGACCATCGATTGGATCCTGCGCAAACAGTTCGGCAACCGCTTCGTGGACCACCGCGACAACGAGGCCATGCAGGGCGGGACCGCCTACCTGGAGGGTTTCTTCCGCAGCAATCCGCAGGTCCAGGCCCTGTCCTCGCACCACCTGGCCCTGCCCCTGCCGCAGATGGAGCAGACGGAGTTCTATCTGCTCATGATGTACCGGCATCCGCTGGAACGTGTGGTTTCCGCCTACCACTTCGAACGCGCCCAGGTGCAGGCCAATACCCTCGGCGCGCTCTTCGCCAGGGAACACGGTCTGCGGGAATACGTGCTCTGGCGCATGCGCCCGGAAGTGCCGCCGACCATCCGCAACTTTCACATCGCTCGCTCGCTGCCCACGCCTGTCAAATGGGACCGGCACTTCACAGAGGCAGACCTGGAGCAGGCCAAACGTCTCGCCAGCTCGCTGCCTTTGCTTGGCATCGTCGAGCGGTTCGACGAGAGCATGACCCTGTTCGAGGAGACCCTGCGCCCCTTGTTCCCTTCCATTGATCTGACCTATGTTCCCCAAAACATGCGGCGGGACCAGCGCACCGGCGTTGCCGAGCGCATTGCGCAGCTCGCGGCCGAGATCGGCGAGCAGGCCTTTGACCGGCTTCAGCGGGGCAATGAATTGGATACCCGGCTTCACGAATATGCCGTATCCCTTTTCCAGGAGCGGATCGCGGGCATTCCCGGTTTCGACGAGAAGGTACGCGGCTTCCGCGCGCGGCTCCTGAAAATCTCCAGCCGCTGACACTGCCATGAATATCAAAAACGATATAAAAAAAATGCTGAAAAAGATTCCTGGCTCTGATCGCTTGGAATCGTTCTATTGGAATCACCTCGGAAAAAACAAGGCCGCATCCACGGCAGCAGATCCGATCTACAATGAATATCTGCAATATTGCATGCATCATCTCCAGGTTTTCATTGAAATATCATCGAAATGCAATTTCAGGTGCTTCTACTGCAAGTCGAAAGATTCCAAGCGAAAAATATTCATGAGCGACGATCTGTTCTATCACATCATTGATCAACTGGATGGGTTGACCGACCAGCCCATCCGCCTGCACATGGACGGCGAGCCTCTACTGCACAAGAAGTTCCAGGAATATGCCCGGGCCATCAACGCGCGCGGCCACAAGATAGCGCTCGCCACCAACGGTTCACTCCTGAAGAAGGAATACCTGGACATCGACATGTCGGTCCTCGTCAATCTCTCGGTGTCGCGGGAGGAATTGCGCAAGAGAAGCCTCATGAACTTCGAGACCTACATCAAGACGCTATCCGGCTATGTGGAAAGCTGGAAGAAAACCGGCGGCAGGCAGAACATCATCTTCGGCGTCTATACCAGCGGAGCGGACCGCGCCGCGCCGGAGCGGTTGCAGGAGAAGTCTCGCTTCCTACAATACTTCCTGCAGCAGTGCGGCATCAGCCACGGCCAGGACTTTGATTATGCTGGGAAAAACCTGTTTTCCTTCCGCAACCAGGGCGGCGGCAGCCTCCGGCTCGCGCATTTCCACATCACCAGCGGCGGCGTGTATCCTTCGACCGAAAAGCAGCCTTTGAAAAGCAGCCTGCCGGATAGCAGAGGCTTCTGCGACTCCCCCTGGAAGCGACTCGTCATCCTGGCCGACGGCCGTCTGGCCTACTGCTGCCTGGACGTGACCGGATCCCTGGCCTACACGCAGCCCGACGAAATCTGGCGCGCGCCCATCAAGACGCTGTTCTGGGACCATCCCGCCATCTCTTCCGTGCGTGCGGACTTCCTGTCCGCACGGGTGCAGCACCCCACATGCAGGCTCTGCCTCAATAGGATTCCATCGCGCACATTCGAGGCCGGATTCCAGGTTCCGTTCGATTCCTTTGTCCGGATGAGCAAGAAATAGGAAACGTGGCAGCATGAAGTTTCTCAAAGATCTATTCTCCTCCTCCGCGAAAAGCGCCTGTGGACCGGCCGGCAGATACCGAAGCGACCCCGCCCTGATTCCGAGCAACGTCAAGAAGTGCGAGAAGATTATTTCCGACACCTGGAAGTTCATCTGGCTCTTCATCCCCAAGGTGGGCGGCCGGAGCCTCAAGCAGCTGCTGATCAGCAAATACGATGGATACTCCGTGGAAAAAGGGATCGACGAGATCGTTGCAGAGCGGCCGGAATGCGACGCCTACTTCAAGTTCAACTTCGTGCGCAACCCCTGGTCGCGCATCGTTTCCTGCTACGTGAACAAGATCGACACCGACGACGAGAAGAACCTCAACGCCTGCGTCACGCCATATGCCCAGTTATACAAACACATGCCGTTCAGGGAGTTCGTGGCCTTTCTCCACAGCCCGGAAGGCGGCGATTTCTACCCCAGATACGCCAACCGGCACTGGGTCTCGCAGCACGTCTTCTGCACCGACGCCCGCGGCGCGGTCTTCTGCGACGCCGTGGGCAGGATCGAAAACCTGCAGGCCGACTTCGCGGAAATCTGCCGCCGGATCGGCATGCCGGTCTTTGAGGTGCCGCACCTGGGCTCGACAAAAAAACCGGGCGAGAGCGACACCGCCCGCTACCGCGGCTTCTACGACGCGGACCTGGCCGAGTCCGTGCGGCGGCGCTACGCCCGCGACATCGAGCTTTTCGGCTATGCGTTCTGATCGCAGGCGCGCGCCTGCTGATGCGGATTGACCTGCGGGGCAGGCAGGGGAACGCGAGGATGACAGTGCAGCTCTCACCCGCCACGTGCGCCGGGATTCTCATCAACTACAACGGCGCGGCCCGGACCCTGGCCTGCGTCCAGGCCCTCGCGCGCCTGGCCGTCCCGCCGGGGCGCCTGGCCGTCGTTGACAACGGCTCGGCCCAGGGCGAGCCCGAGCGCCTCCTCGCGGGCTGGACTGCAATGGCTCAAGCTGCGGACCTGCCAGCGCCGGTGCTACGCAAGTGCGGCGACCCGCCCGTCGGCGCGCCCGCCATGCTCCTGACCTTGCCCGAGAACCAGGGCTTTGCCGCGGGCAACAACGCCGCACTCCGGCTGCTGCTGACGGCCCCGGATTGCCGCGCCTTCTGGCTCCTGAACAACGACACCGAGCCCGCGCCCCAGGCCCTGGAGGCCCTGTGCGCCCGCCTCAACCAGCGGCCGGACGCCGGGCTGTGCGGCTCCACCCTGGTGCTGGGCCACGACCCGCAGCGCCTGCAATGCGCGGCGGGCGGCGCATTCAGCCCCTGGCTGGCCGCCACCCGGCACCTGGGCCAGGGCGCGGACCTGGCCCAGCTGCCGGACCAGGCCGGCGTGGAGCGCGGGCTGGACTACATCAACGGCGCGTCCCTGCTGGTCCGGCGCGAGGTGATCGAGCGTATCGGCCTGCTGCCGGAAGAATATTTCCTCTACTGCGAGGACGTGGATTTCTGCCTGCGCGCGCGCCGGGCCGGATTCGGCCTGGCCTGGGCTCCGGATAGCGTGGTTTTGCATCACGAGGGCGGCAGTTCCGGCGCGAAAGGCAAGGGCCACGCCTCTCCGCCGCAGCGCTCCCGCCTCATGGACTACCTGATGGTGCGCAACCGCTTCCATCTGGTCCGCTCGTTCCAGCCCCTTGCGCTGCCCACGGCCCTGGCCACCCTGCCGCTGTTGCTGGCCAACCGCATCCGCCGGGGCCAGGCCGACCGCTGCGGGCTGCTGCTCCGGGCCGTGGTCCACGGCCTTGCCGGACGCCAGGGCAAGCCCGGGGGGATCGCATGAGCGGCCGCCCCCTGACCTGCATCTACGACGCCTTCCGCTTCGGCCTCTGGGAGCACGGCCCGCTCTACCGGGCCGGGGTGGGCCGTTTCGTCCTGGCCATGGCCCGGGAACTGGCCCGACGCGAGGACGTACGCCTGGTGCTCCTGTCCCCGGCGGGCCTGGAGCAGGACGTGGCCCGCTTCCTCCTGGCCGACGAAGACCTGCGCCGGGCCGAGTTTCTGCGTTTCGAAGGAGTTCCAGGGCCGGCCGCGCGGCTCAAGCCGTTCCTCGTGCGCTGCGCCAACACGCTGCTCACTCCTCGCCTGAAGACCGCGCTCAAGAACCGCCTGGGCGCGGGTCTGCTGGCCGGGTACCAAGCCGAGCGCCCGGCCATGCGCGCGGCCGTGACCGCCCTGGCCGCCCAGGGTCCGGCCTGCTACTTCAGCCCCTACTACGACCTGCCCGTGTGGCTCGATGGCATCCCAGGCCTGATCCAGACCGCGTTCGTGCACGACATCATCCCTCTGCGCCTGCCGGAACTGCACCTGGGCGATGCGACCTACCTGCGCCGCATGACCGGTTTCGCCGAGCGCGCCAGGCTGATCCTGTGCAATTCGCGCTTCACCCGCGACGATTTCCTGGACCGGTTCCCCCAGGTGTCTGCGGAGCGGACCGCGGTGGCGCCCGAAGGCTGCGACGCCCACTTCGCGCCCCAGGACGAGGCGGCCATTCTGCGCGCGCGGCGCAAATACGGCATCCCGGACACCGCGCCCTACATCCAGACCCTCAGCACCCTGGAGGCGCGCAAGGGCCTGAAAGACGTGGTGGCTGCCTTTCTCCGCTGCCGGGAAGCGGGCGAGGCCGGGGACCTGCGCCTAGTGATCTCCGGCCCGAAGGGGTGGGGATACGAACGCATCCTGGAGCTGGCCCGCGGCCACAGGCAACACATCCTGTTCACCGGTTTCGTGGACGATGCGGACCTGCCCGCGCTCCTCTCGGGCTGCCTCTGCTTCGCCTACATGTCGCGCTACGAGGGCTTCGGCCTGCCGCTCCTGGAGGCCATGAGCTGCGGGGCCCCGGTGCTGGCGGCACGGACTACGGCCCTGCCCGAGGTGGTGGGGGACTGCGGCCTGCTCCTGGAGGCGGGCGATGTGGAGGGGCTGGCTGCTGCCTTTGCCGCGCTTCAGGCCGCCCCGGACCGGCGGCAGGCCCTGCGCGAGGCCGGTTTGCGCCGGGCAAAAGCCTTCTCCTGGAGGCGCTGCGCGGACATCGCGGTACAGGAGATGTGGCGGCGGCTGCCGGGATGAGGAGCGCGCGGCCCCCATGCCGGACCTTGCCCGCAGCCGCCTTGCCCGGTACAGTGGCTGTGGGCAAAAACCAAAGATGAGCACCAATCCGCCGTCCATCGCCTGTTTCGCGCGAATCGCAAGGCTCCTTGCGCACATGCTTCCTGTTTTGGCCGCAACGGTCCTGGCCCTGGCCTCCCCTGTCCACGCCCAGCCCCTGACCCTGGAGGGCAAGACCGCCTATACGGCCGCCGTACCCGTGAAGAACTTCTACGCGGGCACCGTGCTGGCCGTCTCGAAAAAAGAGGGCGACGCGGTCCGCCAGGGCGAGCCCCTCGGCGCATACCGCCTGGCCGACGCCGAGGCAGCGGCCATCCGCGAGGCGCTGGACGACACGCCCCTGCGGGCCAAGGTCTCGCAGCTCCTTGAACAGGAGATGCAGATACGGAATCAGGCGGCCCAGGTGGAGCAACTGCGCAACGCCGTGCAGGCCGGATACGAGAGCCCCTTGCGGCTCGAATCAGCCCAGGCCGGGCTGGAGCTGTTGCAGGCGCAACGCGACGAGACCCGGAAGGCCCGCGATGACATCGCCTCCGGCCTGGCCGACGAGCAGCGCCGCATTTCCGAGAACCTGGGCGGCGTGCGGGTCACGCGGACGAAGGTGCCGCAGGAGATCCCTCTCGCGGCCCCATTGGACGGCGTCCTGCTGGAGAGCCGCATCGCCGTGGGCCAGAAGCTCAAGGCCAAGACCGAGTGCTTTCGGGTCGCGCCGCGCTCGTTCAACGTGAAGGTGCGGGTCTATGCCGAGGACTTCCAGAAGCTCGCAGCCGGCGACACGGCCAGCGTGACGATCCAGGGCATCCCGGACAGGACGTTCGAGGCGCGCCTGCTCCTTCTGCCGCTCAAGCCGGTGGACCGGGGCTCCATGGCGCTTTCCTACTACGAGGTCTTGTTCCACGTGGATGCGGGGGACATCTTCGTGCGGGAAGGACTCAGCGCGCGGGTCACTCTTCCATAACGCCTCCGGCCCGCGGCCTGGCCCTGCCTCCCTGTAAACTTCTCCTGACAAATCCAGCCGATCTGGACATTAGGCAGGGGAGAGACTACTGTCCGCGCCAGGACGCCAGATCTGCGCCCCGGCCGGGGCCGTGGGCTGCGTACTCTTTCCGCACCGGGGCCTTTATGACGACACAGCCTGACCATCCGCGCCCAGGCCTCGTCATCGCGATCTGGGCGGCGTTCCTGCTGGCTTTCATGAACGCCGTCCTCTTCACGTTGCACACGGCCTCCACGTTCCTGCGCAACGACGAGTGGCGGCAGTTCAAATACATCGTCATTCCCATTCTGAACGACAACGCCTCCCTCCTCACCCTCTGGAAGAACCACCACCCCTACCCGTTCCTCCACATCATCCAGATTCTCAACATATGTCTTTTTCACTATCAGCCTGAATACCAAGCCATATTCGGCCTCATCTTCCAGGGCCTGACCGGGGGCCTGCTCCTCTGGATGTTCCTGCTCACGACCCGGGAGACGCTCTCGCCCTTGGCCCGTTTCTGCTTCTGCACGTTCCTGTCGGCAGCGGCCTTCGGGCTGAACAGCGGGGTCGTCTATTCCTGGCCCGCCATCGGCGTGCTCCAGTTCTTCTTTTTCATCCTTGTCCTCTTCTGTTTTGTCCTGGACTCCGCCCTGCGCAGCGAATCGCGCGCGCTTCTCGCCACCTCCTATGCGCTGGCGGCTCTCCTCCTGCTCATCAACGGCGACTTCGGAACCATCTTCGTCGTGGCCATGCCTCCGGCCCTGGTTCTCACCCGCGGATTCGGTTGGAAGAAATCGCTGCGCGACGCGCTCGTCTTCCTGCTGATGATCCTCGCCTACCGGGCCTTCCTGCATCTGTCCGTGCGCAGCCCGGGACAGGGCACGGGAAATGTCTCCGAACTGCTGGAACGGACCGGCCCGAACGTCCTGGACATGCTCCTGGGCTATGCCACCGGCATCACCAGCGGGCTCGTCAACCTCAACGACTTCCGCAACAAGTTTCCCTGGGCCGAGGTCCCGCTGCTCGCGTTCTCCGCCCTGATCGCCTTGCTGCAAATCTCCATCCTCGCGCTTTACCTCAAGAACAAGAACCGCCGACAGCATCTGCTCCCCGTGGTCCTGACCCTTGCCGGGCTTCTGTTCTGCGCCTCCCTGGCGATCTTCCGGCTCGGAGACGAGGACATGATCTGGGTCTTCCCGGCCCCGCGCTACGGCTCCGTGTACCGGCTCATCTGCATGGGATCGCTGTTCGCCCTGCCCACGGGCTGGCACGATGCGCAACGCTGGACGGCCCTGCACAGGAAGCTGGCGGGCGCGCTCATCCTCTCCGTCCTGGCCGTGCTGCTCGTCCTGCAGGTGGTCCAGAGCCTGATCAACTGGAACCGGGCGCACGTTTTCGCGGACATCAACCAACGGCACCCGCTGTCCATCGCCATGGCCGCGCTCCGGGACGAGGGCGCGCTGCCCCTGCCGAGCAACATCGCGGGCGCAAACAAACAGCTGGGGCCGGTGCTCGACTTCATCCAGCAGCGCAGGCTCAACGTCTTCTCCAGAGGCATGGCCGGAAGCCGCCTGCTCGCGGACTACATGCAGAGCCGCAGCGCATACCTCGGGTCCGGCCAGGCCCTGTTCGCCCTTGCGGACCTCGACGCCGGGCACGGCCAGTGGACCCAGGGGCTCATCAGCCTGGCTCTGGACCAGGGCGGGATGACGCTGACCAACGGCGGCGAGCGGCGCGTTGCCGTCCGGCTGGCCGTCGAGTCGCAGGACTACACGGTCCGCGGCCTCAAGATCTCCACCTGGGAACCGGAGCAAAAGAACTCCGAGCGCGCCCTGGACCTCCTGGCCGGGACCCAGGCCCACTATTGCAGCCTCGAAGGCAAGGGGACGATCATTTTCAAGATTCCCGGCAACGCCCATTTCCGCTCCGTCGCCGTGCGACAGGCCGCAGAGCCCTGATGCGGCGAACCCTGCGCGAAACCGCACTGCCTCCGCGCGGGCGCTGTCCCCTGGACATCATCCATCATGTATGCTTTAGTTTTTTTGCGCCAGACTGTCCGGTCCTGCCCCAGGCCAGACAGGGTCAGCACGTCGAATTTACGGCTGATTTTAAGATTCGCCATACCCTGACCAGGAACCACGCGGACGCACCGGGAATTCGCCTTGAACCTGCTTCAAAAAAACGCCCGCAAGCGGCTGCTGCGCATGCACCACGAAAGCCGCATCGGCCACCTTGGCGGCTGCCTTTCCTGCCTCGACGCCCTGTTGTTTCTCTTCAACGACTGGATTGACCGCCGCAACGACGTCTTTCTTCTGTCAAAGGGCCACGCCGCCGGGGCGCTGTACATCGCGCTCTGGTCCGTCAACGAGCTGGGAGAAGAGGATCTGGCCGGTTTCTGCCGCGACTGCACCAGGCTTGCGGGCCATCCCATAGGCCGGGCAATGCCTGCCATTGAATTCTCCACCGGCAGCTTGGGGCACGGCCTCTCTCTCGCCGCGGGAATGGCCCTGGGCAAGCGCCTGGCAGGCGAACCGGGCCGCGTCTTCTGCCTCACCTCCGATGGGGAATGGCAGGAGGGCAGCACCTGGGAGGGCCTCATCTTCCTCATGCATCACAGGCTGACCAACCTGACGGTCCTCATCGACTCGAACAAGCTGCAGGCCTTTGGAACAACAGAAGCCGTGGCCTCCATGGAGCCCCTCAGGCAGAGGATCGAGGCCTTCGGGGCCACCACCGTCGAGTGTGACGGGCATGATTTCACCGCAATCCGTTCCGCGCTGGAAGCTCCGGCCCCCACACCTAAGGTTGTCATCCTGCACACCGTCAAGGGCAAGGGCGTTTCCTTCATGGAAAACAGGATCGAGTGGCACTACAACACGCTGACCGATGAGCACCTCGCGTGCGCCCTGAAGGACGTCGATGCCCTATGAGAACCGAGTTCTCCCGGCAGATGCTCGCGTTTCTCAAACGGACGCACGCGGTCTTCCTCACCGGGGATCTCGGGTTCAACGCCTTTGAAGAGCTGCGGGAAGAAATCGGGCCGCGCTTCATCAATGCGGGCATCGCCGAGCAGAACATGGTCTCCATCGGCGCCGGGCTCTGCAATCGCGGTTTTCTCGTCTTTGCTTACAGCATCGCCCCCTTCTGCTACGCCCGCCCCTTTGAGCAGATCCGCAACGACGTCTGCCTGCATTCCCATCCGCTGACGCTGGTCGGCAACGGCGGCGGATACGGCTACGGCGTGCAGGGCCCCAGCCACCACGCCCTTGAGGACTACGGCGTCCTCACGACTCTCCCGGAGCTCAAGGCCTATATCCCGGCGTTCTCCACGGATCTCGGCGGCATCCTGCGCGACATCGAGGCCAGGCGAAAACCCGGCTACCTGCGGCTCGGCCGCTGTGAGTTGCCAGCGGACTGCGCGCCGGGTGAGTATGCCCCCTGGCGCAGGCTTCTGGATGGCGAAACAGGCGTGGTCGTCGCGGTGGGACCGTTGAACGGCGCATATCTCGCCGCCTTCCGCGCCATTGCGCCCGCTGCCCGGCCGGAATTATGGGCTCTCGGCGAATTGCCCGTTCCCGGGCTCCCCGCGGATCTGGTGAAAAGCCTTTCCAATGGTAAACCTCTGCTGGTCGCGGAGGAGCATGTGGTCCGGGGCGGTGCGGGCGAGGCTCTCGCCCATTTCCTCCTGCGGCAGGGAATGACCCCTGCCCGCTTCCACCACCACCATGCCGGAGGCTACCCCTCGGGCCGATACGGATCACAGCATTTCCACCGCGAAGAATCCCGGCTCGATGCCCGCAGTATCCTGGACAGGCTCTCCCGAGGTTGAATCGCATGGCACGAAAATTCCTGGTGACTGGAGCAGGCGGCTTCATCGGGGCCAACCTCATCCGCCATCTCGCGGTGGCAGGGCAGGAGGTGTACGCCCTGTTGCGGCCCGAGACCAATCCCTGGCGCCTGGCAGACCTCGCGGGCCACATCCACATGCTGCACGCCGACATCCAGGACAAGAAACGCGTCCTGGAAATCGTGCGCAGCGTGGAGCCCACGGTGATCTACCACCTGGCCACCCACGGCGCGTATCACCACCAGGTGGATGTCCAGCGCATCCTGGACGTGAACGTACTGGGCCTGTGGAACCTTCTGGACGCCTGCAACGAGGTCGGCTACGAGCTTTTCGTGAATACCGGAAGCTCGTCGGAGTACGGGAAAAAACAATATGCCATGCGCGAGACCGACCAGTTGGCCCCGGACAGCTTCTACGCGGTCGCCAAGGCGGCCCAGAGCCTTCTATGCCAGCATTGCTCGAATTCCTCCGACAGGCCCATCGTCACGTTCCGGCTCTTCAGCGTGTACGGCCCCTATGAGGAACCGGGACGGCTCTTCCCCAACATCATGCGGGCGGTCATCGAGGGCCATAGCCTGAACATGGTCACCCCTGACACGGCGCGCGATTTCATTTATGTCGAGGACGTGGTCCGGGCCTATCTGATGATCGACAAGCTCAAGCAGCTGCGCGGCGAGGTGCTCAATGTCGGCACCGGCGTCCAGACCAGCCTCAAGCAATTGGTGAATATCGCGGAGGAGTTGCGCCTGAAACCGTTCGAGACGCTTTGGGGCGCCATGCCCGCCCGCTCCTGGGACACCAATGTCTGGGTCGGCGACGTCAGCAAGATCCGCCGCCTCACCGGCTTTGTCGCCACAACGGACATCCGGGCCGGCATCCTCCGCAGCATGGACTGGTACAGGCGGAATCTCGACATCTATTCGCCACAGGGGACACCCCATGCATGACGCCGCGCACGACGCAAACGCCGCGTCCGGGACCAACGCGCCGATGACCAGCCGGTCCCTGTCCGTGGTCATCGCCTGTTACCGCGATGGCGGAAGCGTGGTCGAGATGTACCGCCGCCTCAAGGCCCACCTCCCGGTCGTCACGGACCACTATGAAATCATCTTTGTGAACGACGCCTCGCCCGACGACGCCGAAATAAAGCTCGCCGAACTCGCGGCGCAGGACGACCGGGTGGTGGTGGTCAACCACACCAGAAACTTCGGAAGCCAGAACGCCTTCCTGTCCGGCATGTCCGTGGCGACCGGCGACGCCGTCGTGCTCATGGACGGCGACCTGCAGGATCCGCCCTCGCTCATCCCGAAACTCGCGGAGAAGTGGCTCCAGGGTTATGACGTCGTCTATGGGCAACGCGTCAAACGCATCGAGACCCCGTTCCGGCAGATTTCCTACAAGATCTTCTACAGAATCCTGCATCGCCTGTCGCACTTCAACATTCCCGTCGACGCCGGCGATTTCGGGCTCATGGACCGCAAGGTGTATTCCACGCTGCTCCACGAATTCGGCGAGCGGCTCACCTTCCTGCGCGGGCTGCGAGCCTATACCGGCTATGAAAGCATCGGGGTTCCCTATGTCCGAGATGCCAGGTACGATGGCGTGACCACCAACTCGCTCCGCGGAAACATCAACTGGGCCAAGCTGGCGATCTTCTCGTTCAGCAAAAAACCACTCGAATACATCTCGTTCCTGGCGCTTGCCTGCATCCTCATCAGCCTGGGAATAATGATCTATTTTCTCGCTTCGTATTTCATCCACAAGGGAGAAGCTCCATCCGGGTTCATGACCATCCTCATTTCCATTCTTTTTCTTGGTGGAATACAATTACTCTGCATTTCAATTATCGCCGAATACATTGGGCATATATATGAAGAAGTAAAGCACCGACCAAGATATATAGTTCGGAATATCATCGACAATAGGACGAAATAGTTTCATTAATCGATGGAGATTCACGGTGTCGAACGACGTATTTGAACCATTCAACGCTGACGTAAAGAAGCGCGGTGGCTACATATACTCCACGACAGACAAATTGAGCGCTGTTTACTCGGCTGGTAAAAACACACGTATCATCCTGAAAAATGCCGACTTGCGCAATAAAACTGTCCTGGATGTCGGGTGCGGCGATGGAACCTACACCAACGAGCTATGGAAACACGCCGGGGCAAAATCCATTCTCGGCATCGATCCCGCCGCCCAATCCATCGAAGTGGCCCAAAAGAAGTACGGCTCAGACCCGGATGGGCTTTCCTTCCGGAACTGCTTTGCCAAGGATGTCCTTGACCAGGGGCTGCGCTTTGACGCGGCGGTATGCCGCGGCGTTCTGCACCATGTCGGCGATCCCAAAGCCGAAATCGAATGCCTGCTCAAGCTGGCCGACATCATCTACATCGTGGAGCCAAACGGCCTAAACCTCGTGCTCAAGATGCTGGAGCGGTTCTCTTGCTATCATCGCGAGCACAAGGAACAGTCCTACACCATGCCCAGGTTCAAAAAATGGATCAGCGAGAGCGGCGGCAGCGTGAGCAAAGCATTCTACCACGGCCTTGTTCCCTATTTCTGCCCCGACTTCCTCGTGCGCATTGGCCGGCTGCTCGAACCTGTCATCGAACCGATTCCCGGCCTGAATGCCCTGGCCTGCGGGCGGATGTTCCTCATTGCCCGGAAGAAATGATCGGCGTTAGAGGCAGGCCGCGCCGGGCTTCCCATTCCTCCCCGGTGCGGCTGGATTTCCTTCGAAATGATCCAGCAAAGGCTCTGCACGGAACGTCCATGACGGATCAATCCCGGAGCATGAACCTGCCGCCTGACATCTTCGTCACCGGCTGCCCTCGCTCCGGGACCTATCTGCTGTCCATGATCTTGAACCACCATTTCTCCACGGCGATCCCTCTCGAAACCCATTTCATCCCGCTCTTCAAACGATTCCTTTTTTTGTGGGGCGATCTGCGCAAGCCGGGCAATCGCACCGCTCTCATGGCGTCCGTTCTCGACTTCCTGGAAATCTGGACCCGCTATGAATCGACTGATCGCCATTTCGAGAAAGAAAAACAGTTCAGCCTGTTGGACGTGCGCGACCAGGCGGACGGCATCGCGGCGTCGGCTGCAGGCTATCCGGAAATGGTGACAGGCCTGTTCCAGGCCTACGCCCGCAAGAAGGGCCTGCTCCGCTGGGGGGACAAAAGCACGTTCCGCCACCACCAGCCCCTGGACCTCGTGGCGCAAAGCGTCATGAACCTGAAGGTCATCCACATCATCCGGGATCCGCGCGACGTATGCCTCTCCTGGAGAAAAATCTGGTGCGGCCCCAAGACGGTCGCCGGAGCAGGCCTGGCCTGGCGGACGCACGTGCGCGAAAAAAGGCGCTGGGGCGCACGCAATCCGGCGCGCTACCTCGAGCTGCGGTACGAAGACCTCGTCTCCGCCCCCGAGCAGAGCATGGAACGGATCAGCCACTTCCTCGGCGCGGAGGTCGAGAACGCCAGCACGCCGTTCTGGGAATCATCAATGGCTTCGACACTTTCTGACGGAAAGACACATCCTTTGCTCGGCAGCCCCCTCCAGCCCGGCAATGCCGGCAAGTGGAGATCCGGCATGAGCCGGCGCGATGTGGACCTGTTGGAGCACATCTGCGGGAGCATGCTCACGGAGCTGGGCTTCCGTACTGCGGGCACCAGCGCCTCCGGCGCATTTGCCCTGCGCCTGCGGACGGTTCTCGAGAATCTTCGCGAGCAGGTCTCCCTCCAGCATTTCCAGCTGGCGGTCAAGCAGATGCTGCCGGGAGTCCTGTTCCTGACGCGAAAACTCGGGATATCCCTGCCGCGGATCATGCCGAACCGCTGCGGGAACTGAACGCAGGCAGGGCAGGACGCGCCGATGTCCCCACGCGCAGCAGCAAAAACCCTCGTCAAGGCGGCCCTGGTCTGCGGACTCCTTTACTATCTCATCGCTTCCGGAAAAATCGACCCCACGCTGCTCGTCTCGAAACGCGCCAGTGTCCCGCTCCTTCTTTTCGGCCTGTCCCTGACCTTCGCCGCCATGTTCCTGCTCATCGTCAAGTTCTGGTACCTGGCGACATCCATCGGCATGGGCCTCACTCTCCTTCAGGCCACGCGCATCGGCATGATCGCCTACCTCTTCACCTACTGCGGGTTCGGCGTCATCGGCGGCGAGACAGCTCGCGCCCTGTACGTTTCGCCATTTGCAAAAAATAATATGCAAGTCATTTCCTGCGTCATTTGGGACCGCTTCATCGGCGTATTGAGTCTCTCGACTCTCGTCATGCTCGGGTTGTTCGTCAATAGCAGCCAGAGCATACCAGAACGTTCTGTCCTTTTTGCGATATTCACGATATTCATATTCTTTTGTTTGACATGGCAGTTTTTTATTGCATTCGCAAGTCTATCTCTCTTCAAAAAGAAGACAGGCTATGCCTTGAACTTCATCTTCATGGCACTGCTCTGTACAGCGTTCGTGTTTCTTGTCAAAAATACATGTTTTATTGCAGTTTACATTATTATTGACAATTTTCATTTTGCGGCATCACTGTTTTTCATATCCCTTTGCATCTCGACATGGTTTGGCGCTTTTCTGGCCTTGCGATCCGATCACCCCAGCGCGCGGCTGCATTTCATACACAGACTCAATTTTCTGATCCGCGAGAATTTCATCTTCAAAGAAAAGGTCCATGTCTTCTTTTTCAGCCTTCTCATGGCCCTCATCGCTCACATCGGATACATAGCGGCTCTCTTCACCTTTTTTGCGGCGCTCTCCGGGGGAACTGCGTACAGCATAAAATTTGACCTCCTTTCCGCGCCCGTCACTTTTCTCATGAACATCCTCCCGTTTCCTGCTGCCGGGGCCGGAGTGAACGAATTCTTTTACGGGTATTTCATGCACAGCTTGACTGGATTCGCGTTGCCTCTTTTTACCGGCAGCTTCTTCGCTTTTCGTTGCGCGCTCGTCATGGCGAGCCTGCTGGGGGTGCCGTTTTATTTCGCCTCGAAAAAATAACCACTCCATCCTCGCCGGTGCGCGCTCCCAGCGAAGCAGTGCATTGCTCCATGGCCAAGCCTTTATGGCCCGTGTTTTTGGTGCTATTCTGCATCTGGATTGAAATGATCGAACCGGGATACCTATGACCTGGCCTCGGCTCATGCCCTGGAAACACCACCCCGTGCATCCTGAAGCTCCCGGCAATCACTTGCCGCCCCTGGCCCTCCCCCTGCTCTTCTCCCTCTCCCTCGCCCTGGCCGCCCAGTGGCCGGGCCTGGCCAATCCCTGTGTGGTCAACGACGACGTGCGGCAGCAGCTTTACTGGATGCGGCGCTGGCTGGACCCCGCGCTCTATCCGCCGGACCTGCTGAACGGGTATGCGCAAAGCTATGTGACCTGGGGCATGCAGGCGCTCTACCGGCTGGGCGCATTCCTGGGCATCGATTCCCTCTTCTGCTCCAAGCTTGTGGCCGTTGGCCTGCTGGCTTGGCTCGGCGCGATCCTGTTCGCCACGGCCGACCGCCTCGGCGGCCGCTGGGCCGCCTGGACCACCCTGGCCGTGTGCGGGCTCATGCCGGGATTCGCCTACAACATCTCCGGCGGCCTGAACCGGGCCTTTGCCGCGCCACTCCTGGCCCTCTTCCTCCTGGCCCTGCTGCGCGGCTCTCGCGGTCTGGCCCGGGCCGCACTCCTGGCCCAGACCCTGTTCATTCCCTACATCCTCCTGCCCAGCCTGGGGCTCTGTGCGCTCTGGTGGGCG
Source organism: Desulfovibrionaceae bacterium (assembly GCA_040307135.1). GTDB lineage: Bacteria > Desulfobacterota > Desulfovibrionia > Desulfovibrionales > Desulfovibrionaceae > Aminidesulfovibrio. Next base: position 126,845 of record JAWRKD010000130.1, read on the forward strand.
GCCTGGAAGACGCGGTTCGTGTGCACGCCGCCCGTACTGGGCGCGCGGGTAGGACTTCTGGCCGACTTGGCCTGTGCGGCCTTGGCTCTGGGCCTCGCCGCTGCCTGGCAGTCCGGGATCGCGACCTACGGCCCCCTGCCCTGGGCCGCGGACATGGCCGGCCGCCTCGAGTTCGGGCCCGACGGCCGCTTCGCCATCCTGCCCGTGCCCTCGCTCTGGTGGGAGCTATTCGGCCATCCCTGGGAACTCATCGCGCCGTTCCGCGACGGCAATCCCTGGTTGGGCGCGACGGTCACGGCCCTGCTCCTGCCGCTCCTCTTCCTGGGCGCGCGCCGCCTGGACCGCCAGCGGCTCAAGCCCGCCCTGC
>JAWRKD010000131.1:0-6431 GCA_040307135.1 Desulfovibrionaceae bacterium
CCTCTGCCCATGGACCTTCCCTGGTGGCAGGCCGACCATGCCGTGTTTTTCGGCGTGCTGTACATCGTGCTGGGCGTCATCGCCACCGGCATGGGGTACTGCATCCTGAAAGCCTGGTGTGATTCCCGCGGTAACGGCGGCGTCAGCCACCATCACTAGGGTTTTCACGCGGCATCTGTTAGCGATTCATACGGCCCGTCCGGTTCTGCCGGACGGGCCGCTCCGCATTCTCCCGCAGATTCCGGGGATTTTTTGCTTGCCTTCTTCGCCGGGAAGGCATATCTGATTCTTTTGCAAATTTTGCCGCCCCGTTTTCCGGGGCATTCAGGGAGGTGATGTCTCCATGCCCGGTATTGTCCTCGACGACTCCGACAACTTCGATGTGGCCCTGCGCCGCTTCAAGAAGCAGGTCGAGAAGGCTGGCATCCTCTCTGAGCTGAAAAAGCGTCAGCACTACGAAAAGCCCAGCGTCCAGCGCAAGAAGAAGAAGGCCGCCGCCAAGAAGCGGCTCGTCAAGAAACTCCGCAAAATGAAAATGATGTAATGGCCCTTCAGGCACGGATCGAAACCGACTTCGTCACCGCCTACAAGGCCAAGGAAACGGTTCGGGTGGCTGTCTTGAGGATGCTCAAGACAGCCATCAAGAACCGTCAGGTGGAGCTTTGCCGTCCCCTCAGCGACGGCGAGATCCTCGACGTCATCGCCAAACAGGTCAAGCAACGCCGCGAATCCATTGACCAGTTCACCAGCGGCAACCGCCCCGATCTGGCCGAGAAGGAGGCCCGCGAGCTGGAAGAGCTCACGGCCTACATGCCCAAGGCCCTGACCGAGGAGGAGCTGGCCGCCGCCATCGACGCCGTGGTCCAGGACCTCGGCGCCGCGAGCCTCAAGGACATGGGCCGCGTCATGCAGGCCGTGCTCGAGGCCCACAAGGGGCAGGTGGACGGCAAGAAGGCCAGTGAACTGGTGCGGGCGCGGCTCTCGTCCTGACCGGCGCGAATTCATGGAATCCAGAACCTTCCAGTTGCTGGAATTCCCCAAGGTGCTGCGGGTCCTGGCGGACCGCGCGGTGTCCAAGGCCGGGGAAGCGGCCTGCCTGTCCATCGCCCCTTTGCGGGACGAGGCTTCCTTGCGTCTCCAGAACCGGCTCCTGGAGCAGGCCGTGGAATGGCGCAAGGAGACCGGCTTTTCCCTGAGCCCCTTCGAGCCCCTGGAGGGCCTGGCCGCAGCCACCGAGCGCCCCGCGGCCGTGCTGGACCAGGACGCCCTGTTCGCCCTGCTGACCACCCTGGAACAGGCCAAGGCCGCCCGCGAGGCCCTGCAGAATCTCGGCCAGCGCGGCTGGGACGAACTCACCGAGACCGTGGTCCGCGCGCCCTGGCCCGCCACGGTCTGGTCCGCCACACGGCGCTGCCTGGACGACGAGGGCCGCCTGCGCGACGAAAGCTCGCCCGGGCTCTCGGCCGTACGCTCCGAGATCCGCGGCATCCACCAGCGCTGCACCAAGAAGGTCAAGGACTTCATCCTGGGCGAGGACCTGGCGCGGTTTCTCCAGGACGAGTTCATGACCATCTCCTCGGACCGCTACGTCCTGCCGCTCAAGGCCAATTTCAAGGGCCGCTTCCAGGGCATCATCCACGACTACTCCCAGACCGGCGAGACCTGCTATTTCGAGCCCATGTTCTTGGTGGAGCTGAACAACCAGCTCCAGGAGCTCAAGCAGGAGGAGCGGCGCGAGGAGCGCAAGGTCCTGGAATTCTTGACCGGCATCGTGCGCCAGGAGCGCGACGCCGTGGCCGGGGCCTCGGCGGCCCTGGTCTCCCTGGACGTGCTCCTGGCCAAGACCGCCCTGGCCGAGGCCCTGGGCGGCCGCACCCTGGACCTAGAGCCAGGCCTGCCGCCGCGGCTGCTGGACGCCCGCCATCCGCTCCTGGTTCTGAACCAGGGCGGGGTGGTGCCCCTGGACATCAAGCTCCAGCAGGGCCAGCGGGCCCTGGTCATCAGCGGCGGCAACGCGGGCGGCAAGACCGTGTGCCTGAAGACCATGGGCCTCATCGCACTCATGGCCTTCTCCGGCCTGCCCGTGCCCGTGGGCATCGGCAGCAGGCTGCCCCTGTGGAAGCGCATCTTTGTGATCCTGGGCGACGAGCAGAGCCTGGAGGACCACGTGAGCACCTTCACGGCCCAGGTGCGCTATCTGGCCCGGGTCTGGGACCTGGTGGACAAGGACACCCTCTTTCTCCTGGACGAATTCGGCGCGGGCACGGACCCCACCCAGGGCGCGGCCCTGGCCCAATCCGTGTTGGACAGCCTCCTGGAGCGCGGGGCCAGCGTGCTGGTGGCCACGCACTTCCCGGCCCTCAAGGCCCACGCCCTGGCCGCCGAGGGCGTGCGCGCGGCCAGCGTGCTCTTCGACCCGGACACCAAGAAGCCGCTTTTCCGCCTGGCCTACGACCAGGTGGGCGCGAGCATCGCCCTGGACGTGGCCCGCGAGCACGGCCTGCCAGAAACCATCCTGGCCAAGGCCCAGCAGTACCTGCTCCTGGACGGCTCGGACACCTCGGCCGTGCTGGACCGGCTCAACGCCCAGGCCGTGGCCCGGGAAAAGGAGCTGGCCGCCCTGGCCGGGGAGCGCGACAAGCTCCGCGCCAAGCGCCAGGGCCTGGAGGCCCGTTTCGACAGGGAGCGCCGCGCCCTGGTGGACGAGATCAGGGCCCAGGCCCAGGCCGTGCTCCACGAGTGGAAGACCGAGAAGATCGGCCGCAAGCAGGCCCTCAAGAAGCTGGCCGAGTCCCGCGAACGCCTGGAGGGTGTGGGCTCCCTGGCGGCCGAGGCCGCGCCTCCGTCCTTCGGCTGGGAGGACATCCGGCCCGGGCGGAGCGTGGAGTACCGGGCCTGGGGCCGCAGCGGCACGGTCCTGGACAAGGACGAACGCAAGCGCCAGGTGAAGATCGATCTGGACGGCGTGGCCCTCTGGGTCAAGGAGGCGGACCTGGGCCAGGCCCGGGACGCCGCCGCGTCCAAGGCCGAGGCCAAAAGCGCCGCCCCCGCCGCCGAGGGCCTGACCCGCAGCCTGGACCTGCGCGGCCACCGCGCCGACGAGGCCCTGCGCGAGCTGGAGCGCTTCCTGGACGACTGCCTGCTGCGCGGCACGGGCCGGGCCGAGATCATCCACGGCCGCGGCACCGGGGCCCTGCGCCGCGAGGTGCACGAATTTCTGCGGCAGTTTCCGGCGGTGGACGCCTTTGCCCTGGCTCCCGAGGACCGGGGCGGCGACGGCATGACCGAAGTGACCCTCAAGTAGCGGGGCGGCGGGCGTGAACTCCCAAGCCATCCAGGCCGTGAAGTCCCGGCTTCTGCTTTCGGACGTGGTCCGCCGCTACGTGGACCTGCGCCCGGTGTCCGGCCGCTTCATGTGCACCTGCCCCTTTCACGCCGAGACCAAGCCGTCCATGTCCGTGAACGACGAGGAGGGGTTTTTCTACTGTTTCGGCTGCCAGGCCTCGGGCGACGTCATCGATTTCTACAAGCGGATCAATGGTCTGGAGTTCCGCGAGGCCCTGGAGCAACTGGCCGCCGAGGCCGGGGTGGAGCTGGGACAGGAGCGTGACGACCCCGAGGCCCGCGAGCAGCAGCGGCGCAAGAAGGTCTTCCTGGACATGCACGACCAGGCCCGGGACTTCTTCCGCCAGAACCTGGGCCGCCAGGAGGGCCGCCCGGCTCGGGAATACCTGAAGCGCCGGGGCATCGAGCCGCGCATCGTGGAGGCCTTCGGCCTGGGCTATTCCCCGGACGACTGGCACGGCCTGGACACCTTTCTCCAGGGAAAGGGACACACCCCGGAGCAGGGGGTCGTGGCCGGTCTTTTGTCGAAAAATGAAAAAGGAAATATTTACGACAGGTTCCGCGGAAGACTCATCTTCCCCATCCAGAATTTGTCGGGCCGGGTTATTGCCTTTGGCGGCAGAATCATTAGTGAAGGAGAACCAAAATATCTCAACAGCAGCGACACGCCCATCTACAAAAAAGGAGAGCACCTCTACGGATTGTACCAAGCCCGTTCGACCATGACCCGCAGCAAGCGGGCCCTGCTCACCGAAGGCTACATGGACGTGCTCTCCCTGCACCAGTTCGGCTACACCGACGCCTGCGGGGTACTGGGCACGGCGCTCACCGGGGAGCAGGTGCGCCGTCTTGCGGGCTTTTGTTCGCGGGTGGACCTGGTCTTTGACGGCGACAACGCGGGACGCAAGGCCGCGCTCAAGTCCAGCGAGATGATCCTGCTTCTGGGCGTGGCCTGCCGGGTGGTGATGCTGCCCGAGGGCGAGGACGTGGACTCCGTGCTCCAGAAGGAGGGGACCGAAGGCTTTGAGAAGTGCCTCAAGGCGGCCAAGGACGGGCTCACCTTCTGCATGGACACCCTGCGCGAGAACTTCGCCCCGCGCGAGACCATGGGCTGGGCCAAGGGATTTTTCGAAAAGCTGGCCGACGACGGGCTCAGGGCCTATTACCTGCCTCGTCTGGTGGCCGGGCTGGGCGTGGCCGAGACCGAGCTGCGCCAGGCCCTGGGAGCAGGGCAGGGAACCCGGGAGGCGGCCCGGGAACGCAAGCCCCTGGCCGCGGTGCGGCCTGTGGGCCGAGACGACAAGGACGACCGGTATTTCCTGCGGTTTCCCATCCAGTATCCGGAGTATGTCCAGGACCTGGCGGACCGCGGGTTCGAGCGCGTGCTGGCCACGCCCTGGGCCCGGGAATTGTGGGAGAAGATCAAGCTTCATGGCGGCCAGGACCTGTTGCCCTGGCTCGCGGACGACGAAAAGAAATTTTGGGCTCGTTGTCGGCAGGAGCGCGTGGAGCGCATCCTCTCCGGCGAGGAGCTGCGCGACGAATGGCTGCACATCTGCGAACGCGTGGCCAGCTGCCACGAACGCCAGGCCCGCCGCCAGCTCAAGGAAGCCCTGCGCGAGGCCCTGCGGAACGGGGACGAGCGCCAGGCCTCAGAACATTTGCAGGCCCTGAACGAGTTTCTAGGGAGGGACGATGAACAACATTAAGGACATCCAGCAGATCAAATCCCTGATCGCCAAGGGAAAGAAAAACGGCTTCCTGACCTTTGAAGAGGTCAGCAAGGCGCTGCCCTCGGAGATCAGCTCGCCGGATCAGCTGGAAGAGGTCCACAGCATCTTCGACCAGATGAACATCGTCATCGTGGACACCGAGGAGAGCGGCAAGAAGATGACCGCCGAGCCCTCGGAGGCCGAGTCCGATGAGATGGACCTGGAGCTGGTGGGCGACGACGAGGACGCCTCGGACTATTCCTCGCGCAGCACCGACCCGGTCCGCATGTATCTGCGGGAGATGGGCGCCGTGCCCCTGCTCGACCGCGAGGGCGAGGTGGTCATCGCCAAGAAGATCGAGAACGGCGAGATGGAGGTCCTGTACTCCCTCGTCGAAGTGCCCGTCGCGCTTGAGGAACTCATCCAGGTGGGCGAGGATCTCAAGAACGGCAAGATCAAGCTCAAGGACGTGGTCAAGACCATCGAGGAGGACGACCCCTCCGAGGACGAGATGAACCAGCGCCAGCGGGTCATCTTTCTCCTGGACGAGATCAAGAGCATCTTCAAGAAAAAGAAGAAGGTCTATGACAAGCTCGACGCCTGCGCCGAGCTCACCCGCCGGGTGGCCGGGGTCCAGAAGGAGATCCTCTGCTTCAAGGAGGAGGTGGTCCAGCGCCTGCGCGACATCAAGCTGGAGAAGACCCTCATCGACCGGATCATCGAGACCGTGGGCGACTACGTGCGGCAGATGCACAACTGCCAGCGCGACCTTTCGGCCTACGTGCTCTCCGTGGGCAAGACCAAGGCCGACATCGAGGTCCTCTTCCGCCAGGTGGACGCCCGGGACGTGAACCCGGTGGTGGCCGCCGACACCCTGAACATGACCGTGGAGGAGTTCTTCTCCTTCAAGGAGATGCTCTCGGGCAAGCTGGAGATCATGACCCGGCTTCAGGACAAGTGCTGCCACACGGTGAACGACCTGGAAGAGGTGCTCTGGCGCATCACCCGGGGCAACCAGGCGGCCATGCGGGCCAAGCAGGAGCTCATCCGGGCCAACCTGCGCCTGGTGGTCTCCATCGCCAAGAAGTACACCAACCGCGGCCTCCAGTTCCTGGACCTGATCCAGGAGGGCAACATCGGCCTGATGAAGGCCGTGGACAAGTTCGAATACCAGCGCGGCTACAAGTTCTCGACCTACGCCACCTGGTGGATCCGGCAGGCCATCACCCGCGCCATCGCGGACCAGGCCCGCACCATCCGCATCCCGGTGCACATGATCGAGACCATCAACAAGCTCATCCGCACCTCCCGCTACCTGGTGCAGGAGCTGGGACGCGACCCCTCGCCCGAGGAAATCGCGGCCCGCATGGACTA
>JAWRKD010000132.1:0-62118 GCA_040307135.1 Desulfovibrionaceae bacterium
TGGCCCAGCAGGGCCTGGACGATGCGCAGGTCGGCCCCGCCCTCCAAAAGATGCGTGGCGAAGGAGTGGCGGAAGGTGTGGGGCGAGATGTCCCGGGCGATGCCCGCGGCCAGGGCGTATTTCTTGATGAGCTTCCAGACGCCCTGGCGGGTGAGGCCGTTGCCCGAGCGGTTCAGGAAGACCTGCTGGCACTGGGGCCTGAATCCGGGCCGGATGCGGGCCAGGTAGTCGGCCAGCAGGGCCTGGGCCTGGTCGTGCACCGGCACCACGCGCTCCTTGGACCCCTTGCCGAAGACCCGCAGGATGCCGGTCTGGGGATCGAAGTCGGCCAGGGCCAGACCCACCAGCTCGGAAACCCGCAGGCCCGAGGCGTAGAGCAGCTCCAGCATGACCCGGTCGCGGAAGCCCAGAGGAGTGGACACGTCGGGAAAGGAGAGCAGGCTTTCCATTTCCGCCCGGGAGAGCACATCGGGCAGGCCCTTGGGCAGCTTTGGATTTTCCAGGAGTTCCGCAGGGTTGTCATGACGGAATCCCCGGTCCAGGCAGAAGGAGAAGAACCCGCGCAGGGCCGAGAGGTGCCGGGCCAGGGAACGGCTGACCAGACCCCGGCCGCGCAGCCGGGTGAGGTGCAGGAAAATGTCCCGGGAGTCGGCGGACTCCACCGGACGTTTACGCTCCTCCAGGAACGCGAGCAGGTCGGCCAGGTCCGCGGCGTAGCCGGCAAGGCTGTTTTCCGAAAGTCCGCGCTCGACCAGCAGGAACTCCAGGTAACGGTCCACCCACGGGTGCTGCGGGGGATTGGGGCGCTCCGTCGCGCTCACGGGATCATCACGGAGGTTCATGGCGGAATCGGCTTGGGGCTTGGCCCCGGTTGGTTGTGCGCCAAGCATGGGGAAAGATATACGATAAGCGAGGTGTCCACAAGGGCGCGGGCGGCGATTGACAGCGGCGGCCCGCCAATTTAAGGAAAGGACTCTTTTGAATCAGCCCGCAAGGAGTTCTCCATGCACGCCTTCCCCCTGGCCAAGCGCCTCTCGGCCCTGCCTCCGTATCTTTTCGCGGCCATCGACAAGGCCAAGGAAGAGGTGCGGGCCAAGGGCATGGACATCATCAGCCTTGGCATCGGCGACCCGGACCTGCCCACGCCGGACTTCATCGTGGAGGCCCTGGCCGCCTCTGCGCGCAACCCCGCGAACCATCAGTATCCGTCCTACGTGGGCCTGCTCGCCTTCCGCCAGGCCGTGGCCGACTGGTACAAGCAGCGCTTCAACGTGGACCTGGACCCCAAGACCGAGGTGGTCAGCCTCATCGGGTCCAAGGAAGGCATCGCCCACTTTCCCCTGGCCTTCATCAACCCGGGCGACCTGGCCCTGATCGCCACGCCGAACTACCCGGTCTATCCCGTGAGCACCGGCTTTGCGGGCGGCGAGTCCCTGTTCCTGCCGCTCACGGACGCCAACGACTTCCTGCCCGACCTGGACGGCATCGACGAGGCTACCTGGAAGCGGGCCAAGGTCATCTATGTCAACTACCCGAACAACCCCACGGCGGCCATGGCCCCGCGCTGGTTCTTCGAGAAGCTGGTGGCCCTGGCCAAGGCCCACGAGGTCATCGTGGTCCACGACGCCGCCTACACGGAAATCTATTTCGATCCGGCCAACAAGCCCTTGTCCATCCTGGAGATCCCCGGCGCCAAGGACGTGGCCATCGAGTTCCACTCCCTGTCCAAGACCTACAACATGACCGGCTGGCGCATCGGCATGGCCGTGGGCAACCCGAGTCTGGTGGCCGGGCTGGGCAAGGTCAAGGAGAACATGGACTCGGGCGTGTTCCAGGCCGTGCAGGAAGCGGGCATCGCGGCCCTGACCCACGGCGAGCCCTATGTCCAGAAGTTTCGCACGATCTACAAGGAGCGCCGCGACGTGGTGCTCGCGTGCCTCAAGGACATCGGCATCAGCTGCCGCGCGCCCCAGGCCTCCATCTACGTCTGGGCCAAGGTTCCCGAGGGCCAGACCTCCCAGGACTTCGTCACCGGCGTGCTCAAGAAGACCGGCGTGGTGCTGACCCCGGGCAACGGCTTCGGCGCGCCCGGGGAAGGGTACTTCCGCATTTCGCTCACGGTGGACACCGATCGGCTCAAGGAGGCTGTGTCACGGATATCCAGCTTGTAACCACGTACCTGGGACTGGGCTCCAACGTCGGCGCCCCCGCCGAGAACCTGAACGAAGCCCTGGCCAGGCTGGCCAACTACGGCGCCGACATCCATCTAAAAAGACAGTCGGCTATCTATTGGACCGAACCGCAGGGGGTCAAGGATCAGCCCTGGTTCGCCAACCAGGTGGTGGAACTGGGCGTGGATCCCGAGATATGGGCCCCGGAAGGGCTCCTTTCCACGCTTTTGGCCATCGAGGCCCAGATGGGCCGCGACCGCACCGCGGAGAAACCGCAAGGTCCCAGGATCATTGACCTGGACCTGCTCCTGTTCGGCGATCTCGTGGCGGACAGCGGCTTCCTCACCGTGCCCCATCCCCGGCTCGCCCAGCGGGCCTTCATGCTCGTGCCCCTGCGGGAACTGGCCCCCGACCTGGTCCTGCCCGGCGGGAACAGCGTGGCCGCGGCCCTGGCGGCCCTGAATTTCCGGGTGGAAGGCGACCGCATCTGGCAGGACTAGGCCGACACCGGCCAAGGAGTGATCATGCTGATCAAGCTTCTCATCTTTGTGGCGGCCGTGTTCATCGTCTGGAAGCTCTTCGCCGGGGACCGGCGGCAGAAGCAGGTGAAGAACAAGACCCAGGACGAGAACCTGGCCGCGTCCGGCGAGATGGTCAAGGACCCGGTGTGCGGGGCCTACGTGCGCAAGGACGGGGACATTCGCGTGCGCCAAGGCGACGCCGTGCATTTCTTCTGCTCCTACGAGTGCCGCGACAAGTACATCAAGCGCCTGGAGGCGGGCCCGGACAAGGAGTAGGGCGGTCCTGCAGGCGTCGCCCCTCCCTTTCCTTTCCCGCTGTTTTCCGCTATCGATGAAGGCATGAAGTTCTTCATCGATACCGCCAATCTGGACGAGATCAGGCAGGCCAAGGCCTTTGGCCTCATCGACGGCGTCACCACCAACCCGAGCCTGTTCGCCAAGGAAAAGGGCGACTGGAAGGCCCTGGCCACGGCCATCTGCCGCGAGGTGGACGGCCCCGTGAGCCTGGAGGTCATCGGCACCAATGCCGAGTCCATGGTCCGCGAGGCCCGGGAGCTGGTGAAGATCGGCCCCAACGTGGTGGTCAAGATTCCGGTGACCGACCAGGGCATCGTGGCCGTGCGCACCCTGACGAACATGGGCATCGAGACCAACGTGACCCTGGTCTTTTCGCCGCTCCAGGCGCTTCTGGCGGCCAAGGCCGGAGCCACCTATGTGAGTCCGTTCATCGGCCGGCTGGACGACGTGGGCCAGGAGGGCATGCTCCTGGTGGAGCAGATCCTGAACATCTACGAGCGCTATGGCATGTCCACCCAGGTCCTGGCCGCCAGCATCCGTCATCCCCAGCACGTGCTCCAGGCCGCGCTCATCGGCGCAGACGTGGCCACGATCCCGTTCAAGGTCATCCGCGAATTGCTCAAGCATCCCTTGACGGATGCTGGTCTTGCGGCGTTCCTGGCCGACTGGAGCAGGAGCCACGGAGCGGCCACGGCCAAACAGAAGAAAAAATCCAAGTAAATTGACAGGTTAATTCAAGAAAGAAGGGGCCGCCGTGGCCCCTTCTTTTGCCTCCCGTTCTTGTCTCGGAATGTAAATTATGTAAACTTTAATTCTAAGACAGGGGTCTGGCTCCCCGGGAACCCTTGCATCCGTTCTGGCCTCTTGATAAGCAACCCCTGCCGGCACGGCGCTTTCCATCCTTGTGGTATGCCGTCAACGCAACGCCGGAATCAACGAGGACCGTGTCCGAACACCCAGCCCAACACCCAACCCGTGCCTTCAGCGCATCCACTCCTATGAAAAAACTTCTGGTCGTCCCGAGTCTGGCCATGCTCCTTTCCCTCACGCTCTTCCTGGGCCTTGCCCTGGCCGAGCCGCCCATGGCCCCGCCCGTCGCGGACGACTCCAGCGCCGCCGCGGCGGCCTCCACGGCCAAGAAGACCAAAACCAAGAAGGACGCCAAGGCCCCGGCCACTACCACGGCCAAGGATGCGTCCAAGAAGACCGCGACCGGCCCCAAGAAGGCCGCGGCCAAGGACGCCAAGGACGCCAAGCCCGCCGGCGAGGCGGACAAGGCCGCGCCTGAGGGCCAGGAACAGCCCGCGGCCAAGCCTTCCAAGGACGCCAAGCCCGCCGCCGAGGCCAAGAAGGCCCCGGCCAAGGACGCCAAGTCCGCCTCGGACTACGAAAAATTCCTGGAGAAATACGGGGCCTGGGACCGCCTGGACAAGGTCTATACCAATTCCGATGACCCTGCCGTGATCCTCAAGCGCGCCACCATGGCTCTGCAGACCGGTGCGCCCCAGCAGGCCCTGGAGATCATCGAAGGTTCCAGCCCCTTCGATAGCAAGGATATGGAGATCCAGCGCCTCTGGCTCGGCGGCCAGGCCGCCCGCGCTGCGGGCGACCCCTCCAAGGCCGTGTTCTGGTTCAGCCAGGCGGGCCAGATCATGCCGGAGAAGGAGCGCGCCGCAAGGTTCCACGGCGAGCCGGACCTGGAGGTCCTCTGGACCGATGTCTGGCGCCGGTATTTCTGGATTTATTCCTCGAATTTCGGGACGATGCGCGAAGGCCAGGAAGCCGTGCTCCGCCAGACCCTGGAGCAGGCCCAGTCCATCTGGAAGAACAACCCCTTCTGGGACGCCGCGGCCGCGGCCATGGCCGGGGAATCCACCCACGGCGGCAAGACCCCGGGCGACGTGCTGGAGATCGGCGACTCTGACCGCACCCAGATCGCCCGCACCCTGGCTGCGGCCTGCCTAGAATATCCGGCCGAGGCCAAGACCCTGGCCGCCAACATCTCCAGCTCCGAGCCCCAGTCGTTCTGGACCGCCATGGCCGGGTTCGTGGCCGAAGGCGCGGACCCCACCGAGGCCGAGGTCCACTCCTCCTACCCCAAGGCCTCCATTTTCTGGGCCAGCAACATCATGTCCCGCTCGGCAGCAGGCCGCACGGACTGGCTTCTGCCCGACGACCAGACCCCGGCCTGGCAGGAGCTGCGCAAGAAGAACCGCAGCCTGCGCGACGCGGCCAAGCGCTACATCAAGCGTCGCGAAGACAAGGATCTGGACGCACTGCCGGTCTATGGCCAGTACCGCTTCGCCCTGGCCGTGGCCGACGGCGACGACTCGGCCCGCGAGCTCTGGGACGCCCTGGGGAACAAGCGCGACCTGCCGTTGAGCCTGAAGGTCTGCGGCCTGCTCCTCTTTGACGCGCCCCTGGACGACCTCCTGCCCGAGGACCCCAACGCCGCGGCTCGCCAGTTCGTGCTGCTCCCGGCCTTGGCCTCGGCCGGCGGCCGGAACATCCGGTCCGACCAGCTGGCCCCCTTCTGGCTCCGCCTGGAAGGCCGCCAGTTGGACAACGCCGCGCGCCAGCTCTGGCCCCTGGACCGGCTCCTGCTCCTGGCCGACTGGTCCGCCCGGCTCCAGGAAAAGCCCACTCCCGAGCTGGCCAAGCGCATCGCCTTCCTGTTCCCGGACACCGCCACCGGAGCCCAGGCCGCCCTCCATCTGGCCAGCGACGCGCTCCAAGCCCACCAGTACCAGCTGGCCGGGTTCTACTTGGCCAACATCGACAGCAACCGCCTGCCCCGCGCGCTCAAGGGCCGCTACCTGGAGCTCAGGGGCGACCTGGCCTTTGCCCTGGGCGGCTACGAGGACGCCTTCAACAACTACAGCGAGCTGCTCAAGACCGGCGCAGAGATCTCGGACTCCAGCCGCATCAAGATCGCCTTCATCCTCCAGCAGCAGGGGCAGCTGGATGTGGCCCAGGGCCAGCTGGAAAAGCTTTGGGCGCGGCACGAGACCATGCCCACGAACATGCAGGCTGAACTCCTCTACTACATGGCCGAGGGCGAACACTCCATGGGCAACATCGACAAGGCCCTGGACTACTACCTGCGCCTGGCCTGGCAGTATCCCCAGGAGAACATCTGGGCGCTCACGGCCATGTTCCGCGCGGCCCTCATCTACGACAACATGGGCCAGTACGACACGGCCAAGAACCTGCTCGTCACGGTGATCAGAAACGCCGAAACCGAGCAGCAGCGCGAGGCGGCCAAGAACCGGCTCACCGAGATCGAGGCCAAGATCGGCCGGGGCGAGGAACAGAAGGCCAAGGCCGGCAACAACCCCATGGTCTATCCGTTCTAGACGCCCCTCCCCTGACGGCGGCACAAAAGGCCCGGCTTGCGCCGGGCCTTTCTTTTGGGATCGCTGGATTGGGGAAGGGACGGCCGCAGGGTGTTAGGGCTTGCACGTGTGGAGCTGCGACAGGCCGCCCCCTCCCCGATCAGGCCAACCCGGATTACGCCGGGAGAAAGGGGCCCTGCCCGGGCCAGGGACGAAAAAAGGGTCCCGGTTGTGGCCAGGACCCTTGTTCTTTGTGGTGCCGAGGGGGGGACTCGAACCCCCACGGGATTTCTCCCACTACCCCCTCAAGATAGCGTGTCTACCAGTTCCACCACCTCGGCATCGGGGGAAAAATCTTACTGCTTCGGGGCCTCCGCCGGAGCCTTGGCCGCGTTGGGGTCTTCGAAGGTCACGCCGGCGGGCTTCTTCTCCTCGACCGGGGCCGGGACCGAAACCGCCGCGCCCGAGGAGTCCAACATGATGGAGTCCACGCTGCGCACGCGCTTGCTGATGAGCATGTTGTAGCCCAGCGAGGTGAGCAGGAACACGGCCGACAGGACCGCCGTGGCCTTGACCAGCAGGCCGCCTGCGCCGGTGCTGCCGAACACGGAGCCGCTGCCCCCGCCGAAGATGACACCCATGCCCTCCTGTCCGGATTGCAGCAGCACGGCCACGATCAGGAACAGGCAGGCCAGGATATGGATGACGATGACCAGGGTCTCCAAGACAAGAACCTCTCGCTTTGCGCTCAGCCTACCGGGCCTCGGCCCCCGCCAGCACGATGCGGGCGAAGCTTTCAGCCTGCAAGCTCGCGCCTCCTACCAACACACCGTCCACATTGTCAAGGCCGATGATCTCGGCGGCGTTCTCCGGCTTCACGCTTCCGCCGTACAATATCCTGATTTCACTGGAATTACTCCCAAAAACGCCTTCCAAAATCCGGCGCACGAAGGCGTGGGCCTCCAGAATGTCCGTGGGACCGGCCACTTCGCCGGTGCCGATGGCCCAGACCGGCTCGTAGGCCACGGCCAGGCGCGCGGGAGCTGTGTTCCGGGGCACGCCCGCCAGGCCGGCCAGGGTCTGGCGCTCCAGCACTGCCGTGAGTTTCCCGGCCTTGCGCTCCTCGATCTTCTCGCCCACGCAGAGCACCACGTTCAGGCCCGCCTCCAGGCCGAAGGCCGTCTTGCGGCCCACCAGCTCGTCGGATTCCCCGAGCACGTGGCGGCGCTCCGAATGGCCGGTGAGGCCAAAGGAGGCACCGAGGTCCAGGAGCATGGCCGGAGCGATCTCGCCGGTGAAGGCGCCCTCCGTGCCGGGCCAGAAGTCCTGGCCGCCCACGAAGAACCCCTCTTCGTCCTTGAACTTTTTGGCAACGGCGCGCAGGGCCGTGAAGGGCGGGAAGACCAGCACCTCGCGGTCTGCGGGCAGCTTGCCGTCCAGGAGCTTGACCAGGGCCTTGGCCGTGTCCTTGGCCTGGCCGTAGGTCTTGTACATCTTCCAGTTGGCGGCCATGAGCTTCTTCATCTGCAGCACTCCTTGAGCGCGGTGAGACCGGGCAGGTCCTTGCCCTCCAGGAATTCCAGGAACGAGCCGCCGCCGGTGGAGATGAAGCTGAACTTGTCCACCAGCCCGGCGGCGTGGACCATGGCGTCGGTGTCGCCGCCGCCCACGATGGTCACGGCTCCGGCATTGGCCGCCACGGCCCGGCAGACGTTCAGCGAGCCCGCGGCAAAGACCGGGTTCTCGAAGAGCCCCATGGGGCCGTTCCAGACAATGGTCTTGGCCGCGGCCAGGACCTTGGCGAACAATTCCACGCTGCGCGGCCCGATGTCCAGGGCCATGGCCCCCTCGGGAATGGCCGCGGCCTCCACCACGCCCATGGCCGCGGCGTCCTTGGCCGAGCGGCCCAGGACCACGTCCACGGGCAGGTGCAGCCGGGTGCCCTTGTCCCCGGCCTGGGCCAGGATGGCCTGGGCCTCGGCCTTGAGGTCGGGTTCGGCCAGGGAGGCGCCGATGGCGTGGCCCTGGGCCAGCAGAAAGGTGTTGGCCATGGCCCCGCCGATGATCAGGTCGTCCACCTTGCCCAGAAGGTTCTTCAGGATGCCGAGCTTGGTGGAGACCTTGGCCCCGCCGGAGATGGCCACAAAGGGGCGGCCCGGATCGGCCAGGCGCTCGCCCAGGAACTGCCATTCCTTCTTCATGAGCAGGCCCGCGCAGCAGACCTTGGCGGCCCGGGGCGCATCCACCACCGAGGCGTTGGGCCGGTGCACCACGCCGAAGCCCTCGCCCACATAGACGTCGGCCAGGGCGGCCAAGCGCTTGCCGAAGTCGCCGCGGGCCTCGGGGGTCTTGCCGGTCTCCTCGGGATGGAAGCGCAGGTTTTCCAGCAGCAGCACGTCGCCGGGCTTCATCTTGGCGGCCAGGGCCTCCACCTGCGGACCCACGCAGTCCGGGGCCAGGGGCACGTCCCGGCCCAGGAGCTTGGCCAGATGGGCGGCCACCGGGGCCAGGCTCAAGCCCGGGTCCGGACCGCCCTTGGGCGAACCCAGGTGAGCGCAGAGGATCAGGGCGGCCCCCTTGTCCAGGATCAGGCGCAGGGTGGGCAGGGCCTGGCGGATGCGGTTGTCGTCCTTGATCACGCCCCCGTCAATGGGCACGTTGAAGTCCGCGCGGACGAGAACCTTCTTCCCGGCGATGTCCAGCTGGTCGATGTAGCGCATCGGTGCTCCTTGGGTTCAGGGGATGTCGCAGCGGAAGAGCAGCGCATCCTCGTGGGTGTCGGGATAGTAGCGTTTGCGCACGCCGATTTGTTTAAATCCGAATTTGCGGTAGAGGTCAATGGCCGGGGAATTGGACTCCTTCACGTCCAGGAAGCCCTGGTGCGCTCCCACTGCCCGGCTGTGGCGCAGGACCTCGGCCAGGAGCATGGCTCCGAAGCCGCGGCGCCGGAAGTCCGGATGCACGGCCAGGTTCATGATCTCCATGTCGCCCTCGATGACATAGAAGGCCGCATAGCCGACCATGCGCCCGTCCAGGCGCAGGCCCAGGATGTGGTAGGCCCCCCGCTCCAGGCCCAGGCGGAACTGCTCCTCGGTCCAGCGGTAGGCGAAGCAGAGCCCTTCCAGGTCCATGACCTCCCGGATGTCCTCCGGGCCCAGGATCCCGATGCTCGCCCCCCCGTGTCCGGGCGCTGGCAATCCGCCGGGGTCCGTCATAGAATGTCTCCATGTCCTCGCACAACGAAGCCGCAGAAAACCTGGCCGCGGAGGCGGTGGACGCGGACAACCGCCCCCTGCTGGTCCTGCCGCTGGCCGAGGTCCACCGGCAGTTCTTGAACCACCGCTCCGTGGCGGTGCTGGTCTATGACCAGGACAACCGCCTCCTGCTCCAGAAACGCGGCCCACGGCGCACACTCTATCCTGGCCGCTGGGACCTGTCCACTTACGGCCATGTCCTGGCCCGGGAATCCAGCTACGACGCGGCCCTGCGGCGTCTCTGGGCGGACCTGCGGCTGAGGCCCGAGCGCCTGCGCCACGTGCGCGACATCCCGGCCGGGCCGGAGACCGGGCGCGAGTTCGTGAGCGTCTTCGCCGTGCCCCGGGCCGGACACCTGGAGCCCAACGCCGAGCGCGTGAGCGACGGCTTCTTTCACACCCGTGAGGAACTGGCCTGCCTGGTGCGCGACTTCCGGGAGCTGCTCACCCCGTCCCTCGTGCTCTTCTGGGAGCGCAACCTCCCCTTCTCGCCCTGGGAATCCGCCTGATCAGGCAATGATCACGGCCCCGGCTCCAGGAGGAGACGGCTCAGGCCGTGGTGCAGCAGGCCGTTGCTGGCCAGGATCTCGTCCGCGCCCAGGACATAGGGCGCGGCGGCGTCAAAACCGCTGACGCGGCCGCCCGCCTCCTCCACCAGGAGCACCCCCGCGGCCGTATCCCAGGGATTCAGGGCGTTCTCGTAGAAGCCGTCGAAGCGGCCGCAGGCCACATAGGCCAGATCCAGGGCCGCGGCCCCGGGACGCCGGATGCCCTGGGTCGCCAGGAGCATGCGCTCCATGTGGCGCAGGATGCCGTCCAGGTAGGCGCGGGTGTTGTACGGGAACCCCGTGGCGATCAGCGCCTGTTGAAGTCCGGCCGTGGCCGACACCCGGATGGATTCGCCGTTGCGCCAGGCGCCCTGGCCGCGCGCGGCCGTGAACAGTTCGCCCAGGATGGGCAGGTTGACGAGCCCCAGGCGCAGGTCCCCGTCCCGCCAGAGGGCCACGGAAGTGGCCACGAACGGCAGGCCGTGGGCGAAGTTGGTGGTGCCGTCCAGGGGGTCGATGATCCAGGTGCTGTCACCGAGCCCGGCCCGGGCCGCGGTTTCCTCGGCCAGAAAGGTGGAGCCTGGGACCAGGGCGGAGAGGCGGTCCTTGAGCAGTTCCTCCACGGCCAAGTCCGTGGCCGTGACCAGGTCGATGCGGCCCTTGTGGCGCACCTCGCCCGGCCGGCCCCAGGCCCGGCGGATGAGTTCCCCGGCCTCGAGCACGGCCGCGGAGGCCTGTTCCAGGAGAATGGTCGGATGCAGAGCCATGAATGGTCCGCTCATTCCAGGAGGGTGGCCTCGTAGGCCTTGCCCCGCTCCAGGACCCGGCCCGTGCCCCGGGCCACGGCGGTGAGGGGATCGCTGTCCACGATGGCCTTGAGCCCGGTCTCGCGGTTGATGAGCTGGTCCAGCCCCTTGAGCAGCGCCCCGCCCCCGGCCATGAGCAGGCCCTGATCGAAGATGTCCGCGGCCAGTTCCGGCGGTGTGTTTTCCAGGGCGTTGCGCACGGCCTGGAGGATGGCGTTGAGCGGTTCGCGGATGGCCTCGCGCACGTGAGCGTCCGTGGCCACCACCGAGCGCGGCGCGCCCTCCACCAGGTTCTTGCCCAGGACCTCCATGCTCAGGGGTTCGGACAGGGGCACGGCCGAGCCGATGGTCATCTTGACCTGCTCGGCCATGTTCTCGCCGATCTGCATCTGGAATTCGTTCTGGAAGTAGCGCTGGATGGCCTCGGTCATCTCGTCGCCAGCCACCCTGATGGACTCGGCGTGGGCGATGGCCGAAAGGCTGATCACCGCCACCTCGGCGGTGCCGCCGCCGATGTCCAGGACCATGTTGCCCAGGGGCTTGTCAAAGGGCAGGCCCGCGCCCACGGCCACGGCCAGGGGCTCCTCGATCAGGCGCACGTCGCGGGCTCCGCCGCGCTGCCCGGCCTCGATCACCGCGCGCTTCTCCACCGGGGTCACGCCCAGGGGCACGCAGACGATGAGCCGAGGCCGCACCAGCCGCAGGCCCTTGCACGCCCGCTCAATGAAGGCGCTGATCATGCGGGTGGTGATCTCGAAATCCGCGATGACGCCGTCGCGCATGGGCCGGATCACCTGGATGCGCTCCGGTGCGCGGCCCAGGTAGCGCTTGGCCTCGGCGCCTACGGCGATGACCTTTTCGCAGGCGATGTCAACCGCCACCACCGAGGGCTCGTTGAGCACGATCCCCTCGCCGGGGCAATAGATGAGGGAGTTGGCCGTGCCCAGGTCCATGGCCAGGTTTCTCCCGCCGAGAAAATTCCACAGCCGTCTGAAGAACATGAGCTTCGCCCCAACCCTGGAGGTTTGCGGTTCAGCGTCCGGAACGCCGCTGCACGAAGAACTCCACGCTCCGGTTGTAGGTCTTCTCTTCTTCCGTGGTGAAATAGCAGGCCGGAAGCTCGCCGCGCTGGCGATGGTAGTGCAGGCACTCGCAGCACAACCCGTGCCTGTCGCAGGGGTAGGTGCAGGTGCAGTGGCTGGCGTTGATCTTGGCCCGGGGGCATTGATCCGCTTTGCGCATGAAGAGGCACCTCGCAATCGGGCCACGGCCCGCCTGTTTCAAACGATCACTTCGGTTCGTTCTAGGAGGAACGGACCAATCTGTCAATAAACAGAGATTATTGAAGAAAAAAACGCATTCCAGCCGGATTCCCCCGGTCTTCCCCTGAACGCGCAATTCCATTGTCATTCCCTTTGCGTCACGCTACTGAAAGAGAACCCGGCAGACAACCTTGCAGGACACAAACCCCATGTGGCAGGACGCCTTTCGCGAATGCTCCGATCTTCACTGGCCGCCTCCCGTCGCGGAGGGCCCTGCGGCCGGTCCCGGCCTGGAGCGGCTGAAGGCCTTCCTGGACTGGACCCACATCCGCCACTGCCTGCTGCGGCCGTTCTTCGAGGTGCCGGACTACCCCCTGGTGGAGCCCCGCGAGCTGCTGCCCTCCTTCGAGGTGGACCTTTACGAATACAAGGAGCTGCCAGGGTTCAGCATGGCGGCCTTTGAACGGCCCCTGCAATCCTTCCAGGAGATCTTCCAGTACGACGTGCTGCACAGTCTGAACGACTGGCGCAGCGGCGAGCTGCTGCGCGCACCCTGCCAGCTGGAGCCCACCGTGGTCCGGGCCAACCTCCAGGTGTTCCAGAGCCGGCTATCCAAACGCTTCCACGAGGCCTTTCTCAAGGATTTCGGAGACAAGGACATCTGCGATCTGCGCCGTTACTCCGAGATCATGCCCTTCCTCCTCCAACTGGAGCGGGCCCACGTGCTGGCCCTGGACGCCGAGGGCCAGTTCGCCTTGTCCGGCATCTGGGCCTCCTTCCCCTCGGACCTGGACACCGAGCTCAAGCGCTTCGGGCTCAAGATCGGCAAGTTCAGCCACCGCGACAACCTGCGCTATGAGTGCAACCGCCTGTTCGTCTATCAATTCCTCATGGAACTCTATGGGTTTCCCATCGCTTCGGAACGGCGCACCTCGGCCGCGCTCTTCGCCCGCCGCCTGTCGCGGCTGGACGAGACCTTCCTGGTGCGCGTCCTCGGCCAGTCCGACCGGACCATAACCACCCTCTTCGCGCCGCGCCGGGGCATGCGCTACCCCCTGGTGGAAAAGGTGGCCCTGGTGCAGGTGCCCGCGGACCAGAAGGAGAGCCTGGAGCTGCTGCGCGACCTGGGCTTCCTCATCGACGAGAAGCGCCGGGCCGTGATCTTGCGGGTGATCTACCGCCAGCATAAGTTCAACGCCAAGAACGTGCGTGAGGACCGCGCCCTGTCCGTGGTCCGCCAGGAGATCATCCATCCCTATTCCGGCCGCGTCCTGGACCACCTGAACATCATCAAGGACGCCGGGAACATGCTCCTGAACCTGAACGACATCATCCGCGGCGAATACCACGGCCGGGTCACCTACAAGCGCCAGGAGGTGATCACGGACACAGCCAGCCACGAGCAGCGGCTCAAGGTGTTGTATAGCTGGCTTTCCAAGCACCAGCACCGCCTCATCGAGTACTCCGACGAGTTTTTCGCCAAGCTCACCAAGATTCTGGACATCTACCTCCTGGCCCCGGCCAATTTCGAAATTTTCAGCAATATAAACACATTGCACAACGAGGTCTGGACCAAGTACAACTTCGTGCAACAGGCGCGCAAGATCAAGGTGCTGGAAGATTTACGCGCCCGGCAGTATAAGGGCAGGGTTGTGGGCTACGAAGAGATGCTCCGGCTCATGTGCGAGATCCTGGGCGAGCTCAAGTTCGAGATCGTCAACTATTTCGACGAGCTGGTGGAAAAGGCCCTGGCCATCGCCAAGGACGTGCTGGACGACGCCTATCTGCACCGCACCTATGTGAACAGGAAAGAGGACGAGCTCACCGACTACGGCCGCGCCGTGAGAAAGCTCTATGGCCGCCTGGTGGGCCTGTGGGACGAGTTCCAGTCCATCCGCAAACATCGCAAGGACGTCGGGCCGGAAGCGGCCGCGTCCTGAACCAAGGAGGATCTGTTTCCGTGGAAGAGCTTCGGACAACGCCGCTCACGGCCTGGCACCGCGCCAACAAGGCCAAGATGGCCCCCTTCGCCGGTTTCGACATGCCCGTGCAGTACGAGGGCATCATGGCCGAGCATGCCCAGACCCGCGCCAGGGCCTGCGTCTTCGACATCTGCCACATGGGCGAGTTCCTGCTCCAGGGCGCTGGCGCCAAGGACGCCCTGAACCGCGTAGTGACCCAGGACCTGGACACCCTGGCCCCGGGCAAGTGCCGTTACGGCTTCCTCTTGAACGACCAGGGCGGCATCCTGGACGACCTCATCGTCTATTGCCTGGGGCCGGACCGCTACATGATCGTGGTGAACGGGGCCTGCGAGCTGGGCGATTTCGCCTGGATCAGGGATCATCTCGCCCCTGGCCCCGCGCTCCAGAACATCTCCGCCGCCACGGGCAAGATCGACCTCCAGGGGCCGCTGTCCCTGGAGGTGCTGGAGGCCATCACCGGCGGAACCTGGAACAAACTCGGCTACTTCTCGTTCCAGGAGTCGAGCTTCGAGGGCGCGCCGCTCATCGTGAGCCGCACCGGCTACACCGGCGAGCTGGGCTACGAGTTCTACCTGCCCTGGGACAAGACCCCGGCCCTCTGGGAGCGGCTGGTGGCCGACCCCCGGGTCAAACCCGGCGGCCTGGGCGCGCGCGACACCCTGCGCCTGGAGATGGGCTACCCGCTCTACGGCCAGGACCTGGACACGGCCCACACCCCGGTGGAGGCCGGCTACGGCGCGTTCCTGACCAAGGCCGGGGAATACGGCGGCAAGGCCGGGCTGGCCACGGTGCGCGAACGGCTCATCCCCCTGGTCATCGAGGGCCGACGCTCGGCCCGGCACAACGACCCCGTGCACCTGCCGGACGGCCGGGCCGCGGGCGTGATCACCAGCGGCTCCTTCGCCCCCTCCCTGGGGCACTGCGTGGCCCTGGCCTATGTCAAAGACGGATTTGAGGAGAATGCGAACTTCGTGGTCAAGGCCGCCAAACTGGACCTGCCCGCCAAACGCGCAACCCTGCCCTTCTACACGCAGGGCACGGCGCGCAAGAAGCTCGCCTGAAAAAAACAAGGGCCGCCCTCGGGCGGCCCTTTCGTTTCAGCGCGGCGTGATGCCCCGCATGATCCGTCCCAGGCGCTCGGCCTCCCGGGCCATGGCCGCCTCGTCCAGTTCGCCCTCGGGCATCTGGATGGGCTCGCCCACGCGGATCTGGCAGGAGGTGAAGGGATAGGGGATCTCGAACTTGTCCCAGGACCGGGCGAACACGTATTTGCGCTCGGGAAAGGCCCGGATGGGGAAAATCAGCCGGCCGGACAAACGGGACAGGAGCAGGGCCCCGGGCTTGGGCTCGTGGCGCGGCCCCTTGGGACCGTCCACGGTGAGCACGCCGTGCCGGTTCTCCCGGACCATGACCCGGGAGGCCTTGATCATGGCCTTGACCCCGCCCCGGGTGCTGGATCCCCGGGCCGTGACGTGGCCCATGCGTTCCAGCATGCGGGCGATGATCTCGCCGTCCTTGCTCTGGCTCACGAAGGTCACGGCGGGCATCTTCATGATGTAGCCGAAAGCGGTCAGGGCGAAGAGCTCGTTGTGCCAGAGGGCCAGGACGCAGGCCTCGCCCCGGGTGCGGCTGTCCGTGATGGGATCCCATTCCCCGGCGTGGTCGAAACGGATGGAATGGGCCCAGAGCTTGAAGATCCCCGCGGTCACAGGGGCCAGATCGGCAATGGAGAATGCGGCCATGCTGCCTCCTGGGCCTGGAATAAAGGGGGAACGTCTCGGGCGCAAGGCCCAGGACAATCGAGAACGTCTATCTTGCCTAAAGATTCCTATCAATTGCGCCTATTTGACCTGGCCGCGGCCCTGTGGTGAATCTGGTGGAACAAGGAGAAGCACCGTGCCTGCAACCGTTCTCGACTGCCGCGGCCTGCCCTGCCCCCAGCCCGTGCTCAAATGCAAGCAGCAACTGGACCAGGGCGCTCCCGGCGGCCTGCGGGTGCTCGTGGACAACGAGGCCACCCGCCAGAACGTGACCCGCTTCCTGGCCAGCCAAGGCCTTGCGGTCCAGGCCTCCGAGACCGGCGGCGTCTTCGTGCTGGAGACCGGCGGCCCGGCTGGGACCCCGGCGGCGGCGGCCGCAGAGCCCTGCCCTGCCCCGTCCCAGGCCCCGCTTCCGGCCCAGGTGGCGGTGTTCGTCACCGCCTCCACCATGGGCAAGGGCGACGACGGCCTGGGCGCCAAACTCATGTTCAACTTCCTTTCCACCCTGCCCGAGCTGGGCCGCGAGCTGTGGCGCGTGATCCTGGTCAATTCCGGGGTGCAGCTCACGGTGGAAGGCAGCCCCTGCCTGGAAAAGCTCCAGGCCCTGGAGGCCGCGGGCGTGAGCATCCTGGTCTGCGGCACCTGCCTGGAGCACTTCGGGCTCCTGGACAAAAAGCGCGTGGGCCAGACCACCAACATGCTCGACGTGGTCACCAGCCTTCAACTTGCCAGCAAGGTCATTCACGTCTAACAAGCGGCCCATGACCGCAGAACAGGGCATCCGGCTCAACAAATTCCTGGCGCAGAACGGGATCGCCTCGCGCCGGGCCGCGGACGAACTCATCGGCCAGGGCCTGGTCACGGTGAACGGCCGCCGGGCCGAGACCGGGACCCGGGTGGACCCGGAGCGCGATCAGGTGGCCGTGCGCGGCAAGGCCGTGGTTCCTGCCCGGGCCGAGGCCCTGACCATCGCCCTGCACAAGCCCGTGCAGGTGGTGACCACCCTGCGCGATCCCCAGGGCCGCGCCACGGTGCTGGACCTCCTGCCCCCGGACCTCCGCGCCCGCCGGCCCATTCCGGTGGGACGCCTGGACTTCCTGTCCGAAGGCCTGCTCCTCCTGACCACGGACGGCGAGCTCTGCAACCGCCTGACCCACCCCCGCCACCACGTGCCCAAGACCTACCACGTGCGCCTGCGCGGCCGGGTCTCGGACGAGGCTCTGCGCTCCATGCGTTCCGGCATGACCCTGGTGGAGGGGGATGTGCTGGCCCCGGCGCCGACCCGCATCCTGTCCGAGTCCCACGGCGAGACCCTGCTGGAGATGGTCCTGATCCAGGGCGTGAACCGCCAGATCCGGCGCATGTGCCGGGACCTGAACCTGACCGTGCTCCAGCTCACCCGCACGGCCCAGGGCCCGGTGCGATTGGGCGATCTCCAGCCCGGGGCCTGGCGCGCGCTGACGCCGAAGGAACTGCGGGACCTGCGGACGGCCGCAGGGCTTTCCTGAAACGAAACGGCCCGGGTTTCCCCGGGCCGTCCGCTTACTGCTGCTTGGTGTTGTCCAGCACGGTCACGCCCTTGGGCGGACTGAAGCTGAAGGTGTCGGCCGTGTGCTTGGCCCCGGGCTGGAAGTTCTTGAGCTTCACCAGGTTGCCGTTGCCGTAGAAGTCCACGAGAAAGACGTTCTTCACCGTGCCCTGGTCGTCCACCCAGAGGTAGGCCAGGACCAGGCCGGGCTCGGGCTCCTTGGGGACGAGCTTGACCTTGTGCAGGCCCTCGTCCTGGCCCTGCTCCACGACCTTGAAGTCTTCCTTGAGGTTGGCCTGGCCCGAGAGGAAGCGGATCATGGTCTTGGAGGTGAAGGCCTGGTCCGTGCGGTAGCGGATGACCTGGTTCTCGCTCTCGATGTAGTCCCAGACCGCTTCCTTGCCCACCACCAGGAGCTGCTTCTCCGGGGTCAGGGTCTCCCAGCGCACCAGGCCGGGGTTCTGGAAGCTGATGGTCCCGCCGCGCTTCTCCACCTCGCGGGTGGCCGCGTTGGTCAGTTCCTGGTCAAAGTCGGCCTGGAAGGATTTGAGCGCGTCGTAGCGCTTCTGGACCTGGTCCGGCAGGTCCTGGGCCAGGGCCGCGGAGCACCAGAATGCCATGAACATGAACAGAAAGATTCGACGCTGCATAAACTCTCCTTTTCAATCCCAGAGGCATGGGGTACACCCAAGCGGCCCGCAAGGCAAGGAGGCCCCATGAGCACCCCCGCCGTTGCACAAATCGAGCGCCGCAAGATCGAGGCCGAACTCCTGGAGCGGCTGCGCCGGGTCCTGGCAGACGACCTGGGCCAGGAGCGCGCCCTGGACCTGCTGCGCCGAGCGGTCCTGGAATCGTCCCGGGACGCGGGCGCGGCCTTTGCCGCAACCGCGCCGCAAGGCCCGAACCTGGCGCACTTCGCGACCATACTGGAGCGCTGGCGCGAGGGCAACGCCCTGGATATCGAAGACGTGCGCCTTTCCGGCGACAGCCTCGCCTTCCGGGTCACGCGCTGCGCCTATGCCGAGAGCTACAAGGCCATGGGGCTTTCCCCGGCCATGGCGGACATCGCGTCCTGCTGCCGGGATTTCGGATTTGTGGAGGGATATTCGCAGCATCTGCGCCTGGAACGGCCCGAGACCATCGCCCAGGGGGCGTCACAATGCCTGTTCCGCGTGCGCCTGTCGCAGAAATAACCCAGGAGAAACCATGAGAATTCTTGCGTCCTGCATCCTCGTCGCCGCGTTGTGTCTGCCGGTTCACGCCCAGCAATTCGACGATCCGGGCGCCCAGCCCGCCGAGGATCTGTACGAGTCGGCGCAGGGCGGCAAGTATGCGAACACGGACAGCACGGCTCCCTGGAACGACCCCCTGATGGAAAACGACCCGTTCGCCCCCTGGAACGACACCTTTCTCGAGAACGATTCCGCCGCGCCCTGGAACAATCCCATGAGCCGCCCCCAGGACGCCAACGCCTACCTGCGTGACAAGGACGTCTCGAACCAGGACTACTACTGGAAGTGAGGCGGGGATCGGCGGGGCGGGACCGGCCCTAGTCCTTGCGGATCACGCTGCGGGGCTTGGCTCCGTCCTGGGGACCCAGCAGGCCCTCGCTCTCCATCTGCTCGATGAAGCGGGCCGCGCGGTTGAAGCCGATGCGGAAGCGGCGCTGGATGAGCGAAATGGAGGCCTTGCCCTGGGAGATGACGAACTCCTTGGCCTCCAGGTAGTGGGGGTCGCTGGCCATGGCGTTGTCCCCGCCCTCCCCGCCTTCGGACTCCACGCCGGCCTCCTTTTTCCAGTCCGCGAAATCCACCGTGAACTCGGGCTTGGGACAGGCCTGTTTCCAGAAATCCACCACGGACTGGCACTCGGCCTCGTCCACGAACGCGCCGTGCATGCGCTTGAGCTTGGCCCCGCTGGGCTTGTAGAGCATGTCGCCGCGGCCCAGAAGCCGTTCCGAGCCCACGGTGTCCAGAATGGTGCGCGAGTCGTGCTTGGAGGTCACCTGGAAGGAGATGCGCGTGGGGAAGTTCGCCTTGATCAGGCCGGTGACCACGTCCACGCTGGGCCGCTGGGTGGCCACGATCATGTGGATGCCCGCGGCGCGCGCCAGCTGGGCCAGGCGCACGATGCTCATCTCCACGTCCTTGGCCGCGGTCATCATGAGGTCGGCCAGCTCGTCGATGATGAGAACCAGGTACGGCATGGGGGCAAGGTCGGCCAGGTCCTCGGGCAGGTCCGCGCCGAATCCGGCCAGCTTCTGGTTGTAACCCTCGATGTTGCGCACCCCCATCCTGGCCATGGCCTCGTAGCGGCGATCCATCTCGAACGTGGCCCACTCCAGGGCGCTCTTGGCCATGGCCATGTCCGTGACCACGGGGTGCACCAGATGCGGCATGTCGGCGTAGAGCGCCAGCTCGATGCGCTTGGGGTCCACCAGGAGGAAGCGCACCTGGTCCGGCGTGGCCTTGTACAGGATGGAGAGCAGGATGCCGTTGAGGCACACGCTCTTGCCCGCGCCCGTGGCCCCGGCCACCAACAGGTGCGGCATCTTGGAGAGGTCCGCCACCTGGGGCTGGCCCTGGATGTCCTTGCCCAGGGCGATGGTCAGGGGCGAGGCCGCGTCGCGGAAGGCCGGTGATTCCAGGATTTCGCGCAAATACACGGTCTGGCGCTTGACGTTGGGGATCTCCACCCCCACCGAATCCTTGCCCGGGATGGGGGCCTCGATGCGCACGGCGATGGCCTTGAGGGCCAGGGCGATGTCGTCGGACAGCCCGGCGATGCGGCTGATCTTCACGCCCGGCGCGGGCTTGTACTCGATCATGGTGACCACGGGGCCGGGCACCACCTGCTGGATCTCGCCCTGGACGTTGAAGTTCTCCAGGCATTCGGCCAGCTGCCGGGCCAGGGTCTGCAGGGTCTTGGGGTCCGCGCCCTCCTGGACCTTGGGCGGGGTGGCCAGGAGGTCCAGGCCGGGCAGGCGCAGGGCCTTGGATTTGGGCCTGGGCTTGGCCTTGGGCTTGGACTCGAAGGGCCGCAGCACGGGCTCCTCTTCCAGGGCCTCCTCTTCCAGCAGGTCCAGGAGCGGCCCCTCGTCCTCGGGTTCAGGCTCCGGCCCGGGCTCGGGTTCAGGCTCCGGTTTGGCCCGCGCAGGCCGGGAGTGCTGGACCACGTTGCGTCTGGCCTGGCGCTCGCGGCGTTCCCGCCGCAGGGCCAGCCAGTCGCCCCCGGCCGCGGACAGCCGCTTGAGGATGCCCTCCCAGGACAGGCCCAGGAGGAGCTGGATTCCGGCCAGGGTGGCGAAGAGCCAGAACAGGAACGAGCCCGCGGGCCGCAGGTAGGAGCTGGTCCAGCCCATGAGCACTGCCCCGGTGAAGCCGCCGCCGGAAAGGCCCGGGGCCGCGGTGCGCGTGTCCAGGAACCAGGGGTGCTGGGACCAGGCCATGAGGCAGAGCCAGAGGCAGAAGAAGCCCAGCCAGCGCCACCAGGCCATGCGCAGCCGGGCCGTGAAGCGGCACAGGCCCAGGTAGAGGAAGAAAAACGGCCAGACCACCGCGCCCCGGCCGAAGAGGTCGATGAGGAAGCCCATGGTGTAGGACCCGGCGGCCCCGGCCAGGTTCTGGACCCTGTTGCCGGTGACCGAGTGGTTGAAGGCCGGGTCTCCGGCGTGGAACGAGAACACGGCCAGGAACAGGAAGGCGGCCAGAAAGAGGAAGGCCAGCCCCAGTATCTCCCGTCGCATGTTCATCCGTTCCTCGGCTCCTCGTGTTCCATGAAAAAGGCCGCGGAGCCCCAGGGCCCCGCGACCTCATTCCTGCGCCGGGCTCGCGTCCGGTGTGGGCTCTTGCGCCTGCGGATCAGGCGCGGCTGATGTATTCGCCGCTGCGGGTGTCCACCTTGATGGAGTCGCCCGCGTTCACGAACAGGGGCACGTTCACGGAAAGCCCTGTCTCCAGCTTGGCGGGCTTGGTGGCGCCGCTCACGCGGTCGCCCTGGAGCCCGGGCTCGGTCTCGGCCACCAGCAGGATCACCGAGGCGGGCACCTGAAGCTCCATGAACTCGCCGTTGTACAGCAGCACCTGGACCTTGTCGCCTTCCTTGATGTAGCCGCCGTTGTCGCCCACCTTGTCCATGGACACGTGCACCTGCTCGTAGGACTCCAGGTCCATGAACACGTAGTCCTGGCCGTCGCGGTAGAGGTACTGCATCTCCTGGGTGGCCATGTCCGCGCGGCCCACTTTTTCGCCGGAGCGGAAGGTCTTGTCCTCCACGCGGCCGGTGAGCATGTTGCGCAGGCGGGTGCGCACGATGGCCCCGCCCTTGCCGGGCTTGTAGTGTTCGGATTCGATGATTTCGTAGGGTTTGCCGTCCAGCTCGATTTTCAGGCCGCGGCGGAAGTCCGTGGTCGAATACATGGAAAATCACCTTTTGGGGTAAGGGTCCCGGAACATCCCGGGGGATCAGCCTTTGCCGCGCAGGCGCTGCCAGAGCGCCTGAACCGCCAACCCATACCCGAGAATGCCGAAACCGGCAATGACCCCGATGGAGTGCCGGCCGACGAAGCTCCGCTGGCGCAGGGGGTCGTCGGTGCGCGCCGCCAGGTTGGAGAGGTGCACCTCCACGCAGGGCAGCTTGATCCAGGCCAGGCAGTCGGCCAGGGCCAGGCTGGTGTGGGTGTAGGCCCCCGCGTTCACCACCAGGGCGTCCGTCTTGTCCTCCCAGGCCTTGGTCAGGCGGTCGATGATCCCGCCCTCGGAATTGGACTGGAAAGAGTCCAGGCTGATCTCGTCCGCGGCCTTGCCCAGGAGACCGCGCACCAGGCCGGGCACGGCGTCCATGCCCTCGCTGCCGTAGATTTCGGGCTGGCGCACGCCTAGGTGGCCCAGGTTGGGGCCGTTGACGATCAGGATGCGCAGTTTCTTCTTGGCCATGCTTTCCTCCGGGCCTGCGCGCTTGACGCCAGGGCCGATTCACGCCACATTCCAGGTCCGCGCCGGAAAGCCCCGGACGCCGCTCCCTTATGAACCGAAGCCTGACGATAGTCAAAACCGCTTTCGAGGCGGATCAGATGACCGGCCTGGACCTGCCCCAGGTGGCCCTGGCGGGCCGTTCCAACGTGGGCAAATCCTCGCTCATCAACTGCCTGGCCGGACGCCGCCAGCTGGCCAAGACCAGCGCCACCCCGGGCAAGACCCGCAGCATCAACTTCTACGCCGTGAGCCCGCTGAACTACTACCTGGTGGACCTGCCCGGCTACGGCTACGCCCGCTGCTCCAAGGCCGAGCGGGACAAGTGGGCGAAGCTCATCGACCGCTACGTCCAGGGCAACAGGCTGTTGCGCGGCATGGCCGTGCTCCTGGACTGCCGCCTGGAGCCCCAGCAGAACGACTTGAACCTCACGGCCTGGCTCCAGCACCTGAACCTTCCCATGCTGGCCGTGCTGACCAAGGCCGACAAATGCACCCAGAAGGAGCGCGCCCGGCGCCAGCGCCAGTGGGCCGACCTGCTGGGGTCGCAGCAGCCGCCCCTGCTCTTCTCGGCCAAGTCCGGCCAGGGCCGCGAGGGCCTCTGGACCCGGCTGGACGCCCTGGTCAGCCCCGAGGATGCAGCAGGCCCGGCAGACGCGCCAGCCGCGCCTTGACCGCCTTTTCCACCGCAGGACAGGAGACCCAGACCAGACGCGCCCCGGCCGCCAGGCTGAAGAGCACGTCCCCGGCCCAGGCCGCGGGCAGGGGCGGCAGCACGCCCTTGTTGCCCGCGGTGACGCCCACGGCGTGTATGCCGTACTGGACGAAGACCAGGGCCAGGGACAGGCCGATGTTCAGGTAGAGGTTCTCGGACCAGGAACATAGGGCCAGGGCCAGCAGGGCCATGACCGTGATGGAGAAGGCGTAGGAGAAGCGGCTGTGCCAGGCCGTGCGCAGGCGCTCCACGTTGGAGCCGGACTCGCGCAGTTCCTTGATGATGGCCGAAAGCCGCCAGATGGGCAGCTGGGTGCGGTCCTCGCTCTGCTCGGCCACGGCAAAGGACTTCAGGTCCTGGCGCAGGGGCAGAAGCAGGTCCCCCAGCTCGCTGGTCTGGAAGCTCCCGGTCTCCAGGGCCGCGGCCTTCTTGAGCAGCCAGCCCTCGTCCAGAACCAGGGCCTCCGGGGCCGTGAGGATGCGCGTCAGGCGCTGGCTCTCGGTGTCGAACTCGTAGATCGTGACGCCCATGGCCTTGCGCTGGGCCAGCAACCCCTCGTCCACCTCCACGATGAAGGCCCCGTCGCGGAACCAGAGGTTCTTGAGCGTCATCCTGTCGATCTGCTTCTTTCGCACGTCCTCCTTCCAGATGCGGCTGGCCTGCTCCTCGCCGTACACGCCCAGGAACTGGGAGAAGCCGAACTGCATCAGGCTCCAGAACATGGCGTAGAGCACGAAGAAGCGCGTGAACCAGCCCGGCGACACGCCGCCGGCGCGCAGGGCCGTGAGCTCCCGGCTGCGGGCCAGGAGCCCCAGCTGGATCACCAGGGCCAGGAGAAAGACCGCAGGCAGGATCTGCGACAGGATCACCGGCAGCTTGAAGCCGAAATAGCTGAGCATGGCGCCCAGGCCCAGGCCCGCGGAAACGAAGTCGTCCACCCGGTCGAAGAGGTCCGAGAGCAGGTAGATGCCCGTGCCCGCGCCCAGGCAGGCCAGGAGCAGGAAAAGGTTCTGGCGCAGGAGATAGCGCCCCAGGACTCCCGTGACCCGGCCGCTCACGCCCTGGCCCTCTTGAAACGCAGGTGGGCGAGCCACTCGAAGACCTGGGCCCCGCGTTCGCGCTGGGCCAGCCGCAGGAGGTACAGGCCCACGCCCAGGAAGAGCGCGTTGGGCCCCCAGAGCGCGGCCGCGGGCGGCAGGCTGCCTGCCTCGGCCAGGCTCACCCCCAGGGAGAGCAGCGAATAATAGACCATGAACAGGCCCAGGGACAGGAGCAGGCCGTACTGCTGGCGCAGGCCCCGGAACACGCAGGCGATGGGCAGGGCGAAGAGCCCGAGCACCAGGCAGGCCGCAGGCATGGCCAACCGCTTCTGGAGCTCCACCAGCACCTTGTTGCGGGGGTAGCGCTTGGCCTCCACCGAATCCGGCGCGGCGCGGCCCAGTTCCAGGAGCCGGGACAGGGCCATCTCGCTGGGCCGGGGCGCGTCCATGCGGAAGTTGGTCAGAAGCGAGGCCAGAGGCAGCCGGATGGCGTAGGAGCCGAAGTGCAGGATGTCCAGGTTCTGCCCGGACCAGCGGAAGATGCGGCCGTTCTTGAAGTCGATGGCCAGCCGCCCCTCCTCGGGCTCGGTGCGGATGCCGCCCTCCGGGGCCACGATGGCCACGGTCACGTCCTTGCGGGTCTTGTCCTGGACAAAGACGAACTTGAGCCGCCCGGTGTCGTTGTCCACCTGGTGGGCGTAGAAGGTGAGGCCCTGGAACTCCTGGTTGAAGGTGCCGGCCTGGAGCGCCAGCTTGGTGCGGGTCTGCACGAATTCCACCAGGGTGCGCCGGAAGTTGTCCATGCCCCAGGACAGGCCCCAGAACGAACAGAGCAGACTCAGGCACACGCAGCACAGGCTGAAGGCCAGGGGCGCGGGCAGAAGCTGGTACAGGCTCACCCCGCCCGCCTTGAGCGCGGTGAGCTCCTTGTCCGTGCTCATGCGCAGAAACGTCAGGAACACCGCCAGCATGCAAGCGATGGGCAGGATCAGGACCAGGAAGAACGGGATGAGATAGACGAAGATGCGGGCCAGATCGAGCACGCCCAGGCTCTGGCCCAGGAGCATCTCGCGCAGCTGGAGCAGGCGGCCGATGAGGATGAGGCCCAGGAGGCAGCTCACGGTGAGGCCGAAGACCGCGCAGAGCTCCTTGAAGATGTGGCGGTGCAGAAGCTTCAGCAAGCGTCGGGCCGGGGGTTCGGGTTTTCCTTGAGGAACCGGCGCAGGAAGTCCTCGTCCAGGGGGCTCAGGTTGAAGCGGCGGCCAGCCTCCACGATGTGCTCGGAGACCGGCGTGGACGGGGCGTCGCGCATCTGCTCGCAGATCCAGGCCAGGGCCTTCTTGGCCAGCTCGCCCTGGGGCATGACGGTGGTCATGGTGACTCCTTGTCCGCAGGCTCGGCGGAACATGCCGAAACCTACACCACAGGCCCGGGGCTGGCAACTTGCCAAGCCCTGCGCCTTCCGATAGCAGGGGTGCCGGAAGCGCCGCCCGCGCGAAGGAGCAAAAGATGGCCCCCTGGTACGTCGCCGTGATCCTGGGCCTGGTGGAAGGCCTCACCGAATTCCTGCCCGTGTCCAGCACCGGGCACCTCATCCTGGCCGGATACGCCCTGGAATTCACCGGCCCCAAGGCCGAGACCTTCGAGATCGCCATCCAGCTGGGGGCCATTCTGGCCGTGGCCGTGCTCTATCGCCAGCACTTCCTGAGGCTGTTGCGCGCCGATCCTCTGCGCCGCTTCTCGGGCAGGCGCGGGGTCTGGCTCCTGTTCCTGACCACCCTGCCCGCCCTGGTCTTCGGCTTCCTGGCCCACGGCTTCATCAAGCGCCACCTCTTCGGCCCGCACAGCGTAGCCCTGGCCTTGGGCGTAGGCGCGCTGCTCCTCCTGGCCGTGGAGATGCGGCGCAGGCGGCCGCGGGTCTATGGCCTGGACGAGCTGACCCCGGGCTTGGCCTTGGGCGTGGGCCTGTTCCAGTGCCTGTCCTTGTGGCCGGGGTTCTCGCGGGCCGGAGCCACCATCATGGGGGCCATGTTCCTGGGCGCGGAGCGCAAGGTGGCGGCCCAGTACTCCTTCCTGGCCGCGGTGCCGGTCATGTGCGCGGCCGTAGGCTACGACCTGCTCAAGTCCTGGCGGCTGTTCAACGGCGAGGACATGGTCTTTCTGGCCATCGGCTTCGCGGTGTCCTTCGTCTCGGCCTGGGCCGCGGTGAAGACCTTCATCGCCCTGCTCTCGCGCTGCACGCTGAAGCCCTTTGCCTGGTACCGCCTGGTCCTCGCGCCCGTGGTCTGGTGGTTCTGGCCGGCCTGATCCGTCCAGCGAAAAAGGACGCGAGAACCCTTGCCAATGGTTCCGATTACGGCTATACAGCGTTTCCCGCTCCGGCGGACCTCGTGGCGAGGTAGCTCAGGTGGTCAGAGCATGCGGCTCATATCCGCAGTGTCGGGGGTTCAAGTCCCTCCCTCGCTACCACGAAAAACAATCCCCGCGCCTGCGGGGATTTTTCGTTCTTGCCTTGTGCGGAACGGGCCTTATATGATGGAGACATCCCGCTTGGTCTTTGACATGGGGGCGCACCGGTTTCGACGGGGATGGTTGAGGCCGGAATTGCAGGTCGAGGTTGGTCGATGGCCTCGTTAAAATCGACCACGCACACAAGTGCCAACGACTACGACTACGCCATGGCCGCCTAATAAGCAGTCAAGGCAGGTCTCCATCTGAGAGACCCGTTTCCCCGGCCGACGCCCGGTAGGCCGAAGGAAACGCCGACGCTCCGGGCTGGCGCGATCCGGTTGTTCGTCCCGGTGAGCGCGAGAACACTGACGAACTGGCCCGCGGGCCGCCCGGACAGGGGCAATCCCAAGGGCGAGAACCTCAAACCTGTCCTAAACCTGTAGACGTTCCGCGCCGAGCGTTCTCGGACGGGGGTTCGACTCCCCCCGCCTCCACCAATGTCACTCCTGCCGCCGGGCTCCTGCCCGGCGTTCCCTTTCCGTCACATCCCCCGCATTGACTCCCCCCCGGCCCTGAAATACCCTTCAGCCATGGATTTCCCCAACCTCATGGAGGTGCGCCATGGCTGCGAACTCCACCCTGACCAGCCGCCGGGGCGTGCTCGGCATTCTGGCTGTGGCGGCTTCGGCCGCTCTCCTGCCCTTCCGCTCCGCGGCCCGGGCCGCGGACCAGGGCCCGGGCGTGCGCGAGGCCATCAAGACCCGGCGCAGCGTTCGCGCCTACACCAAGGACCCGGTGGACGAAGCCGCGCTCCATGAAATCCTGGCCTGCGGCATGCAGGCGCCCTCGGCCTGCAACGAGCAGCCCTGGCAGTTCGTGGTGGTGCGGGACAAGGCCCTGCTGGCCAAGGTGGGCGAGATCAACCCCTACGCCGGATTCGCCCGGGATGCGGCCTTCGCCGTCCTGGTCTGCGGCGACCTGCGGCTGGACAAGTGCGGCGGCTACTGGGTCCAGGACTGCTCCAACGCGGCCATGAACATGCTCCTGGCCGCCCACAGCCTGGGCCTGGGCGCGGTATGGACCGGCATCTACCCGCTGGAGGAGCGCATCAACGGCTACCGCAAACTCTTCGGTGTGCCCGCCGAGGTCACGCCCATGGCCCTGCTGGTCATGGGCCATCCCGCGGAACACCCCGCGCCCGAGGACCGCTTCAAGGCCGATCGGGTGCACGCGGACCGCTGGTAAAAAAGCCGGGGCGCGATCCCGCGGCCCCGGCTTTTCCGGAAATGGGGCAACGCCCCCTATTCCTTCACCGGCATGACGTGGATGGCCTTGACCACGAGCAGCACCTCGTCGCCCTTCTTGAGCCCCAGGTCCTCGGCCGACTCCACGGTGAGCACCGAGGCCATTTCGGCCGGGGCCGAGGTCTGAAACTTCACCAGGGCCATGACCTCGCCCTTCTTCACGGAGGTCACCTTGGCCTTGATCTTGTTGCGCGCGCCGTACTTCATGCTCGCCTCCTGAGGTTGGGGACAACACGTTTTTTCCCGTATTCTCACCCTAGAAGCTTCCGCAACAGGCGTCAACGCGGCCCCTAAGACCCGGCAGACGCAAAAAAACAGGGACCGCAGCCGAAGCCAGGGTCCCTGTCGTCATTCAGGCGAACGCCCGGCTAGCGGTTGTCGTAGCGCGGAGCCACGCGCGGGGCGTCGTCGTAGCGGTCCTCGGCCACGCGCGGGCGCGGCTCCAGGACGTTGCCGTTGGGCTCTTCCTTTTTGGAGCGCGGGGCCACGTTGCCGTTGGCCTCGCCACGATTGCCCCCGGCGCGGGCGCGCTGGCCGTGCTGGCCATGCTCGTCCCGGCTGAAGTCCGAGGACCAGGGCCGCTTGCGGTTGGAATAGCCGATGCGTGGGGAATCGGTCCTGGCCTCGGCCCGGGGCTGACGGTCGCGCGGCTGGCCTTCACGGCGCTGGCCGTCGCGGCGGCCGCCTTCCCGGCGGGAATCCTCGCGGTTCGCGGCTTCGTAACGCGGACGCTCGCGCCGGGGCTCGGCTCCCTGGGAGCCGCGTTCGGGCCTGCGCTGCCGGGCTTCGGACCGGGGCTGCTCGGCGCGCTTCTCCGGCTGATGATCGGAACGCTTGGCCGGACGCTTCTCGCCCCGCTTCTCGGAGCCCTTGTCCTCGCGGACCGGGGCGGCCCTGCGGCCGCGCGGCTGCAGGGGCGGCCGGGCGAACTCCGTGTCCTTGGCCGGCCTGGGCACGCTGTAGTCGAAGCCCTCCAGGGTCTTGCGGGCCAGGGGCTTGCGCAGCACGTGCTCGATGGCCCGGATCATGGCCCCATCCTCCGGGGTCACGAAGGTGACGGCGTCGCCGGTGCGCTCGGCGCGGCCCGTGCGGCC
This sequence comes from Desulfovibrionaceae bacterium, assembly GCA_040307135.1. Taxonomy (GTDB): domain Bacteria; phylum Desulfobacterota; class Desulfovibrionia; order Desulfovibrionales; family Desulfovibrionaceae; genus Aminidesulfovibrio. The sequence continues at coordinate 29,042 of JAWRKD010000132.1, forward strand.
GATGCGGTGGGTGTAGGCGTCGGCCGTATCCGGCACGTCGTAGTTGACCACGTGGGCCACCAGGCTCACGTCGATGCCCCGGGCCGCGATGTCCGTGGCCACGAGGATGCGGTGCGCGCCCGAGCGGAAGCCGTCCAGGGCGGCCTGGCGCTTGTTCTGCGAGAGGTTGCCCTGGATGGAGGCGGCCTTGTGCCCGGCCTTGGCCAGCTGCTCGCCCACGCGGCGGGCGCGGTGCTTGGTGCGGGTGAACACGAGCACGGAGCCGGTCTCGTTGCGCTGGAGCAGCTCCAGGAGGAGCGGGGTCTTCAGGTGCTGGGGCACGGGGTAGGCCGCGTGGCTCACGGTCTCCACCGGGGCCAGCTGGCCCACGCGCACGGTCACGGGGTCGCGCAGGATGTCCTGGGCCAGGCGCCGGATGTCCTCGGGCATGGTGGCCGAGAAGAGGAGCGTCTGGCGCTCCGCGGGCAGCTTGGCCAGAATCTTGCGGATGGTGGGCAAAAAGCCCATGTCGAACATGTGGTCGGCCTCGTCCAGCACCAGCACCTGCACGGCCGAGAGGTCCACGTTGCCCTGGTCCAGGTGGTCCAGGAGGCGGCCCGGGCAGGCCACCACCACGTCCAGGCCGGAGCGCAGCTTCTGGATCTGCGGAGCGTAGCCCACGCCGCCGTAGATGCTGGCGTAGCGCAGGCCCGTGTTGCGGCCCAGGTCGCGGGCCGAGTCCAGGATCTGCTCGGCCAGCTCGCGGGTGGGTGCGATGACCAGGCAGCGGGGCCGGGGGCCCTTGTGCGGCTCGTTCTTGAGCCGGTTCAGGATGGGCAGGAGAAAGGCCGCGGTCTTGCCCGTGCCGGTCTGGGCCAGGCCCATGACGTCACGGCCTTCCTTCACCGGGGGAATGGCCTGTTCCTGGATGGGGGTGGGGGCCACATAGCCGAGGGCCCGGACATTGGACAGAAAACACGAATCCAGCTGAAAATCTTCGAAATTCAAGATAAATCCTTGGGTTGCAGGGGGCCGCGCAGGGACGCCACCGGCCGAGGATCGGGCCGATCAAGAGACGGGAGCTGCGGGCCGTATCAGGATCGCTCAATCGGGACAAGGGACAGGGTTCGGCAAGGACAGGCTGGAGATGGGTGCGGGTTTTGCAGCGGAAAACCGCGCCTCGCAGGCAAGCATGCCGCGCCCGGGGCACACCCGGACTAGGGCTACCTATATTCGGAAAGCCGGGCTGTCAAGGGCCAAGCCTTGTCGCCGCAATTTTTCCCGTTCGCCACGCGGCCGCCACCATGGACCGCCCGGCGGGGCGTAGGCCGGAGCCATGAACAACGAATTCCTGCGCATCTTTGAGGAGGCCCGCAAGGCCAGCGCTCTCTCGGGCCGCCCTGTGTATCTCGTGCGCTGGCAGGGCCAGATCCTGCGCTCCATCCGCAGGCCCCGGGTGCCGGGCTGCGAGGTGCTCCTGGCCGTGGCCCCCTGGACCCGGCTGGAGGACCTGCCCGAACGGGTCCTGTCCCTGGCCTCGTAGCGGCCCGCCTACTTCACCACCAGGCTGTTGACCACGGACCTGACCCCCTTGGTGGTGGCCGCGATGCGTCCCGCCGTGTCGGACTGTTCCTTGGTGTTCACGAAACCGCTCAGCTGCACCCGGCCCTTGAAGGTTTCCACGTCGATCTGGAAGTAGCTGAGCGTGGGCTCCTTGAGGATGGCGGCCTTGACCCGGGTGGTGATGGCCGTGTCGTCGAAGTATTCGCCCGCGCTCTGGCTGGTGCGGGTGGAAGCGCAGCCCGTGGCCAGGAGCAGCAGGGCCGCGCCAAGGAAAAGAACCAGGGAGCGTCGCGTCATGGTTCGAACCTCCATGGGTTTGTCTCCAAGCGGCGGGAGACCTGCGTCCAGCCGCCCGATTCTTCCCTACCCCAACCGCCGCGGATGTCAAACCGCGGTTCCGTGACGCCGTGATGCCCCCCTGTTTTCTCTGGACATTTTCCCGCGGCTGACTATTCTCTCAATCATGGACACAGTCCGTTCCGGCCCTGTGCGGGGAGCGACGGACCGATCAGGCAACCCAGAGCAGGAGTGAGCCATGAGCGACGAGAGAGACAAGTTCGGCGTGAGCCTGGAGGAACAGCTCAAGCACTGGCAGCAGAAGCTGGACGAGTCCAAGGCCAAGGCCGAAAAGAAGGGGCCGGACTTCCTGGCCCGCTACAACGCCGAAACCGAAAAGCTCGCGGGCCTCTATGAGGACATGCGCTATCGCCTGAAGCTCTTGCGCATGAGCAGCGGCGACGCCTGGGGCGAGATGCGCGTGGGCATCGAAAAGGCCTTCGGGGAACTCAAAAAGTCCGTGACCAGCGCCCTGGAGAAGTTCTGACGATCCTTGAGAGAAGTTCGAACAATCCTTACAACCCAGGAGAAGCCATGGCCGACATGTCCAAGTACGAATGCCCCTGCGGCTACGTCTATGACCCGGAAGTGGGCGACTACGAGCACGGCGTCAAACCTGGCACGGCCTTCACCGACCTGCCCGACGACTGGGTCTGTCCCAAGTGCGGCGCGGAAAAGGAATACTTCGAAAAAACGAGCTGAACCCGGCGCGATCCTACGGCCGTCCTCCCCGGAGGACGGCCGTTTTACCTGGCGCGGCGTTTCCGCGTCATAGGACCGCGGACCGGCTTTGAGGCGCGTCCCGCGCCGGAGGCCCCCGTGCCAGCATCCCTCGTCACGCTTCGCGGCCTGTTGCGCAAACGCCCCTGCCGGATCGGCCTCTGGGTCCTGGCCGCGGTCCTGACCTGGGCAGCGCTGGTGGGCCTGGCGGCCCCGCCCCTGGTGCGCGGGATCCTGGAAAAACAGCTGAGCCTGGCCTTGGGCAACGCCACCCGCCTGGGCTCCCTGCGCATCAACCCCTTCACCCTGGCCCTGCGTCTGTCCGGCATCGAAGCGCCCCTGCCCAATGGGGAGCCCTGTTTCGCGGCCGACCTCCTGGAACTGCGCCTGAGCCCCCGAAGCATCACCAACCTGGCCCCCACCATCACGGACCTGCGCTTGACCAACCCGGTCTTCACCCTGGTCCTGCGCCAGGACGGGCGGCTCTCGGCCCTGGACTTCATCCGGCCCGCGGATCAGAGCACCCCGGCCCAGGCCGAAGCCTCCAACAAGCTTTTCGCCGTGGTGCTCACGGACATGGAACTGGTCAACGGCCGCGTCCTGTTCCAGGACCGGCTCTTCAAGGCCGAGCACGAGATCACGGAGCTGAACCTCCTGGTGCCCGTGGCATCCACCCGCGAACAGGACCGCGAGCAGCCCATCGTGCCGCGCCTGAGCGCCCTGGTGGACGGACGCCCGCTCACGGCCGACGCCAACCTCACGCCCTTCGCGGCCCGCGGCCGCAACGTGGTGAGCGCCCGCCTGGCCGAGCTGCCCGTGGACCGCCTCAATCCCTATCTCCAGAACGCCATGCCGCTCATTCTGGCGGGCGGGACCCTGTCCCTGGACCTGGGGCTGGGCCAGGACGCAAGCGCCGACGGCACGCCGGAAATGGTGGTCAACGCCGCGCTCCAGCTGCGGGACGTGGACCTGCGCACCCCGAAAAAGGCTGCGCTCCTGCGGCTGAAAGAGGCCCGCGTGGGCCTCAACTGGGACCTGCTCGGCAAGGGCGGACTCACCGTGTCCAAGGCCGAGTTCACCGGCCTGGACCTGAACCTGGCCCGCAAGGCCGACGGCGGCCTGGAATTGGCGGACTGGCTGCCCAAGGAAGGCGGTAAACAGAAGCCCGATCCCCATCCCCTGGCCGTGCTGCTCCAGGAGATCAGCCTGCGCCAGGGCCGCATCGCCTGGCGCGACGAGTCGTTGCCCGGGCCGTTCACGTCCGAGGCCCGGGACATCAGCCTGGACCTCACGGGCCTGCATCTCAACGGCGACGGCAGCGGCAAGCTGAACCTGAGCCTGAGCCTGGGCGGGGGCGGCAGCCTGTCCTGCACGGGCAACGTGGGCCTCGCGCCCCGGTCCGCAACCCTGGATATCCAGGCCAGGGACGTGGCCCTGGCGCCCTTCAGCCCCCTGCTCCCGGCCCCGCAGAGCCCGGCCGTGGAGGCCGGGACCCTGGAGGCCCAGGCCCGTCTCGCCCTGAACCTGGACAAGGACGGCCTGGCCTGGAGCCTGGAGAACGGCGGCTTGCGGCTGGCCGGACTCGCCCTGCGGCTGGCCCAGGCCACGAAAACGCTCCTGCGCCTGGACACGCTCCAGGCCAAGGGCGTGCAGGCCGAGGCCGGGAAGCAGAGCGTGGAGAGCCTGTCCCTGGCGGGCCTGAGCTTCACCGTGCGCGGCGCACCCCTGCTCCAGTGGCGCGACCTGACCTGCACGGACATCACCCTGGAGCCGGGCAAGCCGAGCTATGCGGCCGGATCCCTGGTCCTGACCCAGCCCGTGCTCTCCCTGGTGCGCTTCAAGGACGGACGGCTCAATGTCCTGCGCCTGGCCGACCGTATCAAGGGCCGGAGCGGAGCCCAGCCCGAACCGGAACAGGCTGCGCCGGAAGAGCCCCTGCCCGGCCTGCGCCTGGGCCTGTTCGAACTCAAGCGCGGCCGCATCCTGTACAAGGACGCCCTGGACGTGCAGGTGCGCATGGACAACATCGCGGCCCAGGCCCGCGGCCTGGACTCCCGGGGCGGGACGCCCACGCCCGTGGAACTGGAGGCCCTGCTCAACGGCTCGCCCTTCAAGTGCTCCGGCAGCGTGCTCCTGGCGGACCAGGGCCTGGACCTGGACCTGACCGGCAACCTGGACGCCCTGGAACTCACCCCGCTCTCGCCCCTGGCCCAGCGCTTTCTGGGCTACACCATCGCCCAGGGGCGTCTCAGCCTGGACAGCACGGTGCGGCTCAAGGCGCGCACCCTGGACACCAGCCAGCGCATCCGGCTCCTCAACTTCGACCTGGGCGAGAGAACCCCCTCGCCCGAGGCCATCGACGCGCCCGTGAAACTGGGCCTGAGCCTGCTCAAGGACGGGGACAACAACATCGACGTGGAACTGCCCGTGCGCGGCAGCCTGGACAGCCCGGACTTCGACACCGGGGCCATCGTGCGCACCGCGGTCTCCAACCTCATCCTGGCCGTGATCACCTCGCCCTTCGCCATCCTGGGCAAGCTCTTCAGCGGACCCGACGGCGGCAGCCTGGAATACATCGGCTTCGATCCCGGCGACGGCCGGCTGGCGCAGCGCAACGAGGCGGCCGTCAAGCAGGTGGCCGGCCTCATGGGCTCGCGGCCGTCCCTGAGCCTGGGGCTCATCGCCCAGGTGGACGAAAACGACCGCGAGAGCCTGGGCGAGGTCTATATCCAGCGCCGCATGCAGGAAGTGAAGTTCGACGGCCTGTCGCGCAAGGAGCAGGCCGCGTCCAAGGTGGAGGACATGCGCTGGCGGCCGGGCAGCGACGAGGCCCTGGACCTGCTCTTCGAGGTTTACAAGGACGAGCCCTTCGACAAGCCGCGCAACCTCCTGGGTTTCACCAAGAAGCTGTCCTGGGACGAGATGTACGCGGCCATCGACGCCTCCCGGCCGCGGGACCAGGCCGCCCTGGAGGCCCTGGCCGCCCAGCGCGCCGAATCCGTGCGCGCGGCCCTGCTGGCTCTCGACCCCAAGCTCGAGACGCGCATCGTGGTCAAGCCGCCCGTGATCCCGGGCGCCGGACCGCGGGTGCTTCTGGGCTCCGGCGACTAGCCCCCTGCTCCGTCCAAAAAAGACGCCCCAGTCCGCTGGCGCGGGCCGGGGCGTCATGCTTTTTGGAAGCGGAGCTAAAACTTCTTGGTGCGCTGCTCGGCCAAGGCCTTGGCCTGCTCCTCGAAGTCCGCGAACCCGGCGTGATGCAGGGCGTTCTTCACGGTCTGGTCCCAGTCCCAGCCCGCGTAGATCACGGGCTTGTGGAAGGTGGCCCGGAACTGGTCCATCTCCTGGCGGTAGAACTGCTCCTTGGCCGTCTCCATGTGGTCGCGCAGCTGTTCGGCAAAGCGGTCCAGCTCGCCCTCGTACCACTCGCTCAGGTCCTCGGGGCTCTTGTACTTGCGCAGGATGTGGCCGTAGGCGTTCTCCTCCAGGAGCTTCTTCAGTCGGTTGAAGTGCTGGAGCTTGATCCAGGAGCCCAGCTCCTTGCAGGGAATGTTCTCGCTCTCCACCGTGGCCATGTCCAGCTTGGTCTGGTGGTAGGTGTCCGGCACCACCGAGGCCGAGACGATGCCCGCGATGGCCACCAGGCCGCGCAAAATCACGCTGTTGGACACGCCCTGGCCGCAGAAGCCCACCTTCTTGCCGTACTTCTGGCCGGCGAAGATGGTCACCAGGATGGCCCAGACCACGGCCGGGTCCTCCTCGTCGTAGATGTGCTGGAGCCGGGCGTTGTCGCGGTCCGTGGCCAGGACCATCTGGGTCATGTCGTTGGAGCCCAGGGAGAAGCCGTCCACCTCCTGCAGGAACTCCTTGCAGAGAATGGCGTTGGACGGGATCTCGGACATGAGGATGAGCTTGAGGCCGTCCTTGCCGGACTGGAGGTTGTGCACCTGCTTCAGGTAGCGCTTCATGCTGCGCGCCTCTTCCAGGGTGCGCACGAAGGGCAGCATGAGGCAGAGGTTCTTGCCGCCGAAGATGCCCCGGGCCAGCTTGAAGGCCTCCAGTTCCCAGTCGTGGATGTTACGGGACACGCCCCGGTAGCCGAGCATGGGGTTGTCCTCGTGGATCTCGAACAGGGAGCCGCCCAAAAGGTTGCGGTACTCGTTGGACTTGAAGTCCGTGGTCCGATAGACGATGTCCTTGCCGTAGAAGGCCATGGCGAACAGGGCCAGGCCCTGGGCCAGGGTCTGGATGTAGTTCTCCTTGCCGGTGCGGAAGCCGCGGGAATCGAGGAGCTTCTTGATCCGGTAGGAGAGCGTGCGCACCTCGTCCATCTCGGATTCCAGGCCCATCTTGAGGGCCACTTCCTCGCGCAGCACGCGGATGCGGTCCAAGACCTCCAGGATCTTGGGATCGTCCTTCACGCGGGAGGCCAGGGAGGCCACCTCGCGCTCATGGTCCTGGCGCAGCTTGAGGGCCTCGGCGTCGTTCACCGGCGCGGGCTCCAGCAGGTCGAAGAAGCCCAGGACCACGGCCAGATGGGTGTTCAGGTCCACAGAGGTCTTGAGGGTGTCCAGGCGCTCGGTGGCGTGCTCGATGTGCTCGTCGAGCTTCTTTTCCAGCTCACGCATGCGGCGGTGCTGGGCCAGAACCTCGTCCGTGCCGCGGGCGCCCGCGCCCTCGGACAGGGCGTCCATCTCGCGAGCCAGACCCGTGAGGCGGCCCACGTAGTTGCGCAGGGACAAGTGCATGGTGATGAGGCCCGTGGCCAGCTGGTCCTTCATGACCTTGGTGAGATGGCTCTCCATCTCCTTGAGCTTTTCCTCCACCAGGCGGTCCAGGGTGCCGTTGTCATAGGCCTCCAGGGCCAGCGGGTGCACGCCGATGTTGCCGAGCATGAACTCGGCGCGCAGAAGCCCCACTTCGAAGTCCGGCACGTTGCGCAACCGGGAGAGGAACAGGGCCTGGCCCACGTCGGCCAGGATGAGGCCCACCTTGGTCTTGGTCTCGGGCAACGAACTCACGTCGATCTCGCCGCCCACCTCGATGAGCGGGAGCAGGCCGCGATAGACCCGGCCGCGGGAGCCGTCCACCGTGACCTCGGCCCCGTCCAGAGAACGCAGGGCCTCCATCCGCTGGATGCCGATGACCGCGGGGATGCCCAGCTCGCGGGAGGTGATGGCCGCATGGCTCGTGTCGCCGCCCACATCGGCCAGGATGGCCGAGGCGATGCGCATGCCCGGCACCATGTCCGGGTCGGTGCGGTCTGCGGCCAGAATGTCGCCCTTGTTGACCTTGTTCAGCTCGAGCGCCGAGCGCAGGAAACGCACGGTGCCCTGGCCCGCGCCGCGGGAGGCGCCGTTGCCCTCCACGATGATCTCGGCGTCGGCCAGGTGCTTGGGGTCCACCTCGCGGCGGCGCATGAAAATGGTGTACGGGTGGTTCTCCAGCTCCTCGTTCCAGCGGGTCTCGGGCCGGGCCTGCACGAACCAGAGACGGTCCGAGGCGTCGATGCAGAACTCGGTGTCCATGATGATGCCGCCGTAGGCCTTGGAGATGGCCCGCACGCCGCGCGCCACTTCCTCGGCCTGGGCCAGGGACAGAGACCAGCGGAACACGAGGTTCTCGTCCACCTTCACCAGCTTGGTGCCGGAGCGGTCGTCCTCATAGACGATCTTGCGCTCCTTGCAGCCCATGAAGCGGACCACCACCTCGGAGCCGTCGTCGCGCTGGAACACGTAGAACTTGTCCGGGGTGACCATGCCGCCCACCACGGCCTCGCCCAAGCCGTAACTGGCGTCGATGGAGACCAGGTCGTTGCGGTCCGTGCCCCGGCAGCCGGTGGCCGTGTCGGCGGAGAAGGCCGTGCCGGAGATCACCGGGTTGATCATGCGCATGATGCAGACCGAAAGCGAGGTCTGCTCGATGGCCCATTCCTTCTTGGCCTGCTCGGCGATCTCGTCGTTGCCGGTGGCCTCGGCCTTGATCACCGCATCCAGGATGGCCTCGCGGCGATAGGTCATGCTGCGCAGGTTGTAGGCCGAGGAGCAGTCCCAGTGGTAGGCTTCCACCACCTGATCCTCGCCCACGATGTTCAGGTAGGTGTCCTGCAGCCCGGCGAAGGCCTTCTTGCGGCTGTCCTCGCCGGCGGCCGAGGAGCGCACGGCCACGGGCTCGTTCTCCATGGCCGCCTCTTTGCAGATGCCCTGGTAGGCCATGCGCACGGCGTCGGCCACCTCCTTGGGCAGATCCACGGAGAGGATGGCCGCCTGCACGAGCACGGAGCGCTTGCGCAACTGGTCGATGCCTTCGGGCGAGGTGGCGAAGCCCTCCACCACGTTGTTGATGAAGGTCCGCAGCTTGATGGGCGTGCCCTTCTGCTTGCCGGACTCGGTCTTGATCTTGTCGGCCACGTGCCGGACGAACTTGCGCAGGTATTCCGGATCCTTGTTGATCTCGTCGTTGCTCCAGTCCGTGGCGTTGTATTCCTTGTCCACCAGGGAGCGGACCACCGAGGCGTTGACCCGTGTCTCGTCGAGGAGCTTGTGGAAGGCTAGGGAGGAGATGGCGCGGAACTGGGGAGTGCGGATGTGCGGGACTTGGCTGATGATGGCGGTGTTGTAGTTCTTGCCGCCCACCAGAAGCTCGGCTTCCTCGCCGATGGCCACGATCTCGGGGCCGGTGAGGACGAGCTGTTTGGTCAGCTCCTCCTTGAGGGCGTTGGTTTTGGCGGGTTTCGGGGCGTCCTGCTGGGCGTCCTTCTTGGCGGCCGCCTTTTTTTGTACCGTGGCCATGCGCTCTCCTCCTTGGCGTGGTCGGTGTCGCCCCCGGCCGTGCGGCCGGGGAGATATCCCGTCGCGGGGGCCGTTAATCTACCCCTCGCTCCCCTTTTTCGTCAATGATTGAACCGGTTCAACCCTTGGGGGCCAGGGCGTCGAGCTTCTGGCCGCACTTCGGACAGTACTTGCAATCCTCCAGGGGAATGAAGCCCTTGCAGGTGGGGCAGGTGCGCGGGCTGGGGCCCAGCTCCACCAGAAGCTCTCCTTCCTTCACCGGAACCATCTTGCGGTCCTCCTGGAAGTTCGCGGTCTTGAGCACGCGGCGCACCACGCCGTCCACGGGCGCGATGACGGCCTTCTCCTGCTTCATGATGGAGATGTTGAAGAGCTCCTCGCCCTTCTTCACCACGTCGCCGGGCCGCACGTGCACGATCCAGAGGTCGCCGTTGGAGGGCGAGCCCACGTGGCAGGGGTTGCCCGGGTCGGCCATCTCCTCGGCGTCCTTGTCCATGTGCAGGGGCTCGCGGACCTTGACCATGTGGCTCATGATCTCGGAGTCCATGACGTAGCGCACCACGCTCATGCCGTGTTCATCCGGCTCGCCCAGGTCCAGGATGCGCATGGTGTGCGGCTTGCCGCAGTCGCCCTGGAAGTGCAGGGGCCGGTTCTTCTCCAGGCCCTCGAACCAGACGTCCAGGGGCAGGTTGTTCGGGTTGCCGTACTTCTCGAAGAAGTCTATGGTCTTGATGGCGTCGGCCGGGTGGTTCAGGTACATGACGAACTCCTCGGCCGAGGGTTCGCGTCCGATGCGCTGGGCCAGCACCCGGTGCTCGGCGTCCAGGTCCAGGTCACAGAGGCTGGCCAGGGGCGACTGGGTGGTGCGGTCGGCAATGGCCTTTTCCCAGTCTTTGCCGAAGGCGCTCTGATAGACCCAGTCCGCGGGGAAGCCCAGGGGCAGCTTGCCGTACTTGCCCAGCAGCAGGTTGCGGAAGGCGTCGTTGCTGTCCCGGTAGAGGTCCAGACGGGCCTCCTTTTCCAGGGCGGTGAGGTCCTTTTCCGGCACCACGTTGACGATGTCCAGGATGTTCAAGAGCCGGCGCACCTCGATGTTGCCGCCGCGCTTGTAGGCCCCGGTCACGGCCAGGAACGCCGTGTTCCAGGTGATCTGCGAGCCTGGGGTCACGTCGTGGTAGCGCACCACCTTGCGGGTACCGGCCAGGAACTTGAGCATGTAGGGCAGCAGGTGGATGTAGCCCTGCTTGAGCGCGCCCTCCTGGGACGAGGACGTGGCCCCGCCGGGCATGCCGTGCTCCACCACGTCGTGGTCGATGCCCTGGAAATAGGGCGCGGTGTAGCGATCGTAGTACGGCATGATCTGCTTCAGGGCGAAGCCCGCGGCGCGGATCATCTCCTTGTCCAGCTGAGTCTTCAGGCCCAGCTCGTTCTCGATGTAGGAGGCCGTGGAGAGCACCTCGCCCTGGCCGTACCAGCGCACGGCCGCGCCGATGGCCACGTCCACGATGTGCGCCCCGGCCTCGGCCGCCGCGCCCATGGTGGGCACGAAGAGGCCGTCGGTGTAGTGGCGGTGGGAGTGGATGACCAGCTCGGGGTAGCGCTTGCGGATGGACCCGATAAGCTCGCGCATGAAGCGCGGCGGGCAGACCCCGGCCATGTCCTTGAGGCCCAGGATGATGCGGCGCTGGACCTTCTTCTTGCTCACCCCGGCCACGTCCGCGCACATGGCGAGGATCTCCTCCGTGACCTCCAGGTAGCGCTTCACGTCGAAGCCCTTGGTCCAGGACAGGGACAGGGCCGGCTCCCAGAGGTGCTTGTCCGAGGACAGGACCACCTCGGCGAAGGGCCGCATGTTCTCGACGTGATTCAGGAAGTCGAAGCAGCGGATGACCTCGTAGTGCTCGCAGATCATCTCGCCGGTAAGGCGCATGAGGTTCCTGGGCTGGGGCTTGTAGCCCAGCACGTTGGTGGAGCGGATGAGGATCTGCTTGAGGGTCCTGGGCGCGAACTTGTTCCATTCCGCGGCTTCGCTGAAGGGATAGGTCATGTTGGCCAGCATGGCCACGTGGAAGTGCGCGCCGCCGCCGTTCTCCAGGGAGAAGAAGCCGCACCGGTCCAGGTAGGGACCCACCAGACGGTCCTCGGCCAGGCGGAAGCGGTTGCCCGAGTTGGACTGGGTGATGTCCCGGGTGGTAGTGTCCGTGAAGTGGATGACGCCCTGCTCCCGGTCCTCGCGCAGGGCGTCCAGGATGGCATCGCGGCTCATGCCGCGGACGATGCGCGGCTCGAACCAGGAGGCGGGCTCGGGCGGGCGCACGAACTTGAAGGTCCCCAGCCTGCGGTCCTCGCGGCCGCGGTACTCGCCCAGCTGGACGTAGGGGTTGTAGCCCCTGGCCGAGATCTCGCAGACCAGCCGGGACAGGCGCAGGGAATCCGGCTCCTTGTCCCGGTAGGCCATGAGCTCGGCCTTTTTCTGCTGCACGAAGTTCGTGTCGTAATCGCCGGACACGAAGTCCGGATGCTTGATGACCTGGCGGTGGAAGGTGATGGTGGTCTTGAGCCCGCCGATCATATACTCGCGCAGGGCGCGGCGCATGAGCTGGACGACCTTGACCCAGGTGCGGCCGTAGGTGATGAGCAGCGAGGCCGCGGAGTCGTACTGGGCCGGGAAGCTGTAGCCCGCGCAGATGCAGGAGTCGATGCGCACGCCCTGGCCGCCGGGGGAGACGTAGCGGGTGATGCGGCCCGCGTTGGGCGAGAAGTCCTTCTGCGGGTCCTCGCAGTTCACGCGCACCTGCATGGCCCACTGGAAGGGTTTCGTGTTTTCCTCGTTGAGCCGCAGTTTCGCCCCGAAGGCGATGGCGATCTGCTCCTCCACCAGGTCGATGCCGTAGCGGCACTCGGTGATGCCGTGCTCCACCTGGAGCCGGGTGTTCACCTCGATGAGGTACGGGGTGGCGTCCTTGTCCAGGAGGAACTCCACCGTGCACAGGGAGTGGTAGCCCACGGCCTGGACCAGGCGGCGTGAATAGTCCTTGAGCCGCTCGCGCAGCTCCGGGGTCATCTTGGCCCAGGGCGAGGGCGTGATCTCGATGAGCTTCTGGTGGTTGCGCTGCACGGTGCAGTCGCGTTCGTCAAAGGCGAAGACGTTGCCGTACTTGTCGGCCACCACCTGGATCTCGATGTGGCGCACCGAGGTGAGCAGCTTCTCCACGTACAGCCGGGGATTGCCGAAGGAGGCCTGGGCCAGGGCCGAGGCCTTGGTGAAGGCCGACTCCAGCTGGTCCTCGGAAAAGACTTCGTAGATGCCCCGTCCGCCGCCGCCGCCCTCGGCCTTGAGCATGATGGGAAAGCCGATCTTCTTGGCGATCTCGCGGGCCTCGGGCACGCTCACGGCCTCGGGCGAACCGGGCACCACGGGCACGCCCAGCTGCTCGGCCAGCTTGCGCACGGCCACCTTGTTGCCCAGGGTGTGCATGGCCTCGCGGGTGGGGCCGATGAAGGTGATGCCCGCCTCGGCGCACTTGGCCGGGAAGGTGTCGTCCTCGGCCGCGAAGCCCCAGCCGGGATGGATGGCCACGGCGCCGCGGTCGCGGGCCAGCTTGATGATCAAGTCCAGGTTCAGGTAGGAACGCGGGTCCTCGCCGAGCAGGAGCAGCTCGTGGGCGCCGGTGGTGCCGGGCGAGGTCTTGTCCGCATCCGTGGCGGTCATCACGGCCACGGCGTCGAACATCTCGGTGATGGACCGGCAGATGCGGCGGGCCGGGATGCCCCGGTTGGCCACGACAATAGGCTTGCCCCGCACTTCCTTGAGCACGTCTTCGAAGGTCTTGGCTTTCATGCCACCACTCCCCGCGCTGCGGCTTGACCCGCGCCGTGTTCCCGCCCCCTACAACGGGGCCACACTCCCGGAATACAGGACCTCCGTGCGGCCGTCACGCTCCAGGAGCAGACCGCCGCGATCAGAAAGCCCAATTATTCTCGCCGGATAGGCGCTCTCCTCCCCATCGGCGACAAGCACCCGTCGGCCCATCCAGGCGAGACGCTCCGTGACGAGGGAAGGAAAGTGAGAGGGGTCAACGACATCGGAAGAGTCCGTATAGCCCTTTCTCACCGCGTTTACAAGAGCCGACCAGAGGCCCAGGGGACCCGGCGCGGGGCCTTCCGGACACAGGATTCCCGCAGGCACGGCAAAACCCTGGCGCAGGCTGCCGGGGTCCGGCGCGGCGGCCAGGTTCAGGCCCACCCCGAGCACGAGGCGGCCGCCCCGCTCCTCCAGAAGCATGCCCGCCACCTTGCGGTCGAAGAGCAGAAAGTCGTTGGGCCACTTGAGCCGCACCGAAAAACCCAGGTCCTCCAAGGCCCGGGCGAAGCACCAGCCCGCGAAGAGGGGCAGCAGCTCGGACCAGCCCGGCCCGGGATGGGGCAGGACCACGCTGGCGTAGATGTTGCCCGGCGGCGAAACCCAGGGCCGCCGCAGCTGGCCCCGGCCCCTGGTCTGGATCACGGCCAGGACGCTGTCCCACTCCCGCAGCAGGCCCTCCCGGAGCAGGGTCCAGGCCAGGTCCATGGTGCTTGAGCATTCCCCAGCCACCAGCACGGTCCCGGCGGCCGCTCCGGCCGCGCGCCAGAGCCGCAGTCCGCCCTCCTGCGCAGGCTCCCAGGGACCCAGCGCGGCCACGTCCCTGGCCCAGCCCGCGTGGGCCGCGGCCAGGGATTCGGGCGCAAGCGGCCCGGCCAGACCTTCGCGGCCGTCGGCCCAAAGAAAAGTCCCAGCGGTCATCTCTGCTCCTGGCGCGGCGGCCGCGCCCGTGCTACCTTCCACCCATGCGCATCCTGCTCGTGGGCGGCGCCGTCCGCAACCTCTTACTTGGGCGCCCCCCGGGGGACAAGGACTTTCTCGTGCTGGACGCCGGGGAGTCCGAGTTCCGGGCGCGTTTCCCCTCGGCCCGCAAGGTGGGCAGGGCCTTCCCGGTCTATTGGCTGGGGGGCTCGGAGTTCGCCTTTCCCCGGGCCGCGAGCCTGGAGCAGGACCTGGCGGCCCGCGACTTCACCCTGAACGCCCTGGCCCTGGACAGCGACGGCGGGCTCTTCTGCCATCCCCAGGCCCTGGAGGACATGCGCGACCGCATCCTGCGGCCCTGCTCGCCCTGCTCCCTGGCCGACGACCCCCTGCGCGTATTCCGGGCCGCCCGCTTCCTGGCCCAGTTCCCGGAACTGACGCCCCACCCGGACCTGCTCGCGGCCATGGAAGATGCGGCCCGGGCCGGGCTGCTGGCGAACCTGAGCGCCGAGCGCGTGGGCCGGGAACTGCTCAAGGCCCTGGCCGGGCCACAGCCCTCGCGCTTCCCCGCGCTCCTGGCCCGCACCGGCTGCCTGGACCCCTGGTTCGCGGAGCTGGCCCGCTGCCGGGACGTGCCTGCCGGGCCTGCGCCCGCCCACGATTCGGACGTCTTCGGCCACACCCTGGCCGTGCTGGACCGTCTGGCCGGGGACCCGCTGCGGGCCTGGATGGGCCTCTGCCACGACCTGGGCAAGGCGGCCACGCCGCCCGCCGAGTGGCCCCGCCACCACGGCCACGACCGGGCCGGGGCCGCCCTGGCCCGCGGCCTGGGGGCGCGGCTGCGGCTGTCCGAGGAGTACCAGCGGGCCGGAGAGACCGCCGCCTTCCTGCACATGACCGCGGCCCGCTATCCGGAGCTGCGGCCCGGCACGCGGGTGGATCTGCTCCTGCGCGCCGGGAACCTGCTGGAGCCCCTGCTGGACTTGGTGCGCGCGGATCATGGCCTGGACGTGCGGGAGCAGGCCCTGGCCGAACGCGCACGCATCCTGGCCGTGCGCCTGCCCGAGGCCCTGCGCGACCGGGGTCCGGAGTCCGGGAAGCGGCTGCGCGAATTGCGCGCACAAGCCTTGTCACACGTAATCTCATTGACAGAAAATTCCGGCCCGGAGTAGAGTCGTTTTTCACATCAACGACTCCAGCAGGCAGGTTCCTATGCGGTTTCTGGTGGTGGACGACGACGAGCGGGTGGCCCTGCTCCTGAGCAAGAAACTGGCGGCCTACGGGCAATGCGTCCTGGCGAGCAGCGGCGAGGACGCCCTGGCCCGCTTCGCCGAAGGCTACAACTCGGGCCAGCCCTTCCAGGCCGTGTTCATGGACATCAAGATGCCGGGCATGGACGGCCACGAGGTGGTCCGCCGCATGCGCGAGATGGAGGCCCAGCGCGGCGGCAACCCGCTGGACAGCTTCAAGCTGGTGATGATCTCGGCCTTCTCGGACCCCAAGAACGTGTGCCAGTCCTTTTTCAAAGGCCAGGCCGACGCCTTTGTGGCCAAGGCCGAGATCAAGGACGCCCTGGTGCGGGAGCTGCGGGCCATCAAGCTGATATAATCCCTACTCCGCGAAAAGATAGGCGAAACGCCCTGCCAGCTCGTCGGTGCGGGCCACCAGGGACTGGGCCTCGCCCTTGAGACGCGTCTCGTCCACGAGCCCCAGCCCGGACTCCAGGTAGTAGGACAGCACGTTGCCGCCCTCGGAAAAGAGCCAGGTCACGGCGTAGGCCGAACCGATCTGCGGCCGTTCCTTGAACTCCGGCACGGCCGCCACCCGCATGCGCAGGGCCTTGTCCCCGGCCTTGGCCAGCCTGAACCCGGCCGAGGTGCGCAACGCCTCGCGCAGCTCGAAGACCAAGCGCTGGCCCAGGACGTCCTCACCCACGGCCTCCACGAACACGGGCACGCGCTCGGCGTCCGGCACCTCCCGCTTCTTCTCGGCCTTGGCCTCGCTTTTGGCTTCAGCCTTGGCCTCGGCCTTGGGCGGTTTCTGCTCGGCCTTGGCCTCGGGCTTCTGCCCGGTCTCCGCAGCCTTGGCCGGGGCCTGCTGGGCCAGGACCGGGCCGCAGGGCAACAAAAAGGTCAGCAGGAGGAGGACGACGACGGCAAGAGAACGCGCAATGTGCATGATGTCTCCTTATTTTCCCTGAGCACGGCGTGCGGCGTCATGGGCCTGGTCCAGCTCCCGCAGCAGGCCGTCCACTTCCGCGGGCCACTGCGCGGCAAGCCGGCCGCAGAACTCGCGGATGGGGGCCTCGGCCTCCTTGGGACCGGGCAGGTCCGGGAACTGCAGAAGGCCCAGGCCCGCGAAGTCCACGGGCTGGAAACGCAGACTCTTGTCCAGGCGCTCGGAATAGCCGGTGTCCGCGGCCCCGGCGATGTTCTCGCGCGAGACTTCGTCCGGGTTGAAGTTCTTCACGTACTGGATGACCCCGGAAGGGCTCAGGTTCTCGTTCACCTTGCGCACGCTGGCGTTGATCTGCTCGCAGAGCTCGCGCAACTGGGTGTAGTGGATGGTCAGCTTGCGGCGGCCGCGGTCGCGGGCGTCCACAAAGAAACGGCCGTGCATGTAGCCGTGAGCCTCGGCGGCCGCCTCGGCGTAGGCCTCCAGCACGGTCTTGGCGTAGCGGGACTTGCGGGTCAGGCCGAAGGCCGGGCCCTGGCCCGGCAGGACCAGCTCGGCCGGGGCGAACGCGGCCAGGCCCGGGTCCAGGCCCAGGGCCCGGTAGAAGTTCCCGGCCTCCTTGCCGCGCAGGAGCAGGAAATGGAGCACCGAGAAGCGGGCCTGGGTCTGGGCCTGGACCTGACGGAACTGGCGCACCAGGTTCTGGAAGCCGTCCAAAAGGCCATCCAGGCGGCTGCGGGTGCCGAAAAAGTTCTCGGCCATCTCGCTGAGCACTTCCTGGGAAAGCGTGTTGGCCAGTTCGTCGAACCCGTTCATGCGTCCCCTCGGCCCGAAAGCGGGCGTCCTCCTTGCGCTTGTATGAAATTCTTCCTATGAGGGCAATGCCGCATGCGCCCCCGCCACGCCGGGCGCGGCCAACCACAAACGGACCCGCCATGCCCCGACCCCCGCATACTCCGCCCCCACGCCACGCGGTCTGCCTCGTCAATTCCAACCAGGCCTGGGGCGGCGGCGAGAAATGGTTTTTCGACCACGCCCTGCTCCTGGCGGAACGCGGCTGGCGGGTCTGCTGCGTGGCCAACCGCGATTCGACCCTGGCCCAGCGCCTGCGACGCCACGGCGACATCCCTCTCCTGGAACTGCGCCTGGGCAACCTGAGCTTCCTCAATCCCCTCGCCCTGCTCCGGCTGGCGCGCTTTTTCCGCAGCCAGGATGTGGGCGCGGCGCTCCTGGCCCTGCCCGCGGACCTCAAGGCCGGGGGCCTGGCCGCCCGACTGGCCGGGGTGCCGCGCGTCATCTTCCGCCGGGGCATCGCCCTGCCCACCCGGGACACCTGGCTCAACCGCCTCCTGTTCCGCCGCGTGCTCAGCGGGCTTGTCTGCAATTCCGAGCACACCCGCGACATGGTCCTGTCCCGCAACCCGGACCTCATCCCGCGGGAGCGCACCTTCGTGCTCTACAACGGCCTGGACGTGGCCGCCCTGGACGCCCAGCCCGCAACCCCGCTGCGGCCCCGACGGCCCGGCCAGACGGTCATCGGCTGCGCCGGGCGGCTCACCGGGCAGAAGGGCCACCGCTTTCTCCTGGAAGCAGCGGCCCTGTTGCAAAAGCAGGCCCTGGACTTCCGGGTGCTCCTGGCCGGGGCCGGGGAGCTGGAGGCCGGGCTGCGAGCGCAGGTCCGCGCGCTCGGCCTGGAAGATCGCGTGGAATTCCTGGGCTTTGTCCAGGACATGAAGGCCTTCTACACGAGCATCGACATCCTGGCCCTGCCCTCGCTCTGGGAGGGGTTCGGCTACGTGCTCACCGAGGCCATGGCCCTGCGCCTGCCCGTGGCCGCCTTCAGGGTGAGCAACATTCCCGAGGTGGTGGAGCACGGCCGCACCGGCCTGCTCAGCCCGGCGGCCGACAGCGCGGCCCTGGCCCAGAGCCTGGCCGCCCTGATCCTGGACCCGGACCTGCGCGCCCGCATGGGCGAGGCGGGCCGCCAGCGGGTCCTGGAACGCTTCGGCATGGACCAGAGCCTGGCCGGCCTGGAAGCCCTGCTTCACGCCTGACCCCGTCATAGACGAACCGATTCTCCCTGTCTGTTCTCTGCCCGGAAATCCTTTCACCTTCCGGTATCGGTCCCTGAAAACCGCCTGAATCTCCCGAAAATTTCTTCTAGAATTACTTTAGAAAAAATCTAGAAATAAATGATTCAAAGTGGTTATAAAAACAGGTCCCAACTGCCTGAAACGACGCACCCTCTGCCGCCCGCCATCATAGCACATCCGATAAAAATGAAAAAAGACCGGAAGGCAGCCGCGTCAGCCGCGCTTGCGGGAAAAGACCTCGCCGTCCAGCAGGAGATGGGAGAAGTAGCCCAGCCAGCAGGCCAGGGCATAGGGCAGGAAGTCCCCGGCGTCCCGGCCGTAGAAGAACACGGGCAGCGCCACGATCGGGACCGGGATGAGGAGCATGGCCCAAAGGGAGTGGGTCCAGCCCCGGTGCGGGGTCACGCCTGGAATGATGGCCGCCAGGCCCAGCCAGGCCGCCCACTCGTAATTGCGTTGCCAGAGCAGTCCCAGGTCCACCACCAGGAGCACGGCGTAGAACAGGTACTGGCCCTTGGACTTGGTGTCGATGTCCGGGAAGAGCGCGCCCGCCAGACAGAAGCCCAGAAGTCCGGCCAGCGTCAGCCAGTCCCGGGGCAGCAGGCCCAGGAGCCAGAGCCCTCCGCCCAACAGGGCCGCGGCCGCCAAGGCCCCGGCCAGATGTCCCTTGTATCCCGGCATGACACGTCCTTGTTGCGGCAAAAGGCCTGGATTGGCAAGACAAATCCGTGCCCAGCCAGCCGCGTCCTCAGGAGATCAGCCGTCCCTTCCGCTTCGAGGAGCAGCCCCTGGACCTGGACCCCAGCATCGGCATCGCCCTGTTCCTCAAGGACGCCGAGAACATGGAGGCGCTCACGGACCAGGCCGGCCGCTCCATGTACCAGATCAAGCGCAGCCGGAAAGGCAAATGATCCTGAAGTGATCGGGAAAGGCAGACCGGGCGGCGCGGTCAGGACAGCCGGTACTTCTTGAGCAGGGCGTAAAGCCGCGGCCTGGACAGGCCCGACAGAATGCAGGCCTTGGGGATATCGCCGGCGACCGCGGCCAGCAGGTCCCGCAGATAGCGCGATTCCACCTCGGCCACGGCCTGGAGACGGGCCTGGCGCAGGGGCGGGAAGGCGCCGTCGAAGGCCGCTCCCGGGGGCCGTTCCCGCATCCCGGTGCGGGGCAGCGAGGAGCGCGCCAGACTGACCCGGATGTTCATGGGCAGGTGGGCCGGGACCAGCACGGAGTCGTTCAGTGCCCCGGCCAGGGAGCGCTCCACGGCATGAATGAGCTCGCGGACGTTCCCCGGCCATTCATACTGTTCCAGGGCGTCCAGGTAGTCGGGCGAGACGCGTTTGGCCGGCAGGCCCTGGAGGCGGCACTGCCGGGCCACGAAGTGCCGGCAGAGCAAGGGAATGTCCCCGCCGCGCTCCCTGAGCCGGGGCAGGTGGATGGTCATGGTCCGGATGCGGAACAGCAGGTCCTGGCGGAAGGCTCCGGTTTCGACCAGACTGTCCAGGTCGCGATTGGTGGCCACCAGCAGGCGGAAGTCGCTGCAGACCTCCTTGACCCCGCCCACGGGGCGGTAGCAGCCATCCTGGAGCACCCGCAAAAAGGCCTTCTGCACGGCCACGGGAAGCTCCCCGATCTCGTCCAGGAACAGGGTGCCCCGGTGGGCCTGGCGCACCAGGCCCTCGAAGCGGCGGTCCGCGCCGGTGAAGGCCCCCCGTTCGTAGCCGAAAAGTTCGCTCTCCACGAGCTTTTCCGGCAAGGCCGCGCAGTCCACCACCACGAACGGCCCCCCGGCCCGCGCGCTGTTGTCGTGGATGGCCCGGGCGAACAGCTCCTTGCCCGTGCCCGTCTCGCCGGTGATGAGCACCGCGGCCTCGGTGGCCGCGGCCTGGGCCACCAGGTCCAGACAGGCCTGCACCGCCCGGCTGTCGCCGATGATGCCGCTGCGCTTGAGCCCCAGGGGCAGGACCTTCTGCTTGCCCCGGTGGTGTTCCATGGCCCTCTGGATGGGCAGCCGGATCTTGTTCAGGGTCGGCGGCTTGGCGATGTAGCTCCAGGCCCCGCTGCGGATGGCCAGCTCCGCGCCATCCGGGTCGCCCGCGCCGGTGAGGATGATGACCTCCGGGCCGGAGGGGCATTCCTGGAACCGCGGCAGGCTGTCCAGGCCGCTGCCGTCGGGCATGCGCACGTCCAGGACCACCACATCGTAGTCTCCGGCGCGCGCCTTGGCCAGGCCCTCCTTGAGCGTGCCCGCGGCTTCGGCCGGGTAGCCCATCTGCTGCACGGCCGCGGCCAGGGCCTCGCAAAGCAGCGGATCGTCATCCACGATGAGCACGCCGGGCATCTCACTCCTCCCCGTTCCGGGCCCGCCGCCGGCCGCCCAGGAGCCGCAACAGCACGGCCGCCAGCTCGTCCATGCGGAAGGGCTTGCCCAGGTACTCCAGGGCTCCCAGCCGCCAGGCCTTTTCCCGCGAAACCAGGTCGCTGTGGCCCGTGGTCAGGATCACGGGCAGATGGGGCGCGATCTTGAGCAGCTCGCGCACCAGGTCCGGCCCGGCCAGGTCCGGCATGGTCGTGTCGCTGAGCACCGCGTCGAAGCCCTGGGGATCGGCGCGGAACAGCTCCAGGGCCTCTGTCCCGCGCAGACAGGTGACCACCTCGTAGCCGTAGGCCCGGAGTCCCATGGCGCAGGCCTCCAGGATGTCCGGCTCATCGTCCGCCACCAGCACCCTCCCGCTTCCCATGAGGCGCTGCCCCGGCCCCGGGTCCTGGACCGGAAATTCGGGCGCGGGGGCGCAGGAGCGCGGCAGGAGAATCTCGAAACAGGCGCCCTGCCCCGGCGCGCTCCGGACCCGGATGCTCCCGCGCAGCTGGCGGACCACGTTGTGGACCACGGCCAGGCCCAGCCCGGTGCCCGAACCGTCGGTCCGGGTGGTGAAGAAGGGATCGAAGATCCGCTCCAGATGCTCGGGCCGGATGCCGTGGCCGCTGTCGCGCACGCGCAGAAGCACGTAGGTCCCCGGCTCCGCCTCGGGGAACTCCAGGTCGCGTTTCCCCACCTCGCGCTCCTCGATGCCCAGCTCGAGCCTGCCGCCCGCGCCGCGCATGGCCCAGGCCGCGTTGGTGCATAGATTCATGACCAGCTGGTGCACCTGGGCCGGATCGGCCAGGACCACGTCGTTCTCGGTCTGCGTGTCCAGGGTGATGGCGATGGTGCTCGGCAGGCTGGGCCGCAGGAGCTTGAGGCATTCCTTGAGGATGGAGGAGATGCGGAACGGCACGGGCTGGTCGGTCTCCCGCCGCTGGCTCAGGCCCAGGATCTGCCGCACCAGTGCCCCGGCCCGCTGGGTGGCCTTGAGGATGCGCTCAAAGGTCCGGCCCAGGGGGTCGTCCTCCGAGAGCTGACACAGGCCCAGATCGGCCAGGAGCACGATGGGCGAGAGGATGTTGTTCAGGTCGTGGGCGATGCCGCCCGCCAGGGTGCCGATGGCCTCCATCTTCTGGGCCTGCCGCAGCTGGCGCTCCAGGGTCTCCACCGTGGTCACGTCGCGCCAGACGCTCACGTAGCCCAGGATGCAGCCGCCCCGCCCGCGGATGGGCGCCACGCTCTTCTGGCAGCAGATCACGCTGCCGTCCTTGCAGGTGTTGCAGGCCTTGCCGGTCCAGGCGTCGCCGCGGGCCAGGGTCGCGGCGATCTCGGCCAGACTGATCAGTTGTTCCGGCCCCACGTAGAAGGTGGAGGCAGGCCTGCCGCGCACCTCCCGGAGGGAATAGCCGGTCATGGCTTCGAAGGACTGGTTGATGTACGCCACGCACATCTTCTCGTCGAACAGGATCACGGCGTCGGCGGTCTGCTCCAGGGCCGAGGCCAGACGGGTTCGTTCCCGGGCCGCGGCGTTCTGCGCGGTGACGTCCCGGCAAAACACGGCCACGCTGTCCACGCGGCCCCCGGCGCCGGGCACCGGATGCACCCGGACCTCCAGTTCGCGGCCTTCGAAATAGGTTTCCGCGAACTTCATGGGCTGGCCGGAACGCGCCCCCTCGAGCACCGCCTCGGCCCATTTGGCGGCCTCGGGGCCGGGCAGGAAGTCGTAGATGCGCTCCCCGGCCAGCTCCCCCGGAGTCAGGTTGAACAGCCCGGCCATGGAGATGTTGGCGGCCAGGATCGTGCCCTCCAGGTCCAGCAGCAGGGCATGGTCCGAGGCGGCGTTGAGCAGCGTGCGCGCCGTGTCGCGGTCATGGTGCATCGATGTCTTTCGCATCGCAGCAAAACACCATCGCAGACAAAAAATACTATTTCATTCCTGCATTACGCTACTAACAATTCTATGACTGGCGCTATCTTCTTATGCGAGATTTTGTCTTGCAGCGCAATACAAAAGAATGAAACACGTCCAAGCTCATCTCAGCATGCTGCACTGCATCCATATGAAATCATGATTTTTTCCAGCTTCACAACAAAACGGCACGATTCTTGAGATACGACAGGCAAAGGCCGTTGCGCCGAGACGCAGGGCCGGCAACCGCCCTCCGCACGGAGCGGCGACAGCCCGTGGAGGCCTCCCATGCCCAGCAGGATCGGAGTGTACGTCTGCCATTGCGGCACGAACATCGCCGGACGGGTGGATTCCGCGGGCGTGGCCCGCTTCGCCGCCGGGCTCAAGAACGTGGTGGTGGCCCGGGACTACAAGTTCATGTGTTCGGACCCGGGCCAGGACATGATCATCAAGGACATCCGGGAAATGGGCCTGACCCGGGTGGTGGTGGCTTCCTGTTCCCCGCGGCTGCACGAAAAGACCTTCCAGAAGGCCTGCCAGCGCGGCGGCATCAACCCCTTCCTGTTCCAGATGACCTGCATCCGGGAGCACTGCTCCTGGGTGGTGATCGATCCGACGGAGGCCACGGCCAAGGCCCGGACCCTGGTGGCCGCGGCCGTGGCCCGGGTGAACTACCATGACGAGCTTTACTCCCGCGTGGAGTCCGTGCATCCCGACGTGCTCGTGGTGGGCGGCGGCATCGCCGGAATCCAGGCCGCCCTGGACATCGCCAAGTCCGGCCACAAGGTCCACCTGGTGGAGCGCGGCCCGTCCATCGGCGGGCACATGGCCCAGTTCGACAAGACCTTCCCCACCCTGGACTGCGCGGCCTGCATCTCCACGCCCAAGATGGTGGCCGTGGCCCAGGAGACCAACATCAACCTCATGACCTTGAGCGAGGTGGTGGAGGTCAAGGGCTACGTGGGCAACTACACGGTGCGCATCAGGAACAACCCGCGCTACGTGAACCAGGACCTCTGCACGGGCTGCGGCCTGTGCATGGAGAAGTGCCCCAAGAAGGTGCCCAGCGAGTTCGAGGAGGGCATCGGGACCCGCAAGGCCATCCACCGCAACTCGCCCCAGAGCGTGCCCAACACCCCGGTCATCGACCCCTCGGTCTGCCTCCAGTTCGTCAAGGGCAAGTGCGGGGCCTGCAAGAAGTACTGCCCCTCCGGGGCCATCGACTTCGAGCAGCAGGAGTCCTTCCTGGAAGTCCAGGTGGGCACCATCGTCCTGGCCACGGGCTTCGACATCCTCGATCCCGGTTCCCTGTCCCAGTACGGCTTCGGCCGCTACCCCGAGGTCTATACCGGGCTCCAGTTCGAGCGCCTGAACAACGCCGTGGGGCCCACGGGCGGCAAGATCGTCATGAAGAACGGCCGGGCCCCGGAAAGCGTGGCCATCCTGCACTGCGTGGGCAGCCGCGACGCCAACCATCACGAATACTGCTCGCGGGTCTGCTGCATGTACGCCCTCAAGTACGACCACCTCATCAAGGACAAGGTGGGACACCACGTGCGGGTCTTCAACTTCTACATCGACATGCGCTGCTTCGGAAAAGGCTACGAGGAGTTCTACCGCCGGGTCCAGGAGGAGGGCGTGACCTTCATCCGCGGCAGGCCCGCCGAGATCACGGACCAGGCCCAGTCGCCGGAGGAGGAAGGCAAGCTCGTGGTGGTGGGCGAGGACACCCTGCTGGGGCGGCCCGTGCGCCTGGCCGTGGACATGGTGGTGCTCTGCACGGCCATGGAGCCGCGGCGCGACGCCGCCGAGGTGGCCCGGATCTTCGGCATCAGCCAGGGCCAGGACGGCTTCTTCCTGGAGGAGCACCCCAAGCTCGGCCCCGTGTCCACGGCCACGGACGGCATCTTCCTGGCCGGGACCTGCCAGGGCCCCAAGGACATCCCCGACGCCGTGGCCCATGCCGCGGGCGGGGCGGGACAGGCCCTGGCCCTGGCCGCGCGCGGCGAGGTGAGCATCTCGCCCACCGTGTCCTGGATCAACCCGGACATCTGCGTGGGCTGCAAGATCTGCATCGGCCTCTGCGCCTACTCGGCCATCGAGTTCGATGAGCGGCGCAAGGTTTCGGTGATCAACGAGGCCATGTGCAAGGGCTGCGGCAGTTGCGCCGGGCACTGTCCCAGCGGCGCGGCCCAGGTGCGTCATTTCAACGAGCGGCAGATCTTCGCCGAGTTGGAGGGCCTGCTCCGGCCCGCGCCCCCTGCGCTGGAACCGCGCGTCGCGGAAGCAGCCGGGCCGGACGTGGCCTGACCCGCAACCCAAGGGAGAGGAACATGGAAGAGATCAGCGTGAGACAGGAGACCGCGGCCCCCCTGGGTTCGCCCGAAGCAAGCTTCGAGCCCGCCATCGTGGCCTTTGTCTGCAACTGGTGTACTTACACCGCCGCCGATTTGGCGGGCACCGCGCGCATGGTCCAGTCGCCCAACGTCCGCCTGGTGCGCATGATGTGCACCGGCATGGTCGATCCCAAGTATGTCATCAAGGCCCTTCTGAGCGGGGCCGACGCCGTGCTCGTCTCCGGCTGTCACCCCGGGGACTGCCACTACATCAACGGCAACTACAAGGCCCGCCGGCGCATCAAGCTGCTCAAGGAGATCCTGCCGCGCTTCGGCATCGACGAGCGGCGGCTCAAGTTGACCTGGGTGGGCGCCAGCGAGGGCAACGAATTCGCCGCCACGGTCAATTCCTTCGTGGCCGAGATCAAGGAGCTGGGGCCCATCGACACCCGGCGCCTGCCCTTGCTCTGAACCCCTGATCGAGCGGAGGAACGTCATGGGAACCATCGCCAGAATCGAGGTCAAGGACGGCAATCCGGTGGCCGCGGTGCAAGAACTCTGCGTCCAGCTGCTGGGGGACGATGAGATCGCGGCCGTGCTCGTGCCTCGGCGTCTGCCCGGAACCAATGGGACCATGCCCGCGCTCATCACCGATCCGGCCGAGCTGCGGGACGCCGATCCCCTGGCTCCATCCTTCCGCATCAACGGAGCCCGCATGTTGGCCCGGCTCACCCGGGGCGGCACGGATGGCGGCCTGGTGGCGGCTTTCCTGCGGCCTTGCGAGGTTCGGGCTTTCGTGGAGTTGTGCAAGCTGAATCAGGGCAGCATGGAAAACGCCCTGATCATCAGCGCCGACTGTCCAGGGGCCTTTTCCAATGCGGATTATCCCACCTTCGCGGGAAATGGCGACGCGGCAGAGGCCGAGACGGACTTCCTGCGCGCCGAAGGACGGGGAAACTTCAACGGCGTGGAGATCGCGCGGGCCTGCGCGGTCTGCGATCATCCCTCGAGCGCGGAAGCCGACCTGTCCATCGGCATCTTCGGCCAGAGTCCGGATCAGGGTCTGCTGCTTCTGGCCAACACCCCCCGGGGCGAGGGATTCATGACCCGGCTGCAATTGCCCGAGGTCGTCGACGACGGGGGGCGGAGCAAGGCTCTCGGAGAGCTGGTCGCCGAGCGGAGCGCCGCCCGCGACAGGATGTTCGAGGAGACGTCCGCCGCCACCTCGGACATGAACGGCCTGTCCACTTTCCTCGCGGCCTGCGTCAACTGCTACAACTGCCGGATGGCCTGCCCGGTCTGCTATTGCAAGGAGTGCGTCTTCCTCACCGACGTCTTCGACCACAAGCCCTGGCAGTACATTTCCTGGGCCCGTCAGCGCGGCAGCCTGAAGATGCCCACGGACACCGTCTTTTTCCACATCACCCGTCTGGCCCACATGAGCACCGCCTGCGTGGGGTGCGGGCAGTGCTCCAACGCCTGCCCCAACGGGGTGCCGGTCATGGAGCTGTTCCGGACCATCGCCGCCTCCACCCAGCGGGCCTTCGAATACGAGGCGGGCCGAAATCTCAATGAATCCCCGCCGCTGTCGGTGTTCCGGGAGCGGGAATTCGCCGAGGTCACCGGAGGATTGGAGTAGCCCCCGTCGCGGGGGCCGTGTGGGACGCGGGAGGATCGCATGAAGAAGGAATACGGAGCCCTGGTGGTTGGGGCCGGAATCGGAGGCATCCGCGCAGCCCTGGACCTGGCCGAAACCGGGCACAAGGTGGCCCTCATCGACGCCCGGCCGAATCTGGGAGGAATCCTGACGCAACTCGATCTGCAATTCCCCACGGATGGATGCGGCATGTGCAAGATGCTTCCCCTGACGCAACGCGACCAGTCGAGCCAGTATTGCCTGCGCAAGGGATTGTTCCACAAGAACATCGACATCTTCCTGCACACCGAGTTGACTGCTCTGGAGGGCGATCCGGGCAAGTTTCACGCCAGCTTGAGTCGCCGCTCCACCTTCGTGGACCCGGAACGTTGCGTGAGTTGCGGCATGTGCGCCGAGGTCTGCCCGGTGCGGGTGCCCAACGAGTTCAACGCCGGGCTGAACGAACGGGCGGCAGTCTATCTGCCCGTGCCGCACAACATCCCCAACCACTACGTGGTGGACCTGGACAGTTGCCAACGCTGCTGGCGTTGTCACGAGGCCTGCCCCACCGGGGCCATCGACTTCCGTTCGGCCCAGCGCGCCGGATTTCACGTCCTGGTGGTCACGCCGGACGCGGCGGCCGGGGCGGAGCTGACGCAATGGCTCCAGGATCTGGATTTCCCCACGCGGGTGGAGGGCGCAAGCGAGACCGCCGTGGACCGGCTCGGCGGCGGCGCGGACTGCGGCCTGTTGCTTTTGGATCTGGATCTGCCCGGCGGCGGAGCCGAGCGGACCTTGCGCCGCGCCCTGGAACTGCGGCCAGGGCTGGCCGTGGTTCTGCTGGCCGCGCCTGGACACGAGGACGCGGCCGATGTCCTGCTCAAGCTCGGCGCACGCGACGTGCTGCGCAAGCCCCTGGTTCGGGAGACGGCGGTGCCCTGGCTGGACAAGCTCTTCATGCGTCTGGCTTCGGACCAGAGTCTGGAGCTGGAGGTTGGCGCGGTGATCCTGGCCGCCGGGTTCGAGTGCTTCAACCCGGCCACGGCCCCGGCCGGATGCGCCGACATTCTGGCCTACGGCTCGCATCCGGGCGTGCTCACCTCCGTGGAGTTCGAGCGCCTGTGCAGCTCCACCGGCCCCACCGGCGGCCGCATGCTCCGGCCCGGGGACGGCAAGCCCCTGCGCCGGATCGCCTGGCTCCAGTGCGTGGGATCACGGGATGTGAAGCGCAACGCGGACTTCTGCTCCTCCTTCTGCTGCATGATCTCCATCAAGGAAGCCATGCTGGCCAAGAAGCTGTCGGGGGGCGAGGCCGAAACGGTCATTTTCTACATGGACATGCGTACGCCGGGGCGGGACTACCAGCGCTACCGCGACGAGGCCGAAACCTCGGGCGGGGTCCGTTTCGTGCCCGCCCGTCCGCATACCTTGCTGCCCGGACCGGACGGCGGCGTGCTGGTGGAATATTACGACTATTCCGGTGAATTGCGTTCGGAGGTCTTCGATGCCGTGGTTCTTGCCGTGGGCGCCAGGCCGCCCCGTTCCATGGAGCGCTTGGCCTTGGCCGCCGGGGTCGAGGTCAACCCGTGGGGTTTCTGCGAAACGAAGCCCCTGGCCCCCAACCGCACGAGTCGACTGGGCGTGTTCGCGGCCGGAGCCTTCGGAGAGCCCAAGGACATTCGCGACTCCTTGATCCAGGCCGGAGCGGCTGCCATGGGAGCCTCGCGCATGATCCGCGTCTACCGCGGGCCGCGTGAGGAGGTGGTGGAGGAGGAGCCGGTCTACACCGATGTTTCCCGCCAGGAACCCCGGGTGCTCATGGCCATCTGCACGTCCTGTCCGACTCTGGAGCGCCGGGCGGACATGGCCGAGCTGCGGCGGCGCATGGAGTCCCTGCCCGGGGTGGCCCGGGTGGTCGAGGTGGCCTCCGCCTGCACACGCCAGGGCTGGGAGGCCATCAGGAACGAGGCCGCCGGGCTGCACCCCAACCGGGTGCTCATCGGGGCCTGTCTGCCGTACGCCCACGTGCCGCGTCTGCGGGAGCTGGGCGAGGCGCTCGAACTCAACCCCGCGCTCATGGACGTGGTGGACATCCACACCGCCGCATTCGCCGGGGGCAACGGGAATACGTCCGCGCAGACAAACGAGACGGCCTCTCTGTTGGCCATGGCCGAGGCCAAGTTGCTGGGGGCGGATCCCTCGCCCCTGCCACAGGCCACGTCGGTTTCGCCCAATGCCCTGGTGGTGGGCGGCGGACTGGCGGGCATGACCGCCGCCATGGGCATCGCGGACCAGGGGTTCAAGGTCTTCCTGGTGGAAGAGGCCGAAGAGTTGGGCGGCATGGCCATGAACCTGCGCTACACTCTTGAGGGAGAAGATCCCGTCCGCTTCATGGAAGATCTGGTGGAGCAGGTGGAGAAGAACCCCAACATCCGCGTGCTCAAGGACTCCCGTGTGGTGCTCTCGCGCGGGCGGGCCGGACGTTTCGTGACCGTCATCGCCACCGGCGAGGGCGTGGCCCACACCCTGCACCACGGGGCCACGATCCTGGCCACCGGCGGCCGGGAGGCCCGGGTCTACGAGTACGGCAACAGGGTGCACAAGTGCGTGCTGACCCAGTTGGAGCTGGAGCAGCGTTTGGCCGATGGCGCGGTGGACGCCTCCGGGCTCGGCGGGGTCGCCATGATCCAGTGTTGGCGCTCGCGCGACGAGTCGCGCCGCTATTGCAGCCGGATTTGCTGCCTGAGCGCGCTGAAGAACATTCTCATGCTCAAGCGTCGCAATCCCGGCTTGCCCATCTACGTCTTCTACCGCGACATCATGAGCACGGGCTTCTCGGAGCACTTCTACACCGAGGCCCGGCGCGCCGGGGCCGTGTTCGTCCGCTACACCCTGGCGAACAAGCCGCACGTGGAGTTCGAGGACCAGAGGCCGGTGATCACCGCCCTGGACCCCGTCCTGGGGGGTGAGATTCAGGTGCGGCCGGATCTGCTCGTGCTTTCCAGCGGCGTTGAGCCCAACGACGCCGCCGAGGTGGCCGAACTCTTCGGCGTGGGGCTGACCGAGGACGGCTTCTACCAGGAGGCCGAGACCAAGTGGCGGCCGGTGGACTTCCTCAAGCACGGCGTCTTCGCCTGCGGCCTGGCCCTTGGACCGGCCACCATGCGCGACACGCTCCTTTCGTCCAAGGCCGCCGCCCAGCGGGCCGTGCGCATTCTGAACGAGAAGCACCTCACTTGCGGCAACGTGGTGGCCGAGGTCCGCAACACCCTTTGCTCGCGCTGCGGCCGCTGCATCCCGGTCTGCCCGTATGGGGCGCGGTCCCTGGACCTGGAGCACGACGCCATCGTGGTGGACGACCTGCTCTGTCAGGGCTGCGGTTCGTGCATGGCGGTCTGTCCCAACAGCGCCACCGTGTTGCGCGGCTTCCGCGACGAGCAGGTCATGGCCGTGATCGACGCGGCCCTGGCCGGATCGTCCCAGTCCGCGGCCGTGAACACCGCACGATGAAGGAGGACTCGCCATGAACGGACGGACCGAAGCCGTTTCTCTGCCCTCAGCCGCGACCATTGCGGTCGACACCGCAGCCCTGGCGGAAATCCAGGACATGGTCCGGGCCTGCATGCAGTGCGGAACCTGCTCCGCCTCCTGCCCCAACGCCCCGGCCATGGACCGTACGCCCAGGAGTCTGTGGCGCATGCTCCTGCTAGGACTCGTGGACGAGGTGCTGGAAAGCCGAACTTTCTGGCTCTGCTCGGCCTGCTACTCCTGCACGCTACGCTGCCCGCGCGGCCTGCCCCTGACTGCGGCCATGGCCGCGCTGAAGCGCCTGGCCGCCTCCGACGGCCGGTCCGCGGACCGCAAGCGGGGCCTGTTCTACGAGGACTTCATGCGCAACGTGGAGAAGAACGGGCGGGTGCGCGAGACCGAGCTCATGCTCCATTATTTCCTGGACATGCGGGATCCGCTCCTGCCCCTGGAATACACCCCGCTCGGGCTGAAGCTCCTGCGCAAGGGCAAGCTGCACCTGGGCGGAAGCGGACAGCGGGGCCGTCTCGGCCCGCTCTTCGCCAAGGTCCGTGAAATGGAGGCCCGGCCATGAAGTACAGCTACTATCCTGGCTGCTCCCTGGAGAGCGGGGCGGTGGAGTACGACCTCTCCAGCCGCGAGGTGTTGCGCCTGCTCGGCGTGGAACTGACGGAAATCCCGGATTGGACCTGCTGCGGCGCGAGCGCCGTGGAGCCCGTGAGCCGCCTGCTGACCCTGGCCCTGCCAGCCCGCAATCTGGCCTTGGCCGAGCGTGAGGCTCCGGACGCGGACATGCTCGTGCCGTGCAGCGCCTGCTACCTGAACCACATGCGCGTGGAGCGGGAATGCGAGGCGGACCGCAAACTCGCGGCCAGGGTCAACGAGGCCCTCTCCGCCGAGGGACTGAGCCGCTCAGGCACGGTGCGGGTCCGCCACCTCCTGGACGTGCTCGCCCGGGACGTGGGCCCGGAGCGGGTGGGCCAGGCCGTGGTCCGCCGCCTGGAGGGGCTGACCGTGGCGCCTTATTACGGCTGTCAGGTGCTGCGGCCCTATCCGCTGTTCGACGATCCGGAGCGTCCGGCCTCGATGGAGCCCCTGCTCAAGGCCTTGGGGGTCGAGGTCTTGGACTGGGACATGGGCGGCCGCTGCTGTGGAGCCTCGCTCATGGCCACCAAGCGCGCGGCGGCACTGGCCCTGGTGTCCGCCATCCTGGACGCGGCCTCTGAGGCGGATCTCATCGTCACGGTCTGCCCCATGTGCCAGATGAACCTGGAGGCCTACCAGAAGGAGGCCATCCGCTCCGGCGGCAGGGGACGCCCGGTGTCGGTGCTCTATCTGCCTCAGCTCATGGGCCTGGCGCTGGGTCTTTCGGAAGACGACGTGTTGTTGGGCAAGAACATGGCGGTCACGGACGCTCTGCGCGGCAAGCTGCGCGCGCCCGCGGCCGCGACGGTCTGAGGTCACGGAACCCCAACAGGAGGGTGAGGATATGTTCAAGGACATCCTTTTGGCGATCACGCCGTCGGAATTGTGCGACTGTGCGGCTGACGCGGCCTTCCACTTCGCGCAGCGGTTCGAGTCCCGCCTGGTCGTGGTGCATGTCTGCGGCATGGTCCAGGGCTGGGGCGAGATGGAGTTCCTGGAGTCTTCCGGCGAGGTCGGCCGGATCAAGGCCTCGGTGGAGGAATACTACAAGGACAAGCTCAAGGGGCTTGAGAACTACGAGATCAAGGTGGTGCCCGGCGTGCCTCACGCCGAGATTCTGCGCATCGCCCGCAAGATGAACTCCGACCTCATCGTCATGGGGCCGCACACCAAGGAATACGCGGAGTTGCGTTCCCGCCAGTGGGGCATGGCCGGCAGCACCCTGGAGCAGGTCAGCCAGAAGTCGCGTTGTCCGGTCATGATCGTGGCCAAGTCCACGCCTTACGGCGAACACAATTTCATGAACATCGTCGCCGCCACGGACTTCTCCGAGCAGGCCGATTGCGCGGTCTTCTACGGCGGCCAGATCGCCCGGCATTACAAGGCCGGTCTCTCGGTCTTCCACTGTGTGGACGCGGGCGGAGAGTCTGGTCGGGTTTCGTTGAGCCAGGAGGAGATCCGCCGCTCCATCGAGACGGCCAAGACCGCTCTTGAGGACCGGTACGGAGACAAGCTCCGAGGCATCAAGAATTGCTCCTTCGACGCCTGGGAGGGGATGCCCGCCATGGAGATCCTCAAGCTGGCGCGGATGCGCGAGGCCGATCTCATCCTCATGGCCCACCATACCCGTGAAACCGATCCCGAGAAGGCCTTCCTGGGATCCACCGTGGTCCAAGTGGCCCTCAACGCCACCTGTCCGACCATGAGCGTGAACCGTCATTTCGACCTGCGCTGCGGGCTGATGTACGACCAGGGCGGCGAAGTGGTCTCGGAAACCGGTATGGCCGCCGTCTAGCCCGGGAAGGAATGCCATGAACGAACTGATCAGGGTGCTGGTGGTGGACGACGACGCGCGTTTCGCCGGCAATATGGCCAAGCTCCTGGAGGCATACGGCCTCTTCGCCGACACGGTGAACAGCGGTGAGGAGGCCGTGAAGACCTTGGGCCGGGACGCCTACGACGTGGTGCTCCTGGACATGCGTCTGCCCGGGCTCACCGGTACGGCCACCCTGGAGCGTCTGGGCGAGGCCCGGGTCGGGGCCAGGATCATCGTGGTCACGGGGCACGCCTCGCCGGACGACGCGGCCGAGTTCCTTCGGCTGGGGGCTTTCGACTACCTGCTCAAGCCCTGCAAGACGGAGAAGCTCCTGGAGGTGATCCGCAGGGCCCACGGAAGCAGGACCGGGGCGACGGTCGGCTAGCGCCCGGCGCGGCCAAGGAG